>JBHJHH010000085.1:0-9781 GCA_050331015.1 Geminicoccaceae bacterium
GATCGCCGAGAATGGCGATCACGCGCCATTCCCGCACGCCGATCCCGACATGGCTCTGAACCAGGCGTGACGCGCTGATCGAGACCATGCGCGCGACCTGGCTTAGGCGAAAGGGGAGGTGGCTCGAAAGCTCGAGCGGCTCACGCACTCCGTCCGGCGTATGGGACGTGGTCTGAGAATGGTGTTTTTCTTGTTTTTGTTTCAATTTTTCACTTCCTACATTTATTTGCGGCGTGTGTCGTCCACCTCTGCGGTGGGGTTGTCAAGTATACGCTTGAATCAATTCCTCAAGCGTGCCGACAACACAAAACGTGCAGCGCATCGCTGGAACCCGAGCCGCCCCCATGCACCGGACGCTCCAGATGGGCTCCGACTTGTTGCAGCGGCAAGGAATACCACGATAGCTTCATCCTTTCAGCTTGGGCGGTTGGGGATGGGGCGGCCCTCGTAACCCTCGCCGGGCGGGGCGCGTCCAGCAAAAAAAGACCCCGATATGCCAGGCATACCGGGGCGCAAAAGCGTCCGTCACCACGCGACCAACCATGCACGGCCGTCTGGGAACAGGGCGTAACGGAAAGGGAGGAGCGCGCGTTTTACGCGCATTCCGACACACAGCAAGCGCCGAATAAGCGTTTATCGAAACTTTAATCGATCGCCGGCAAGCGGCTGCCCGGTGCGCGTCGGTCGACAGCCGCCCGGTCAGGCCGGCCCGGCGGTCACAGAGCTGTCATCACCCGCGCTTAGCGGCATAGAGACGCCAGAACAACGCCACGGAGCACGACACGCATGGAGGACGGCGGCTTCAATCTCGGGCTGCTCTTGCAGATCGATACGTCGCGTCTGGGTGATGCGGATGTGCTCGCGCGCATCCTCTTGCAGGTGCTGCTGTTCGCCGGCTCGGCGTTTTTCTCGATGTCGGAAACCTCGCTGTTTTCGCTCTCGCGCTTGGATCTGCAAAAGCTCCGCCGGCAAAAGCATGCCCAGAGCGAAAACCTGCACCGCCTGCTCGACAGCCCGCGCCAGCTGATCATCTCGATCTTGTGCGGCAACGAGCTGTTGAACATCGCCGCCTCGATCAATCTGGCCGGCCTGCTGCTGGCGCTGTACGGCCGCCCGGATGCCGCGGCGATCGCCAATATCGTGCTGATGTTCCCGCTGGTCATGCTGCTCGGCGAGGTCACGCCGAAGACCCTGGCGGTGACCAACCCGGTCGGCATCGCCAGCAAGATCTCGGCGCCGATGAGTGCTTGGGTCAACTTCATCGCGCCGCTGCGCGTCGTCGTGCGCATCGTGTCCGACCGGCTGACCACGCTGTTCGTCGGCAAGGACCGCGAGCGCACGCATCTGCTGCGCGTCGATGAGTTCCGCACGCTGCTCGAGCATGTCGAAGCCGCCGGCGAGGTCACCGCCGTCGAGCGCACCATGATCGACAATCTGCTGCGCAGCGCCGACACCGAGGTCATCGAGGTCATGGTGCCGCGCCCGCGCATCCGCTATCTCGATGCGCGCATGCCGCTGCCGGACATGCTCAAGCGCATGCGCAAATACCAGTTCGCGCAGATGCCGGTCTATCGCGACAACCGCGACACGATCATCGGCATCCTGCATGCCGGCGACGTCCTGCGCGCCATGATCGAGGGCCAGGACATCGCCACGCTCGAACTCGAGAGCCTGGTGCGGCCGCCCTATATCGTGCCGCCGACCAAGAAGGTCGACGAAATACTCGATGCCATGCGCGCCAATGGCGCCGATCACGCCATCGTCGTCAACGAGTTCGGCGGCGTCGACGGTTTCGTCACCAAGCACGACCTGCTCGCCTTCGTCTTTGGCGATCTGGCCGATCAGGACATGCACAAGCCGACCTACAAGGTCGACAGCAAGCACCGGCTGACCGTGTCGGGCTCGCTCACGCTCGAGCGCTTTTGCCATCTGACCAATCTGGACATCCATGACCCGCGCATGACCACGATCGGCGGCGTCGTTTTCCGCGCACTCGATCGCGTGCCGCAGGAGGGCGACACGGTCACGCTCGGCGGCGCCACCTTCAAGGTGCAGAAGATGTCGGGCCTGCGCATCAAGCGCCTGCGCGTGACCCTGCACGGTGCCGATGAGCGCGACGAGGACGCCGACGAGGATGCCGACGACGCACCGGCGCTGGCCGAGGACAGCGAGCCGCCGATGGAGCCGGTCGAGAGCATGATCCGCGAAGAGGCCGAGGAAACCGCTGAAAGCGATCTCGATCCGGAGGATATCAGCCTGGTGACGCCGCCGGCCAGCCCGCCGCCAGTGCGTTCGCCGTCAACAAGTCCGCCCGAGGCCAGCCCGCCGGCGGCCGGCACGACGCGCGGGAGCTGAGCGCCATGGACCTCTACCTCGCCATCCCGATCATGCTCGTGCTCTTGCTGCTCAAGGGCTTTTTCTCCGGCTCGGAAATCGCCCTGGTCAATGCCGACAAGATCCGCCTGCGCCACCAGGCCTCGAACGGCAATCGCGGCGCGCAGATGGTCCTGGATGCCTTCGAGCGGCCGGACAAGCTGCTGTCGACCACGCTGATCGGCACCAATCTGTCGACCATCGCCCTGACCACGGTCGGCACCATCACGGTGATCAGCTATGTCGGTCCGGCCATGGGTGACTGGGTCGCCTTCATCCTGTTCACGCCGCTGTTCCTGATCCTGGGCGAGATCGTGCCGAAGAGCGTCTATCAGGAGCGCGCTGACGAGCTGGTGCCGATCATCATCCGGCCGTTGAGCTGGTTCGGCGTGCTCTTCACACCGTTCATTTTCGTCTTTTCCAACCTGGCCCGTTTCGCGGCGCGTCTCGCCGGCGGTGACATGAGCGGCGGCAAGATGCTGTCGCGCGAGCAGCTTGATGCGGTCGTGCGTCTGGCCGAGGAGAACGCCGCCGCGGCCGCCTTCGATCGCGGCCAGATCCGCCGGGTGATCAGCTTTGCCGGCATCTCCGCCGGTGAGGGCATGTTGCCGATCGGCGATGTCCTGTCGGTCGAGGCCAGCCAGCCGGCGCGTCAGGCACTCAAGCTGGCGATCGATCACTGCCTGCGCTGCCTGCCGGTCTATGAGGGCTCGAGCACCAATATCACCGCGCTGTTCGCCGCCAATCGCTGGGAATATCTCGAGCCGGGCGATCTGGATCGGCCGGTCGCCGAGCTGGCCCATCCCTGTCTGTTCGCGCCGACCACGGAACCGCTGAACAGCCTGTTGCCCAAGCTTCTGTCGCGCGAAGACCAGTTCGCCGTCGTGGTCGATGCCAATGGCTCGGCCGTGGGCATCATCACGCTGACCGATCTGGTCGACGACCTCATGGGCGACCCGGAGCGCGACCATGGCGGCGATCCGGGCATCCGCCATGTGCTGGAAGAGCTCGATAATGGCGGCTTCGTGCTCGAGGCGCACATCCCGATGATCGAATTCGACGAGATCGTCGGCACCAATCTGCGCGACGCCGAGCCGCATTCGCTCGCCCGCTTCCTGCTCGCGCGCTTCCAGCACATCCCGGCGCCGGGCGAGAGCATCGTCGCCCAGGGTCAGCGCTTCACCATCGAAACCGCCGATGAGCGCGCGATCCGCACCGTGCGCGTCGAGCCGGTGGCCTAGCCGGCGCGCCTTAGTAGGCGTGGTCGCGATACAACCGGTCGATGTCGCCGTGCCAGTCAGTGTGGAAGCGGCGCAGCATGGTCTCGGCCAGGGTTTCCTTGCGCGCGATGATGTCTTCCAGCGGCTCGAGATAATGCGCCTCGTCGCGGCCCCACTCATTCTTGCGCGCCCGGCGCTGCAGGCCGGCGCGGGCGAGCGCGACGACCTCGCACGCTGTGTCGTACAGCGGCCGGCCGCGAAACGGCGTGCCCAGCGCGGTGGTCGGCACGGCGTCGCGCAGGCCGTGCAGCTCCTCGAGCGTCCAGGCGCTGATCATGTCATAGGCGGCATCGAGCGAGGTCTGGTCGTAGAGCAGGCCGGTCCAAAGCGCCGGCAGGGCGCATAAGGCCCCCCAGGGCCCGGCATCGGCGCCGCGCATTTCCAGGAATTTCTTCAAGCGCACTTCCGGGAAGGCCGTGGTCAGGTGATCGGCCCAATCCGCCTTGCCCGGCAGCTCGCCCTCGAGGCCTTGCAGCTGGCCGGCCATGAAGTCACGGAACGACCGGCCGGCCATGTCGATATAGGCCCCGTCGCGTTGGACGAAATACATCGGCACATCGAGGATGTAATCGACATAGCGCTCGAAGCCAAAACTGTCCTCGAAGACGAAATCGAGCAGGCCGGTGCGATCGGGATCGGTATCGGTCCAGATATGGCTGCGATAGCTCAAGTAACCGTTCGGCCGGCTTTCCTTGAACGGCGAATTGGCGAACAGGGCGGTGGCGATCGGCTGCAGGGCGAGCGAGACGCGGAACTTGCGCACCATGTCGGCTTCATCGGCATAGTCGAGATTGACCTGCACGGTGCACGAGCGGGTCATCATGTCGAGCCCGAGGCCGCCGCGCTTGGGCATGTAGTCGCGCATGATCCGGTAGCGGCCCTTGGGCATCCAGGGGATCTCGTCCAGCGTCCATTTCGGCAGGAAGCCGGCGCCGAGCACGGCCAGCTTGAGCTTGCCGAGGACGCTTTTGACCTCGCGCAGATGGCTGTGCACCTCGCTGCAGGTCTGGTGCAGGTCGGTGAGCATGTCGCCCGACAACTCGAGCTGGCCGCCCGGCTCGAGGGTGATCGAACAGCCATCGCGCACGAGCGCGATGACCCGCTCGCGCTCATGGATCGGCTGCCAGCCGAAGTCGCGCGCCAGGCCTTCGAGCACGGCCTGAATACCGCGTTCACCCTCATAGGGCACCGGGCGCAGATCCTCGGTGAAGAACACGAATTTCTCGTGCTCGGTGCCGATGCGCCAGGCCTCGCGCGGCTTGCTGCCCTGCGCGATATACTCGACGAGCTGGCGACGGTCGGTAAAGGGTTCGCCCCGCTCAAGGCCATGCACCATGGCTGGATGCCTCAATCTGCCTGTCCGATACGCGGCGCGAACCCGCATGCCACGCTTGCCTGCCTCGCGCATAGACGGGAGCCCGGCGGCGCGCAAGCGCCGCGCGGTCGCCCGCCACCGGCACATGGCGCAGATCGCCGCCCCGGCCAGCGCACTTTTCTTTGGCATTGCGGCGCCGAATTGCGTAGGACGCCGCGAAGGAAACCGTCGTGGGGGATCGATAGCGTGCAGCCGTCGCTCGTGGCCGATTTGGTGGTGCTGTTTGATCGCGCCGAGGATGCCTTTCGCCAGCGCCTGGCGGCTGGCCTCGTGCCCGAGGACGAGTGGCCGCTGGCCTATGCCGAGGTCTTGCAAGAGCCGCTCAGCGCTCGGCTGGGCTTCCACTTGTGCAAGGCGCGCATCGTCTTTTGCCTGATGAGCATCGAGGCCGAGCGCTTGAGCGGCAGCGACATCCGCTCGCGCTCGGAGATCTACGCCCGGCAGTTCATCAGCCATTTCGCCGCGAGCAGCGAAGCCAGCGGCGACACGCTGATCCTGTACCATCTGGACTACTGCCCGTTCTGCCTGCGCGTGCGCAAGGTCATCGACCAGCTGGGGCTGCAGGTCGAGCTGCGCGAGATCAGCGAGAACGATGCCTGGCGTGCGGAGCTGGTCGCCGCGCGTGGCCGGCCGACCGTGCCGGTGTTGCGCATCATCGAAAGCGATGGCGACGAACGCTGGATGCCGGAAAGCCAGGACATCATCGACTATCTGCGACGCACCTATGGTCAACAGGAGGCCGCATGAGCCGTTTTGCCCTCGTTTTCAGCCTGGTCCTGGCCGCAGCGGCAGCCGCACCGGCGCAGGCCCAGGACGATCCGCTGCCGTCATGGCACGACGGCGCCAGCAAACAGGCGATCGTCGACTTCGTCGAAACGGTGACCGATGAGGCCGATGCTGCCTTCGTGCCGCAAGCCGAGCGCATCGCGGTCTTTGACAATGACGGCACGCTCTGGGTCGAACAGCCGGTCTACACCCAGCTCTCGTTCGCCTTCCAGCGCATCAAGGACATGGCGCCGGCGCATCCGGACTGGGCCGAGACCCAGCCGTTCAAGGGCGTGCTCGAGGATGATCTGGCCAGTGCCTTGGCCGAGGGCGAGGCGGCCCTGGTCAAGCTGATCATGGCCTCCCATGCCGGCATGAGCACGGATGCCTTCGATGCGCTGGTGGTCGACTGGCTGGCCACGGCCGAGCACCCGCGCTTTGCGCGCCCCTACACCGAGCTCGTCTACCAGCCGATGCTCGAGCTGCTCGCGTATTTGCGGGCGCACGAGTTTCGCACCTATATCGTCTCGGGCGGCGGCCGCGCGTTCATGCGCCCGTGGACGGAGGCGGTCTACGGCATCCCGACGGAGCAGGTCATCGGATCGATGATCGAGCTCAGCTACGCTGTCGAGGACGGTGAGCCGGTGATCATGCGCGAGGCCGAGATCGCCTTCATCGACGACAAGGAAGGCAAGCCGGTCGGCATCTACCGCGCGCTCGGCAAGCGGCCGGTGTTCGCGTTTGGCAATAGCGACGGCGATCTGCAGATGCTGCAATGGGTCACCGCCGGTGACGGCCCGCGCTTTGCCGGCATCGTGCATCATGACGATGCCGAGCGCGAATACGCCTATGATCGCGGCAGCCATATCGGCGGTCTGGACGAAGCGCTCGACATGGCCGAGGCTGAGGGCTGGACGGTGACCTCGATCGCCGATGACTGGGCGCAGGTGTTTGCATGGGAGCAATGAGGGTGCGGGTATGCGGTGGCGCGCTGGCGCTGGTTCTGCTCGCCGGAACGGCCACGGCGGCGGAGCTGTGCACCGGCTATGGCGGTCTGCCTGCGGGCGAAGCGCCGACCGCTGGCATGGTCTGGCTTGACGGCGGCACCTTCACCATGGGCAGCGAGCGCCAGCGTCCGGAAGAGCGCGCCGAGCACGAGGTCACCCTCGAGGGCTTCTGGATCGATGCCCATGAAGTGACCAATGCCCAGTTCGCCGCCTTCGTCGCCGCGACCGACTATGTCACGGTTGCCGAGCGCGGCCTCGATCCGCAAGAGCACCCGAACCTGCCGGCCGATCTGCTGGCGCCCGGCTCGATGGTGTTCAGCCCGCCGGCGGCGGTGGCCAACTACCAGGACATCACCCAGTGGTGGCGCTATGTCCAGGGCGCCAGCTGGCGCGAGCCGCTCGGCCCGGGCAGCTCGATCGAGGGCCTGGACAACCATCCGGTGGTGCACATCGCCTATCAGGACGCCCAGGCCTATGCCCGCTGGGCCGGCAAGATGCTGCCGAGCGAGGCGCAATGGGAATATGCCGCGCGCGGCGGCCTCGAGGGCAAGACCTATGCCTGGGGCGACCGCTACGACCCGCTCGAGGGCTTCAAGGCGAACACCTGGCAGGGCGCCTTTCCGGCCGATGACAGCGCCGAGGACGGCTTCAACGGCACGGCACCGGTCGGCTGCTATGCGCCGAACGGCTATGGCCTGTACGACATGGCCGGCAATGTCTGGGAATACGCCAAGGACTGGTATGTGCCCGGCCATCTGCCCGACCCGGTGAGTGAGCCGCAGGGGCCGAACATGATGGTTGCGGCGCGCTTCGTGCCGCCGGGCCAGACGCCGTCGGTGGTCGTCAAGGGCGGCTCGTGGTTGTGTTCGCCGGTCTATTGCGCCCGCTATCGCCCGTCAGCGCGCCAGCCGCAGGAATTGTCCTTGGGCAGCAACCATATCGGCTTTCGCACCGTGAGCGATGCGCCGCCGCCAGGTGCGAGCTGAGCGCGGCGTCAGGCGAACCGGCGGGTTTTCTGCGGCTCGGCCCGGCACTCGGCCGCGCCGCCTGCGGGCAGGGTAAACATGGCAATGATGTCGTCGGCGGGCAGTTCGGCGCCGGCGGCCTCGGCCTGTTCCAGACGGGCGAGCTCGGCGCGCAGGCGCTTGGTCAGGCGGCGCAAGGTGTTCGGGTAGACCGTGGCGCAGGCGGTGCCATCGAGACTGACGGCAACCAGGTCGATATGCTCGGCGAGCTGACGCAGCGTCACCAGGGGATCGTTGACCTTTTCACCCATGGTAATCAACCTCTGATAGAAAGACTGGCCGGCAAATTTCCGAGCCCGCAATGACTATGATACGTCGAACAGGTATCTACCTAAACGCATAAAGCGAATATCGGTAGCTTGCAAGTCGACACTTGCCAAAGTCGAGATGAACTATTGTTATTCTTGCGCACCAAGTGCGTAATCTATTCGAAACGGTGGGACAACGGCTAGAGGCGTATGGCGCAGACAGGGACGATCGATCAGGTGACACCACGCGATGACAGCCAACCGTCGCGCGCAGCGACCATGGGCGAAGTGGTCTGCCATGAATGCGGTGCCCGCTATGCAAGACCGGTGCTGCGGCCCGGCGAGGTCGCCGAATGCACCCGGTGCGGCAGCGCTCTCCTGCGCCGGCCGAAAGCCAGGCTGGAGACATCGCTGGCCCTGACCCTGGCCGGGCTGGTGCTGTTTGTCGTCGCCAACGCCTTTCCCTTCCTGGGTCTGCAAATCGGCGCCGAGCACACGGAAATGACCCTGGTCATCGCCGTGCAGCAGCTTTGGGCCGATGGCCGGCCGGATCTGGCCGCGGTCGTGGCGGTCACCACGCTGATCGCGCCGGCGCTGCAGCTTTTGCTGCTGCTCTATCTGCTCGTGCCGCTGTCCATGAACCGCACGCCGCGCGATCTGCCGCAGGTGTTCAGCCTGATCACCCGCCTCGGCCCCTGGAGCATGATGGATGTCTTCATGCTCGGCATTCTGGTCGCCGCCATCAAGCTGGCCGACATGGCGACCCTGGTGGTCGGCCCGGCGCTGATCGCGTTCTTGTGCCTGATCTTCGCGCTCGCCTGGGCGCAGGCGGCGCTCGATCGCCAGGCGATTTGGGAGCGCGTACCGGTTACGCTGGCGCGCGATTCCGACGAGATCAGCGGCGAGCCCTTGGAGTGTCACACCTGCCATCTGGCGATCGCGCCGCCGGAGACGCGCCCGAAGGGCTATCTGCGCTGCCCGCGCTGCCTGACCAGCCTGCATCACCGCAAGCCGCAGGCGCTCGGGCGTGCCTGGGCGCTGCTGATCGCGGCGATGATCTGTTATGTGCCGGCCAATGTCCTGCCGATCATGCACACCTCGACGCTGACCGGCAACCAGTCCGACACCATCATGAGCGGCGTGTTGTTCCTGCTGCATCACGGTATGTGGCCGATTGCGCTGGTGATTTTCATCGCCAGCGTGTTCGTGCCGCTCTTGAAGATCATCGTCCTTGCGTATCTGCTCCTCTCGGTACAACTCAAGGTCAAGGCGCGGCCGCGCGATCGCACCCGCCTGTACCGCATGACCGAGGGTATCGGGCGCTGGTCGATGATCGATGTCTATGTCGTCGCCATCCTGGTGGCACTGGTTCACCTGGGCAATCTGGCGACGGTCAATGCCGGGCTGGGCGCCGCCTTCTTCGCCGCCGTGGTCATCTTGACCATGATCGCGGCGCACAGTTTCGATCCCCGGCTGATATGGGACGTTGTCGACGGCCATGAGCACGCCTAAGCCGCCCGCTGGCGGTCAGTCATCGCGGGAAAAGCCGCTTTTTGGCCAAGAAGGTAAGGGCGGCCAGAGCCCGACGACCAGCCCGCCGCCGCCTGCCGCCGGCGAGCGCCGTGGCAGGGCCGCCGAGGCGGACAAGGGTGCAGCGCCTGGCCCGAGATCCGCACCGCCCCCGCCGCCACCACCTCCTCCACCGCCA
>JBHJHH010000086.1:0-5701 GCA_050331015.1 Geminicoccaceae bacterium
CCTCGGCCGGGCGCTGTACGGCATTGCCGAAACCGGCACGCTGGTGTTCCATTCCGGTCCGCACAGCCCGGTCCTGCACAGCTTTTTGCCGCTGCACCACCTGATCGCCGTGCGCGCCGATGCCATGCTGCGCACCATGGAGGACTATTGGGACATCGTGCGCGACAGCGGCATGGCCCATCCGCGCAACATCAACCTGATCACCGGCACCAGTGGCACGGCCGACATCGAGGCCAAGAATATCCGCGGCGCGCACGGCCCGCGCTTCATGCACATCTACCTGATCGGCTAGGAAACGGCCCGAGACTTGCTCAGGTCTCTGCCCAGAGACCGACATGAAAAGGACGCCAGCACGAGGAGCGAGCCCGATGGCCGACCCGCCGTTTTCCAAGCTTTTGGTCGCCAATCGCGGCGAGATCGCCATTCGCATCTGCCGCGCGGCCACCGAGCTCGGCATGCGCACGGTCGCGGTCTATGCCCATGAGGACCGCTACGCCCTGCACCGCTTCAAGGCCGATGAAAGCTATCTGATCGGCCAGGGGCAAAAGCCGGTCGCCGCCTATCTGTCGATCGAGGAAATGCTGCGCGTGGCGCGCGAAGCCGGCTGCGACGCGGTCCATCCGGGCTATGGTTTCTTATCGGAAAACCCCGACTTCGCCGAGCGCTGTGCCCATAAAGGTTTGACCTTTATCGGCCCGACGCCGGACGCCATGCGCAAGCTCGGCAACAAGGTCGCCGCGCGCAAGCTGGCGGAGAGCGCCGATGTGCCGGTCATGCCGGCGACCGGGCCCTTGCCGGACGATCTCGACGCCTGCGCCGACCTGGCCGAAGGCGTCGGCTATCCGGTCATGCTGAAAGCGAGCTGGGGCGGTGGCGGCCGCGGCATGCGCATCATCGAGGAGGCCGGCCAGCTCAAGAGCCAGGTCGAGGCCGGCCGGCGCGAGGCCGAAGCGGCGTTCGGCAATGGCGAGGTCTATCTGGAAAAGCTGATCCGCCGCGCGCGCCATATCGAAGTGCAGGTGCTGGCCGACAAGCACGGCAACGCTGTGCATCTGTTCGAGCGCGAATGCTCGCTGCAACGGCGCAATCAGAAAGTCATCGAGCGCGCACCGGCACCCTATCTCAATGACCAGCAGCGCAGCGATCTGTGCCAGTCAGCGCTGCGTCTGGCCAAGGCCGCCGATTACGTCAATGCCGGCACGGTCGAATTCCTCTACGACGTCGACACCGCCAAGTTCTTCTTCATCGAGGTCAACCCGCGCGTTCAGGTCGAGCACACCGTGACCGAGCAGGTCACCGGCATCGACATCGTCAAAGCGCAGATCCGCATCGCCGCCGGCGCCAGTATCGGCAAGGACGCCGGCGTGCCCGCACAGGCCGCGATCACGCTTTGGGGCCATGCCCTGCAATGTCGGATCACCACCGAGGACCCGCGTAACAAGTTCATCCCCGATTACGGCCGGATCACCGCCTATCGCGGTGCCACCGGCTTCGGCATACGACTGGACGGCGGTACGGCCTTTTCCGGCGCGGTAATCACGCCCTTTTATGATTCCCTGCTGGAAAAAGTCACCGCCTGGGGGCCGACGCCGCTCGAAGCCGCCCAGCGCATGGACCGCGCCTTGCGCGAATTCCGCATTCGCGGCGTCGAGACCAATCTCGATTTCCTCATCCGATTGATCGAGCACCCGCAGTTCCTCGAAGGCGACGTCACCACCCGCTTCATCGACGAAACGCCCGAGCTGTTCGACTTCACCCGCGGCCAGGATCGCGCCACCAAGCTGTTGAGCTTCCTGGGCGATGTCATGGTCAACGGCAATCCCGAGGTGAAGGGCCGCGCCAGGCCCGAGCGCATGCTCGATCCGGTGCTGACGGTGCTGCCGACCGAACTCAGGGGCGAGCTGCCGCCACGCGGCACGCGCGATCGGCTTGACCAGCTTGGGCCGGAGGGCTTTGCCCGCTGGATGCTCGAACAGGACAAGCTGCTGATCACCGACACGACCTTGCGCGATGCCCATCAGTCGCTGCTGGCCACGCGCTTTCGCAGCTATGACTTGCTGGCACCGGCGCCCTACTACGCCCATTATTTGCCGGATCTGTTGTCACTCGAGTGCTGGGGCGGCGCCACCTTCGACGTCGCCATGCGTTTTTTGCAAGAGGACCCGTTCGAGCGCTTGCATGATCTGCGTAGCGGCGTGCCGAACATCCTGCTGCAGATGCTTTTGCGCGGCGCCAATGGCGTCGGCTACAAGAATTACCCCGACAACGTCGTCACGTTCTTTGTCAGACAGGCCGCCGAAGGCGGTATCGATCTGTTTCGCGTGTTCGACAGCCTGAACTGGCTGCCGAATTTACGCGTCGGCATGGATGCGGTCTTGGAAACCGGCAAGCTGTGCGAAGCGGCGATTTGCTATACCGGCGATATCAGCGATCCGAAGCGCGAGAAATACACGCTGCATTACTATGTTGAGCTGGCCAAGGAACTCGAAGCCGCCGGTGCGCACATTCTGGCGATCAAGGACATGGCGGGCCTGTGCAAGCCGGCGGCCGCGAAAATGCTGGTCAGCGCGCTGAAACAGGAAATCGGCATCCCGATCCACTTCCACACGCACGACACCTCCGGCATCGCCGGCGCCTCGATCCTGGCCGCGGCCGAAGCCGGCGTCGATGCGGTCGATGCCGCGCTCGATCCGATGTCGGGCACGACCTCGCAGCCCAATCTCGGCTCGATCGTCGAAGCGCTTCGCCACAGTCCGCGGGACACCAACCTGTCGCGTGCGGCGATCCGCGAGCTAAACACCTATTTCGACGGCGTGCGCAAGCTGTACGGCGCGTTCGAGAGCGACATGCGTGCGGGCGCCTCGGATGTCTTCGAGCACGGCATGCCCGGCGGCCAGTACACCAATCTGCGCGAGCAGGCGCGCGCCATGGGCCTGGACAAACGCTGGCCGGATGTCTGCGCCATGTATGCCGCGGTCAACGAGCTGTTCGGCGATATCGTCAAGGTCACGCCGAGTTCGAAAGTGGTCGGCGACATGGCGCTGTTCATGGTCACCGGTGACCTGACCCCGGACGACGTGCTTGATCCGGACAAGGACATCGCCTTCCCCGAAAGCGTCATCGAATTCCTGCGCGGTGACATCGGCCAGCCGACCGGCGGCTTTCCCGAAGCCCTGGTCGCCAAGGTGCTCAAGGGTGACAAGCCACTGACCGAGCGCGCCGGCGCACTGTTACCACCGGCCGATCTGGAGGCAGAACGGAGCGCACTCGCGGACGACATCGGCCAGGAGATCAGTGACGATGATCTCGCCGCCTATTTGATGTATCCGGCCGTGTTCAGGGCGTTCGCCAAAAAGCGCGAGGCGTTCGGCGATGTCGCGGTGTTGCCGACGCCGATGTTCTTCTACGGCATGGAGCCGGGCGAGGAGCGCAGCGTCGAGCTGGAAAAGGGCAAGGCGCTGGTCATCCGCTTTCTGGCCCTGGGCGAGCCGGACGAGACCGGCACACGCACGGTGTTTTTCGAGCTCAACGGCCAGCCGCGCACGGTCAAGATCGCCGATGCCGCCGTCGCCGCCACGGCACCGGCGCATCGCAAGGTCGACGAAAGCGATCCTTTGCAGATCGGTGCGCCGATGCCCGGTGCCATCGTCGCGGTCAATGTCGAGATCGGCCAGAAGGTCCAGCCCGGTGACCGGCTGTTCACCATCGAAGCCATGAAAATGGAAAGCGCCATCTCCTCGGAGAGCGCCGGTACGGTGCAGGAAATCGCCCTTGGCGCCGGCGCCCGGGTCGAGGCGCACGATCTGGTCATTGTGCTCAAACCCTGAGCCCGGCATGAACGGCATCGATAGCCAACACGCCGAGCCCCGCCCGATCGCATGCGCCTGCCTATCCGCCTTTGCCTCGCTTTATGCCTGCTCGCCGCCCCCGCCGGCGCGCAAGAGCGTCCGGCCGGCCTGGACGAGACCATCGACAACATCCTGGCGGTGATGACCTTCTCGGTCCTGCCGGACACGACCGCGTCCTCGCTCAGCATCAACAGCCCGTCCAGCGACGACGCCGGCTTCACCCTGTTTCAGCTCGGCGGCGGCACCACGCTCGAGGGCGACAACCCGCCGATCTATCTCGAAGGCTTCTTGGGCATCAGCCAATACGATCCGGACTTCATCTTCGAGGACAGCGACACCGCGGTGGATGCCCGCTTCACCAGCTTCGCCGCCACCGGCGGTCTCGGCTATGACGTCGCGCTGACCCCGGAATGGGTGCTGCGGCCGATCTTCCACCTCGCCCTCGGCCGGGTCACCAGCCAGGCCACCTTGCTCGACGACCTGCCCGGCCCGCTCCGTGGCGGCGGCGATGACGGCGACGGCAGCCTGCTCGGCGATGAGGAACTGAACGCCTATGGCGTCGGCGGCGCGCTGATGCTCGATTTCACACGGCAGCGCCCGGATTACGAGCTCGACGGCGAGCTGCGCTACACCCATATCGAGCTGGACAGCTTCGGCGGCAGCACGGCGACGCCCGGCGGCACGGCCAGCGCATCGACGCTGGGTGTCTGGGGGCGCATCCGTTGGCCGACCGGCGTCGAGGTGTTCGATAGGCCCTTGCGCTACGTCGTCGACGGCGGCCTGAACCACTTTTTCGGCGCCCAGGCCGATGCCCTCGAATTCGACTATCTGGCGCGCTTTGGTGGCGGCCTGGAAATCGACACCAGTGCGCGGCCCTACTATCTCCAGCGCGCGCGCATCGTCCTGCGCTACCTCGCCGGCGACACCATCCGCGGCTTTTCCTTAGGCATCGGTCTGAGCTTCTAGCGGCTCAGCCAGAGCGCCAGCTCGATGCCGTGAGTGGCGACGTTGTAGAGGAACCGGCCGCCGTCGCGCAGCAGATGCCAGTCGGTGACATAGTCGATCAGCAGCGCGATGCCGAGCGGACCGAGCACCGCCGTTGCACCGGCAGCGATCCAGACAAACAGCCGTTCGCGCGCGAAATAGGACGCCACCTTGCGCACCGTTGTGGTCTTGTCCTCATCGCTGGCGGCGTCATAGGCTTCCAGCCGTGCGATCAAATCCGCCCGCCGCCGCCCGGGCAGGCTCAGCACCGCCAGCGGCGCAAACAGCAAGAACGCCATGTGGATCGCCGTCGGCACCAGCGTGCTCAGCAGCATGAGCACGATCCAGATCGCATTCGGCCCGGGGATGAGAACGGCGTCCTGCAGCATCGGCCGCACGAACGACTCGCTGTCCTCCGGCAACGCACCCGCCAGGCCATATTGCGCATACAGCTCGAACAGAAACGCGAGCGTCCAGGCCAGCGCGATCATGGAAAGGACCGCCAGAATGAGATCGGCGGCCGTGTGCCAGGCAATCGTCAGTGCCCGCCGCTCTGCCGCCCGGCGCTCGTGCAATTCCCGGCGCAAATCGCCGGCAAGCAGGCGGGACACCAACCAGGACGTGACGTCCAGCACGGCGTTGAGCGCCGGAATGACCAAGAAAAACGCGATCAGGATTAAGACGAGCGCAAAAATTTCCTGACCCTGCCCGGCGATCGCGATCGCTAAGCCCAAGCCGGCAATGCCGAGCAGTGCGCCGATGCCGACCGGCCAGGCCAGCCGCCCCTGCCGCCGCCACAGGCCTTGCGCCGCGCCAACGGCAGCGGCAACGGCAACGGCAACGGCAACAGAGGCACCGGCAACGTCACC
>JBHJHH010000087.1:0-19130 GCA_050331015.1 Geminicoccaceae bacterium
AGGACTTTTTTGGCGTCGTTGATTTCGGCGCCGTCCAAAGCTTCCAGGCGTTTGACTTCGTCCAGCGGTAATTCGGTAAACAAACGCAAGAAACGGCCGACATCGGCGTCTTCGGCATTGCGCCAGAATTGCCAGTAATCGAATACCGGCACGCGCTCGGCATCGAGCCAGACGGCGCCGGCGGCCGTCTTGCCCATCTTGGCGCCGGAGGCGGTGGTGATCAGCGGTGTGGTCAGGCCGTAGAGCTGGCGGCCATCGACGCGGCGGCCGAGCTCGATGCCGTTGACGATATTGCCCCATTGGTCCGAGCCGCCGAGCTGCAAACGGCAGTCATAGCGCCGGGCGAGTTCGAGGAAGTCGTAGGCCTGCAAAATCATGTAGTTGAATTCGAGGAAGGTCAGCGGCTGCTCGCGCTCGAGGCGGAGCTTGACCGAATCGAAGGTCAACATGCGGTTGATGGTGAAATGGCGGCCCATGTCGCGCAGGAAAGGGATATAGGCCAGCTCGCTCAGCCATTCGTCATTGTCGATCATGAGCGCGCTGCCGGCGCTGTCGCCGAACGGGATGAAGCGCGCGAGCACGGCCTTGATGCCGGTCTTGTTGGCCTCGATGGCGGCGTCGTCGAGGAGCTGGCGGCTTTCGTCCTTGCCGGACGGGTCGCCGATCTTGGTGGTGCCGCCGCCGACCAGGGCGATCGGGCGGTGGCCGAAGCGGGCCATGGCGCGCAGCATCATGATTTGCACGAGCGAGCCGACATGCAGCGAGGGCGCGGTGCAATCGAAGCCGATATAGCCGGTGACCGGGCCGCTTCGCGCGAGGGCGTCGAGGCCGTCCGGATCGGTGGCCTGGTGGATGTAGCCGCGCTGCACCAGGTGGTGCAGCAGCTCGCTCTTCGCATCGACGGGGATGGCGGACATGGCCGGTTCTGGCTCGCGTGTTCGGGTGGGCGTGCTGCGGCGTTGCCCTACGGGCTTGGCCGGATGGTCATTTGGTCAACAGATGCGGTGTTCACGCAACCAAGGGGGCGTTTGGTCACCAGGTGTCGGGGAAACGAGCGGCGCGCTTGTCCTTTTTTGAGCGCCTTTGAGCGCCGTCGCGCCAGCCCGATCAGCGCGACAGCGCCGGTGCCCGGCCGGCCATCGGCGCGACATTCGGATCGGCCAGCGCCTTGTCCAGATAGGCGCCGACGGTGACCTGGAAGGCTTCCAGATGGTTGCTGAAAAAGTGATCCGCGTCTGGCACGATGGCGTGCTCGATGACGATTCCCCGCTGGTGTTGCAACTTTTGCGCGAGCTTGGCGACCGGTTCGATCGGCACGATCTCATCGTGCTCGCCATGCACGATCAAGCCGGAGCTGGGGCAGGGCGCCAGGAAGGAAAAGTCGTACATATTGGCCGGCAGCGCGGCGCAGACGAAGCCCTCGACCTCGGGCCGGCGCATGAGCAACTGCATGGCGATCCAGGCGCCGAACGAGAAGCCGGCGATCCAGCAGCCCGAGCTGTTCGGATTGTGCGCCTGCATCCAGTCCATGGCCGCGGCGGCATCGCGCAACTCGCCCTGGCCCTGGTCGAAGGTGCCCTGCGAGCGGCCGACACCGCGGAAATTGAAGCGCAGCACGGAAAAGCCGCGTTTGCTGTATAGCTGGAACAGGCTGTACACGACCTTGTTGTTCATCGTGCCACCCTGCAGCGGGTGCGGGTGCAAGATCATCGCCATCGGCGGATTGGCGCCGCGACCGTGGACATAACGGCCCTCGAGCCGGCCATCCGGACCATTGAAGATGACTTCAGGCATCGACCCCACACTCCTTATTGGGCGTTATCCGAACGCTGCCGAGCCGGCGCGCGCGGCACGAACCGGGCTTGCCGTTGTCGGCCGCAGATGGTTGTCGGTGGTAAGGCACCATCCGTAACGCTTCAGGCCACATCACGCTCGGTGTCTCTAAGCGCGGCTGACAATTTTGGCAACGCGCAGGCGTACCGCTTGACCTACGCCGGCGCTACCCCTACCTGCCGGTATCGGGCAAACCGCCCGTGGGGAGTGCGCATGTTCAACACCATCCGGCGCGAGATTGCCGTGGTACGCGATCGCGACCCGGCGGCACGCTCCGCGCTTGAGATCATTTTGTGCTATCCCGGCTTCCACGCCATGCTGTTCCATCGCCTGGGTCATTGGCTGTGGGAACACCGGCTCAAGCTGCCCGGCCGCTTCGTCTCCCATCTCGGGCGCTGGCTGACCGGCATCGAAATCCATCCGGGCGCCAAGATCGGGCGCAATTTCTTCATCGACCACGGCATGGGTGTCGTCATCGGCGAAACCGCTGAAGTCGGCGACAATGTCACCATTTACCACCAAGTCACTTTAGGTGGCGTCAGTTTGGAAAAAGCCAAGCGCCATCCGACCATCGGCAACGATGTCATCATCGGTGCCGGTGCCAAGGTGCTCGGGCCGTTTCGTGTCGGTGACGGCGCGCGCATCGGCTCCAACGCCGTGGTCGTCAAGCCGGTACCGGATGGCGCCACCGTGGTCGGCATTCCGGCGCGCCAGGTCGGTCCGCAGCCGATGCCGAGCCCGTGCGAGGACGGCTCGATCTTCCCGGCCTACGGCACGATCCCGGGCAATGATCCCGATCCGGTCGGCACCACGCTGGCACGGGTCGACGATCAGCTCATCGCCATGTGCCGCCGGTTGGAAAAGCTCGAGGGCCAGCTGAACGATCCGGAGGCCTTGCAGCGTCGCCTGCACGAGCTCGAGCAGGACAAGGCGGCGCCGCGCCGCGCCTCCTAAGACCTGACTGGCAGGGCTTTGCCCAAGCGTCTGATTTATCTGGATTACAACGCGACGACGCCGCTTCGCAGCGAGGTCCTCGAGGCGATGACCGACGTCTGGGCGCAGGTCGGCAATCCGTCCTCGGTGCATCGCGCCGGGCGTGCGGCGCGCGCCCGTCTCGATCGCGCCCGGGCCGATCTGGCGGCCGCGGTGAATGCCGTGCCGGACGCGGTGATCTTCACCAGCGGCGGCACCGAAGCCAACGCGCTGGCGCTGCATGGTCATGCCGGCAGCTGTCTGGTTTCGGCCATCGAGCATGACTGCGTGCGGGCCAGTGCCCCGCAGGCGCCGCGCATTCCGGTCGATGGCGACGGCGTGATCGATCTCGACGCGCTCGAGCGCCTGCTGGCGGCGCATCGGCCGTCGCTGGTGGCGCTCATGCTGGCCAACAACGAGACCGGGGCGATCCAGCCGGTGGCCGAGGCAGCGCGGCTTGCCCATGCGCATGGCGCGCGGCTGCATTGCGATGCTGTGCAGGCACCGGGTCGCCTGCCGATCGACCTCGAGGCCCTGGGCGCGGACTGGCTCAGCCTGTCGGCGCACAAATGCGGCGGGCCCTGCGGCAGCGGTGCGTTGATCTTGCGCGCTGGCGTGCGCGTGACGCCTGTGTTGCGCGGTGGTGCCCAGGAGGGCCAGCGCCGGGCGGGCACGGAGAACCTCGCCGGCTGCGTGGGCATGGCGCACGCCGTGCGTCTGGCCGAGTGCGAGCGCACAACCGGCAGGTGTGTAAGCATGGCGGGTTTGCGCGATGCCCTCGAGCAGCGCTGCCTGGCGGCCGTGCCGCGCGCCGTGGTGATCGGTGCCGGTGCGCCCAGACTGGCCAACACGAGCTGCCTGGCCATGCCCGGCGTGGCCAATGCCACCCAGCTGATCGCCCTGGATATGGCCGGGATCTGCGTCAGCAGCGGCGCGGCGTGCAGCTCGGGCAAGGTCGGGCCGTCGCATGTGCTGAGCGCCATGGGGGTGCCTGACGAGCTGGCCGCAAGTGCGCTGCGCATCAGTCTCGGGCCGGACAGCGGCGACGACGACATCGCCGCCCTGGTCGAGGCCTGGTGCACGCTGGCCGCGCGCAAAGGTCTCACGGCGGCTGGTTTTGAGCCGTTCCAAGAAAGCGCCTAAGTCGCTGATCTGCTGTTCTGCGATTGTTCTTTCGTCAGTGCGCGTAATCGGCTAACAGCGTCCACCGCTTGCAAAGCCAGGCAAACTATCGACATAGTGGGATAAAGCCTTCCAAGCGTTGCGAGGAGAGTAATGGCGCAAAGCGTCGTCAAGGTCACCGAAGCTGCCGCATCGCGGATGCGTGCCCTCATGGCCAGCCAGGGGGCCGAAGCCGAAGGCATCAAACTTGGCATCACCACCAAGGGCTGCTCGGGCATGGCCTATACGCTCGATTTTGCGCGTGAGCTGTCCGGCAACGAGGAGGTCGTCGACGAGCAGGGCGTGCGCCTGTTCATCGATCCGTCCGCGGTGATGTATGTCATCGGCACCGAGGTCGATTTCGTCGAGGACAAGCTCGGCTCGATGTTCGTCTTCCGCAATCCCAATGAAAAAGCCCGCTGCGGCTGCGGCGAGAGCTTTTCCGTCTGAACCATGCCGCAGATCATCTTCATTCAGCCCGATGGCGCCCATCGGGCGGTCGACGCACGCATCGGCGACACCCTCATGGCGGTCGCCGTCGATCATGATGTGCAAGGCATTGAGGGCACCTGCGGCGGCGCGCTTGCCTGCGCCACCTGCCACATCAAGCTGAGCGACGCCGATCTGGCCCGCTTTGCCCCGCCCGGCGCGGAAGAGGAGGACATGCTCGATCTGGCAGCCGGCGTCGATGCAAGCTCCAGGCTGGCCTGCCAGCTCGTGGTCGATGCCGCGATGGACGGTCTGACGGTCACCGTGCCGCCGGAGAACTTGTGACCATGGCGCGGCCGCTGATCGACCTCGATCTGCCCAAGGCCCCTGAAGACTGCCGCATCGTCGTCGCCATGTCCGGTGGCGTCGACAGCGCGGTGGCGGCGGCGCTGCTGGCGCAAAGCGGTGCCGACGTCATCGGCGTGACCCTGCAACTCTACGATCACGGCGAAGCTGTCGGCAAAAAGGGTGCGTGCTGCGCCGGCCAGGATATCCATGACGCGCGCAAGGTCGCTGAGCGCATCGGCATCGCCCATTACGTGCTCGATTACGAGGACCTATTCCGCCGCACGGTGATCGACGAGTTCGTCGACGCCTACGCGAACGCGACGACACCAATCCCGTGCGTGCGCTGCAACCAGCGGGTGAAGTTCCGCGATCTGCTCGACACCGCGCGCGATCTCGGCGCCGATGCGCTCGCCACCGGCCACTATATCCGCCGGGTTGCCGGGCCGGCCGGGCCGGAGATGCACCGCGCCCATGATCCCGAGCGGGACCAGAGCTATTTCCTGTTCGCCACGACCAACGCCCAGCTCGATTTCCTGCGCTTTCCCCTGGGCGGCATGGCCAAGACCGAGGTGCGCGCCCTGGCGGCCGAGCTTGCGCTGCCGGTGGCCGACAAACCGGACAGCCAGGATATCTGCTTCGTGCCGACCGGCCGCTACAGCGATCTGGTCGGCAAGTTGCGCCCCGGCGCGCTCGATGCGGGTGAGATCGTCCATGTCGACGGCCGCGTGCTCGGCGCGCATCAGGGGCTGATCAATTACACCGTCGGCCAGCGGCGCGGGTTGAACATCGCCATCGGCGAGCCGCTCTACGTCGTCAAGCTCGACCCGGTGACGCGTCAGGTCATCGTTGGCCCGCGCGAGGCGCTGGGCTGTACGCGCATCACCCTCAACGAGCTGAACTGGATCGGCGACGACCGGCCTGCCGGCCCGCGACCGCTGCTAGCCCGTCACCGCGCCAATGAATCGGCCGTCCCGGCCCGGCTGACGCCCTTGGCCGACGGCCGCGCCGAGATCGTGTTCGATGCGACGGAATACGGCGTCGCGCCCGGTCAGGCCTGCGTTCTCTATGCGGGCAGCCGGGTGCTTGGCGGTGGCTGGATCGAAAGCGCGCCACTGGCTGAGGGGCGCTTGACAGCATCGCGGGACGACCATAGAAGGCGGGCTCTCGCCGGGGCGGAGTAGCTCAGTGGTAGAGCAGAGGAATCATAATCCTTGGGTCGGGGGTTCAAATCCCTCCTCCGCTACCAACCCCGACCATGACAGCGACATCGATCTGCAAGACGGTCCGGCACCGGCCGGCGTCGGCACTGACGGTTGACGGTACCACAGGGATGTCTTGATCGCCGGCCAGGGCTGGGTCATCCTCATGCACGCGCGGAGCGCATGAGGGGAGCTTCAGCATGTCCTATGACGTTAGCCGGCGCGCCTACGACGAGCTGGCTGAGCAGCTTGCCATCGTCAAGAAAGAGGTCGACGGCCTGCAGATCGCTGCGGCCGAAGAACGGCGGCCCTGGTATCGCAAACCATCGAACATCATCGCTGCGCTGGCCCTGATCATCTCCGCCGGTGCCACCTGGTACAATGCCGTTCAGGGCAACAACCTGCATGATTACCAACTGCGTGACGAGTTGCGCTCGGCGATCTATCGCCTGGGCGAACTGCCCATGCGTGCCATGGACTATCGCGACAAGTACGGCACCGATTCCGCCATCCTCACCAATGTTCTGGGCAGCATTACTCAGGAAACGACACTCTTGGTGAGCCGGACGCTCGAGATCATCGACGAGATCCCGCATTTGGTTTCGCCGAGCGAAAAGCTCTACATCGCCAACGCGCTCATGCAAAACAGCGAGCCGGAAAAGGCCGCACCTCTGTTCGAAGATGCCGTTGAAGAAGCCGTGCTCGTCGACGATGCGCTGGCGGCGGTGCGCAATCTGGGCGCCATATCCTTCGGCTTCGGCGATTACGAGCGTGGCCGGGCGTATTTTCGCGAGGCCCTGGCCATCTTCACCGATACCCGCTTCGCCGACGCGCCCTATCACAAGCGCAACTACGCCAGCGCCTTCACCGAGCATCGCTGGGCGCAGAGCGAGCGCTGGATACAGAACTGCGATGGCTTTGCCGAACATATGCGCCTGGCTGAGCAATACATCGTCGCCAGCGGTGCCATGGAGATCGATCCGGTCCGCCAGGATATCGCCCAGACCAAAGCGCAAGGTTGCCCGCTCGTGGTCGTACCGCAGCCGATCGGCAATGCCCTGCCGCTCGAGCCCGCCGGTCCCGGCGGCTGAGCGCAGGCGGTTGCGGCAGACGCCGGCGACCTGCCGGCCGAGCGCTGAAGTCAAACACTTAAAGAACTGATGAAGTGAGAGGGTGGAACAGCCGCCCCTATTTCACACGAAATCCTTGCACAAAGAAATTCCTGCCGTTAGCTTCCCTGCTCACGAAAGCAACCAACAAACGATCAGGGAGAGATGTCGATGCGGTTCATCGGCATCATGCTTGCGGCGGGCGGCCTCGTGTTGTCCCAGGCGCATGCGCAAGACGAGATCGCCTATGGCGAGTACCTTTCCTCGGAATGCGCCACCTGCCATCGGCTCGAGGCGGCGACCGGCGGCATCCCGCCGCTCGGCAATCTGCCCGAAGAGTATTTCATTGCGGCGATGCAGGAGTATCGCGGCGGCATGCGTGACCATGCGGTCATGGTCAGCGTCGCCACGTCGCTGGATGAGACCCAGATCGCCGCCCTGGCCGCCTATTATGCCAGCCTGCCGCCGAGCGAACCCGGCCGCGATCCGCGCGAGGTCGTCAAGCTCGAGGCGTTCGGCCAGTACCTCGCCGGTGAATGCAGCACCTGCCACCGCCTCGATGCGCCAAGCGGCGGTGTGCCGGCGCTCGGCCATCTGACCGAAGACTACTTCGTCGCGGCGATGAACGAGTACAAGCAGGGCCATCGCCACAACAAGGTCATGGTCGATGTCGCCAAGTCGCTCGATGCCGAGCAGATCGAGGCGCTCGCCGTGTACTACAGCCGGCTCAATCCGGCGCAATAACAACCAAGCAGAAAACCCCAGGAGGTTTGCAATGCGAATTACACGACGCGACTTCGGTGTGGTGGCGGGTGCCGCCGCCGGCACGCTGGCGGCGCCGGCGATCCTGCGCGCCCAGAGCACCGCGCGCCTGGTCGTCATCGGCGGCGGTCCGGGCGGCGCGACCGTGGCGAAGTATGTCGCCAAGGACAGTGGCGGCGCGATCGACGTCACGCTGATCAACGACGCGCCGCAATTCACGACGTGTTTCTACTCCAACCTCTATCTCGGCGGCATGCGCAGCTTCGAGAGCATCACGCACAGCTATGACACGCTCGCCGAGGCCTATGGCATCAATATGGTGATCGATCGGGCCGTGGCCGTCGATCCGTCCGCCAAGACCGTGGCGCTGCAAGGCGGTAACACGATCGAGTACGATGCCTTGTGCGTCGCGCCGGGCATCGACATGAACTACGGCGCCATTGAGGGCTATGACGAAGCGGCCGCCGAGATCATGCCGCATGCTTGGAAGGCCGGCGCGCAGACGCAGATCCTCAAACAACAGATCGAGGCCATGCCCGAAGGCGGCCTGTTCATCATGGTGGCGCCGCCGAACCCCTATCGCTGCCCGCCCGGGCCCTATGAGCGCGCCTGCTTGGTGGCGCACTACTTCAAACAGCACAATCCGAGCGCCAAGATCCTGATCCTCGATCCGAAGGACAAGCATTCCAAGCAGGGCCTGTTCCAGGAAGCCTTCTCGAAATACTACCCGGGTATGATCGAATGGGTGCCGGGCGGCTTCGGCGGCACGATCACCGCGGTCGATCCCGGCTCGATGATGCTGATCAGCAGCGACGGTGACGAGCACACGGCCGACGTTGCCAATGTCATCCCGGCGCAGGTGGCGGGCTTGATCGCGCGCGACGCCGGGCTTACCGATGACAGCGGCTGGTGCCCGATCGAGGCGGCGACCATGGCCTCAACCATGGCCGACAGTGTTTACGTCGTCGGCGATGCCTGCATCCCGGGCGACATGCCCAAATCCGGCTTCTCGGCCAACAGCCAGGCCAAGGTCGCCGCCATGGCGATCCGCCATGCGCTGACCGATGCGCCGGTCTTTCCGCCGCGCTTTCGCAACACCTGCTGGAGCACGTTGGCTGAAGAGGACGCCGTCAAGGTCGGTGCCAACTATGAGGCGACCGATGAGGGTATCAAGACGATCGACGGCTTCATCAGCGAGACCGGCGAGGACGAGACCACCCGCCTGCAGACCAAGAACGAAGCCGATGGCTGGTATGATGGTATCGTCAGCGACGTGTTCAGCTAAGCGCTGAGCGCAGCCGCAAACCTTGCTTTCGCAAGACGCCGCGTCCGCCCCCGGGCGCGGCGTTTTTTGTTGGCGCCGGTCTCGGACAGGGCCAATTCTTGTCTTTTGCTGCAGAGTGAGTACTTCCGGACTGGGCTATTTTGCTTGAGTTTGTTGACATGTGCAGCACCGCACGCATATAGCGATGAAGCTCATGCTATGTATTCATCAAATCAGTATGCGGATATTTACATGTCGATAGCTGTTATGTCTCAACATCTGTTCAGATGTAGGCTGGTTCTCGCCTTAATGGCATTTGTCGCGTTTTGTGCAGCGGCGCCGGCAGCGCCGCGGGCGCAAACGCCCTCGGTCGTAGCCACGGTCGGCATGCTCGGCGATGTCGCTGCCGAGATCGGTGCCGAGTGCGTCCAGGTCGAGGTCATGATGCGCCCCGGCATCGATCCGCATCTCTACCAGGCCAGTGCCGGCGACGTCCGCGCGCTGCAACAGGCCGCCGCGATCCTCTATGTCGGCAACCATCTCGAAGGCCAGCTCGGCGATGTGCTGTCCCGCTTCGGCCAACGCGTGCCGACCGTGGCGTTGGCAGAGCAGGGCATTGCCAAGGAAACCCTGATCGCCACCGACGATGCCTATGGCGTTGACCCGCATGTCTGGATGGATGCCTCGCTCTGGGCCCAGACGGTGCCGGTCGTGGCCGAGACCCTGAGCCACCTGGCGCAGGACTGTGCTGTGGACATCGGCGCGCGCGCCGATGCGTACCGGCGCCAGCTCGAAGCCCTGCACGGCTGGATCGGTGAGGCGATCGCGAGCATTCCGCCGGAAACGCGCATGCTGGTCACGGCCCATGATGCCTTTGCCTATTACGGCCGCGCCTATGGCATCGAGGTGCGGGGCATCCAGGGCATCAGCACCGAGGCGGAGGCCGGCATTGGCGACATCCGCCAGGTGATCGATCAGGTCGTCGCCAGCGGCGTGCCGGCGATTTTCGTGGAAAGCACGATCAATCCGCGCACGGTTCAGGCCGTGGTCGATGGCGCGGCCGATCAGGGCCACGCGCTGGTCATCGGCGGCGAGCTCTACTCCGATGCCATGGGGGCAGCGGATACGGCCGGCGGCACCTATATCGGCATGCTGTACGAGAACACGCGCACCATCGTCGACGCGCTCGGCGGCACGCTGCCGGACCTGCCCGACGACCTGCGAGCCTGGGCGGAGCGATGGCTTTGAATGATCCGCGCGCACGCCCGGTGCAGAACGGCGCAGTCGATACCGAGGTCATCAGCTCGCCATTGCCGGCACAAGGGCTGCATGAGCCGACACTGGCGCTGCATGTCGAGGACCTGACCGTGAGCTATCACGGCAAGCCGGTCTTGTGGGATATCGATGTCAACATCCCGCCCGGTGTCATGGCAGCGATCGTCGGGCCGAACGGTGCCGGCAAGAGCACGTTCATCAAGGCCGTGCTAGGTCTGGTACGCGCCACGGCTGGCCATGTGCGCCTGCACGGCCACACATACAAGTCGATGCGCAAACGTGTCGGCTATGTGCCGCAGCGCTCGAGCGTCGATTGGGATTTTCCGACCACGGCGCTCGATGTCGTAACCATGGGCCGCTACGGCCATCTCGGTTGGTTGCGCTGGCCGGGCAGGCGCGAGCGTGCGCTCGCCATGGCGGCGCTCGATGCGGTCGGCATGACCGATTACGCGGATCGGCAGATCAGCCAGCTCTCTGGCGGTCAGCAGCAGCGCGTCTTCCTCGCCCGTGCGTTGGTGCAGGACGCCGACATCTACTTTCTCGACGAACCCATGGCCGGCGTCGATGCCACCACCGAGCGGACCATCGTCGATCTCCTCAAGGGGCTGCGCGATGTCGGCAAGACCCTGATCGTCGTGCATCACGACCTGCAGACCGTACGCAGCTATTTCGACTGGCTGGTCATGCTCAATGTCCGTGTCGTCGCCCAGGGACCGGTCAACCAGGTCTACACGGCCGAGCATCTGCGCTCGGCCTATGGCGGTCGCATCGCGCTGCTCGAACAGGGCGCCGGCTTTGCCGAAGCGCCCGGGCCGCAAGCCCCGCTGCAGACCGGATCGTAGTCAGCGCATGCTTGCCCTGCTCAGCGATTACACGGTGCAAAACGTCGTCCTTGGCGCGGTGTTTCTGGGGCTGCTCTCCGGCGCCCTTGGCAGTTTCGCCGTGCTCCGCCAGCAGAGCCTGCTCGGCGATACCCTGGCGCACGCAGCGCTGCCGGGGATCTGTCTGGGGTTCATCGCGGCCGGCACGCGGCATCTGCCGAGCATCCTGCTGGGCGCGCTGCTCACCGGCATCGCTGCCGCCCTGGTCATGGTGCTGCTGACCCGACGCAGCCGGCTGAAGACCGATGCTGCTTTGGGCATCGCGCTCAGCGTCTCGTTCGCGCTCGGTGTCGTCCTTTTGACCTACCTTCAAGGACAGCCGAATGCCGCCCAGGGCGGTCTGGACAGCTTTCTGTTCGGCCAGGCGGCGGCGATCCTGCGCAGCGATCTGTGGATCATGGGCGGTGTCACGGCACTGTCGCTCGGCTTGGTTGCACTCATGTGGAAAGAGTTCAAGCTGGCCACCTTCGATCCGATCTTCGCCGCCTCGATCGGCCTGCCGGTGGTCGTGCTCGAGCTGCTGCTCACCGCACTGATCGCCCTGGCCGTGGTCATCGGCCTGCAGATGGTCGGTGTCGTCCTGATGGCGGCCATGGTCATCGCGCCGGCCGTGGCAGCGCGCCAATGGAGCGCCAAACTCGAGAGCATGGTCGTCCTGGCCGGGCTGTTCGGCATCGCCAGTGGCATCATCGGCAGCCTGATTAGCGCGCTCGGCCAGAACCTGGCCACGGGTCCCCTGATCGTGCTCAGCGCCTCAGCGATCGTGCTTGTCTCCCTGGCCCTGGCGCCCGGACGCGGCCTGCTCTGGGCGCAGCTCAAACTCATGCGCGAGCGCAAGGCCCTGCGCGGCCAGCAGGTGCTGACCACCATGTACAACCTCGCCAGCCACCACCGTGATCCGGCCTACCCGAGCGAGCAGGGCATGATCGACAGCTTTTACGGCCTGTCCACGCGCGGCACGCTGCGCCGCCTCGCGCGCCGTGGCTTGATCACCGAGGTTGGCCATATGCACGATGAGGGGACCCACTGGGAACTGACCGAGCGCGGGCGGGACGAGGCCGAACGCGTGCTCGAGCACATGACGGCCGAGCGCGACGCATGATCACCGGCCTGCTCGCCAATATCGCCCTGCAGATCATCCTCACCGGCGCGCTGGTCGGCATCGCTGCCAGCCTGCTCGGCACGTTCCTGGTTCTGCGCAAGAACGCCATGCTTGCCGACGCGATCAGCCACTCGATCGTGTTCGGTATCGTCACCGTCTGGCTGTTGACGCATGTCGCCAGCGGCCCGGTGCAGTTGCTCGGCGCGGCGCTAACCGGCGTGCTCACGGTTTTCCTGACCGAGCTTCTGGCCAGTACCCGGCGGGTCAAGGATGACGCCGCCATCGGCCTGGTCTTCCCGGCCTTGTTCTCGATCGGCGTGCTCTTGCTCAACATCTATGCGCGCGATGTCCATGTCGACACGCATACCGTGCTGCTCGGCGAGATCGGCTTCGTCTGGCTCGATACCATGGCGTTGGCCGGCCACGAGGTGCCGGTCGCGCTGGTCTGGATGAGTGTCGTCACGCTGATCAACGCCGCGTTCGTCATCGGTTTCTACAAGGAACTCAAGCTGACAACCTTTGACCCGATGCTGGCGAGCGCCCTGGGCTTCGCCCCGGGCCTGCTGTTCTACGCCTTACTCATGCTGACCAGCGTCACCGCCGTGGCCGCATTCGATGCCGTCGGCGCCGTGCTGTTCATCGCTTTCGTGATTGTGCCCCCGGCCGCCGCCTACCTGCTCACCGACCGGCTGGCGTGGATGCTCATCCTCGGCATGATCATCGCGGTCGCTTCAAGCGTACTGGGATACGTGCTTGCCGTGCGACTCGATGTGTCCATCGGCGGCATGATGGCGCTGATGACCGGCGTGTTCCTGGCGGCGGCCTTTCTGTTCGGCCCACGCTATGGCCTCGTGGCGCAGGCCTGGCGCCGCCGGCAGGAGGCGTTTGCCAACGAGATCCGCGCGCTCGTGGTTCATTTGTACCACCACGAACACAGTGCCGAGCAAGGCGAAGAAAACATCACTGCTGCACTGCAGCGTCATCTGGCCTGGAACAATCGACGTGCCAAAGGCGTTTTGGCGCACAGTCAGCACCGCGGATTAGTCCTTTGTCAGGGACGATCACTGTTGTTGACCGAACAAGGCCGTGCTCTGGCGCGTTCGCTGATTGAACCCTGGTCACGCGAGCGCACTTAGCGCGCTGCGCGCGTTCCTGTCGTCAGAGAGTTTCGCCAAAAGAGTACATCCATTCGGAACGTTCGCTTTCTTAGTGTCCGCTGGCTCAACAATCCGTCGACAAGCGCCGACGACTATCCCAAGAGTTTACTAATATTCCCAAGGATTTCTTGTTTGTTTGTATCAAGTTCCATGATATCGGTTCATCTGTTGGGTTGAGAGATCGTTCGGCGTCTCGGTCTGAGTGAGCGTGTGGAGTCGCTCAGTTGATGAGACGTAGCTGCTGCTGATATGCCATTAACGAGCGTGCACACGACGCGCCCGATTAGGAAAGCGAATGGCTTCTTCTGCTTCGGATCGATGGGCTGCCGCTGAGAGTGGTGGTTCGCAAACGGAAGCGGGTGCCGTGACCCGTCTGTCGACTGTCGGTAGCTCGGTTGCGATCAGTCTTTTCTTTGTATCCGGCGCGGCGGCACTCAGTTATCAGATCATCTGGCAACGCTTTCTGGGCTTTTTTGCCGGTTCGGACGCTGTCGCGACGACGATTATTGTCGCCGGCTTCCTGTTTGGCTTGGGCGTCGGCAGTTTTATTGGCGCCATTGTCGCCGATCGCCTGTCAGCACGACGTGCGCTTGTGCTGTTCGCGGCAAGTGAGCTGCTGATCGGCCTGTGCGGCCTCGCCACCAAACCGTTCTTGTATGACGTCGTTTTCATCGGCCTGGCGCCGTTGAGTGAGAGCCTGGCTGCGACGCTGGTGTTGGTCTTCCTGTCACTGCTCTTGCCGACAACGCTGATGGGCCTGTCCTTTCCGTTGCTAGCCAAGGCAACCGTGCGCGATGTCGAGCACGCGGCGTCATCGATCGGCTGGCTGCTCGGCGCCAATACCATTGGTGCCGCCTTTGGCACGCTCGTTTGCGGCTTCGTCCTGATCGGCGAATTCGGCTATCTCACGACGATTTCCATCGCGGTTGTCGGCAATCTGCTCGTGGCCGCGTTCGCGCTCGCCATCGCCATGCGTACGGAAGACGAGCCGGTGCAGCGCTTCACGCGCTGGCCTGTCGCAGCGCTCTCGCGCCGGCGTGAGTACGCCTGGGCGCTGATCGTGTTCGCTTCCGGTTTCGTCATCATCTCGCTGGAAATCGTCTGGTTCCGCCTGCTCGGCGTCATGCAGCAATCGAGCGCCTATGCCTTTCCGCTCATGCTCGCGGCGTTTCTCCTGGCCGATGCGCTCGGCATGCTCGTTGGCGGCGCGATGGCCACGCGCGTCGGCCGGCCGTTGCGGGTCTTTCAAACCCTGCAGGCCGCGGCGGTTCTGTACGCCATGGCGCTCGCGGGTCTGATCTACCTCCTGCACACGCAGTTCGATCTGACCGGTTGGTTCGTCGACGGCTTCGCGTACTCGGCCTGGGAAGGGCGCACGGCCGAGCTCGTGCGTCTGGGCGTGCAAGGCGTGCCCACGGCGATCGTCGTCATGCCGCCGGCCTTTTTGCTGGGCGTTTCCGTGCCAATGAGCCATCGGGCCGTGCACGATGATCTCGGGCAGGTCGGCCGCCGTGCCGGCGTGCTGCAACTGGCGAATATTTTCGGCAACACGCTGGGCGCGATCGTCACCGGGCTGCTGCTGCTCGACTGGTTCGGCACCATGGGCACCATCAAGCTGCTCGGCTTCAGCGGGGTTGCCTTCATCGTCCTGCTCAGCCTGCTCCGGCAGAACGATCGCGGTTACCTGACACTCGATGTCCTCGGCGGCCGCTACGTCCATGCTGGCATCCTCGGGTTGCTCGCGCTGTGCTATGTCGTGCTGCCGGGCAATGTCGGTTTCTGGAAAGCGGTGCACGGCGCTGCCGGTGCCCAGGCCGAGGAAGCCATGGTGGAAGAGGATCATGCCGCTGTGGCCGTGCTCAGGCCGACCGACACCGGCTATGGCCTGTATGTTGGCGGCCATTGGCAGAGCGACAGCGATCCATTTCCGCTCAACCAGGTGCGCATCGGCTTGATCGGGCCGCTCGTCCATCCAGCGCCCGAGGACATCCTGCTCATTGGCTGGGGCTCCGGCGGCACGTTGCACGGCCTTCGCTTGCATCCGGCAACCGAGCGCATCCGCGTTGTCGAGATCGCCGAGCCGGTCTTGCGCATCAACCAGCGCGTCGCCGAGGCGCGGCCGGACGGCCTCGCGAACGCCATGGAAAATGATCCGCGCATCGAGCCGGTGCTGCGCGACGGCCGCCATCTGCTGTTCACCACGACCGAGCGCCACGACATCATCGTCGCCGAAACCGTGCCGCCGCGCGGGTCACGCAGTAATGATCTCTTCTCCGTCGAGTTCTTTCAGCAGGCGCGCGCGCATCTGAAGGAAGGCGGCATGATGGTGCAATGGCGCGCCACCGACCGAACGGTGCACACCTTCCTGGCCGTGTTTCCGCACGTGACGCAAATTGGCAACGTTCTGATCGGCTCCGAACGAGCGCTGGCGCTCACGCGCGAGGAGTTGCTCGCCAAGATGACACCTGCGGTCGCCGAGCACTTGCGTGCAGCCGGGATCGATCCGATAACCCTCAACGAGTACCATATGTCGGCGACCTTCCAGCAATGGGGTCCGGGCGCGCCACGGCAGGACAGCGAGATCAATACCGACCTGCGGCCGCGTGACGAGTATTATTTGAACTAATTGTTTTGGTGAAATTGCTTAATGTCATCGCAAGACGATGTAATCCGCTTAACAGATCAGGCCTGCCGTCTTTGCGCGGGTCCTTTAAAATATTCACTCGTTGATCTTGGCATGTCGCCCTTGTGCGAAAGCTTTCTCACGGCCGCGCAGTTGGACGCGCCCGAGATCTTCTATCCGTTGCATGCCAGGGTCTGCGCCGATTGTTATCTCGTGCAGTTGCGCGAGTATGTCGCGCCGGACGAGATCTTTTCGGACTATGCCTATTTTTCGTCTTATTCGTCGAGTTGGGTCGAGCACGCGCGCCGTTATTGTCATGATATCACGGCGCGCTTGGCACTCGGTGGCCAGAGCCAGGTCGTTGAACTGGCGAGCAATGACGGATATTTGCTGCAGCACTTCAGGCCCATGGGAATCCCTGTGCTCGGCGTCGAGCCGGCCGCCAATGTCGCCGAGGCAGCGCTTGCCAAAGGTGTGCCGACTGAAATCGCCTTTTTCGGGCGCCAGGAAGCGCAGCGGCTTGTCGCGATGGGTAAAGCGGCCGATCTCGTCATCGGCAACAATGTCTTGGCCCAGGTGCCAGATCTCGATGACTTCGTAGGCGGCATCCAAGTCCTCCTAAAGCCAACCGGCACGGTGACACTTGAGTTCCCGCATTTGCTGAAACTTATGGACGGCAACCAGTTTGACACGATCTATCATGAGCATTTCTACTATTTCTCATTGGCAACAGTAGAACGTCTGGCTGCAAAGCACAGTCTTGCAGTATACGAAGTCGAAGAACTTCCCACGCACGGCGGTTCTTTGCGTGTATATTTGTGTCATACAACGAACAAAGCAAGCTTACGCAGTTCGGCCGTTAATGACCTCCTGCGCCGCGAGCAGCAGCGCGGCCTGCAGGATCCAGCCACTTATGCTGCATTTACCGAACAGGTGCAGAGCACCAAGCGGGCCTTGCTGCGTTTTCTCGTCGACGCACGTGAGGCTGGCAAGCGTGCTGTCGGCTATGGCGCGCCGGGCAAAGGCAATACGCTGCTAAATTACTGTGGGATCCGCACAGATCTCATAGAGTTCCTCGTGGACAAGAACCCGTACAAGCATGGCCGATTTGCGCCGGGGACGCATATTCCGATCTATCCGGTCGAAGAGCTGGATCGTGCCAAACCGGATTACATTGTGATCATGCCCTGGAACCTGCGTGACGAAATCCTGCAGCAGTTGCAGTACGCGAAGCAGTGGCATGCGCAGTTCGTATTGGCTATACCGAAGCTTGAGGTGATTTCGAGCGTGGATCTCGCGGCATGAAAGTCGTGCTTTTCTGTGGCGGTCTGGGCATGCGCTTGCGCGAATATTCGGAGCGTATGCCAAAGCCGATGGTGCCGATTGGCCACCAGCCGATACTATGGCATGTTATGCAGTATTACAGCCGTTATGGTTACAACGAGTTCATTCTATGCCTTGGCTACAAGGCAAATGTTATTCGCGACTATTTTGTGAACTACAAACCGCACGCATACAGTGACGTCCGCGTGATCACCGGCGACAGTACGGTTGAAATTCTGGAAGAGCAACCACCGCAGTGGAATATTGCGCTGATTAATACTGGTCTCATGCGTAACATTGGTGAGCGCCTTTATGCCGTACAGCCACATGTGGCAACCGAAAAGATCTTTTTGGCCAACTATTCAGATGGTCTGACAGACGCGCCGCTCGACGACATGCTGCGATTCTTCAAGGAAAGCGGCAAGATCGCGTGTTTTTTGGCCGTACAGCCGCAATTCTCGTATCATCTCGTGGATGTCGACGACCAGGGGCATGTGATAGCTCTCAAGACATCCGCGGATTCGAATAACTGGATCAACGGCGGCTATTTTTTGTTTCGCCAAGAGATATTTGACTATATCCAACCAGGAGAAGAACTTGTCGAGGAGCCATTTGCGCGTTTGATTGCCGCCAATCAATTCGTCTGTTATCGCTATCGAGGGTTCTGGGCGTCAATGGACACGCTCAAGGATAAACAGACACTCGAAGAAATGGTCGAACGTGGCGATCAGCCCTGGATGGCTCGGAACGCCAAAGGACATCACGACAAGTTATGACGTTGTTTGCGCGTGGCGTCGGCAGTCCGATCAACGTTCTCTGTTTGGGCGCGCATGCTGACGACATCGAAATCGGCGCAGGTGGTACGCTCTTGACCTTGATTGAGCGTAAGCAAGTCAGCAATTTGACCTGGGTTGTTGCCTGCGCGCAAGACGAGCGGCGGACGGAAGCTGAGCGCTCGGCGCGCACAATCGCTGGTGATACGCCATTGCTTTGCCACTTTGGCGAGTTTCCAGATAGCTATTTACCTTATCGTGCGCACGATTTGAAGGACTGGCTTCGATCGGTAGCACTGCAGTGCCGTCCCGATGTCATCTTCACGCATTACGATGATGATCGGCATCAGGATCATCGAGTGATTAGTCGCTTGACTTGGAACATCTTCCGAGGCCCGCAGATTCTCGAATATGAGATCCCCAAATGGGACGGAGATTTGTCGAGACCAAATGGCTATGTGCCGTTATCTGAAGCGATCTTGGACCGCAAGCTGAAATTGCTGCACGAATGCTTTCACAGTCAAGCGGTAAAGCCTTGGTTTGATAAGCGAACCTTTGCCGGATTGGCCAGGCTACGTGGCCTTGAGTGTCACGCGGATGAGGGTTACGCCGAGGCCTTTCACATTCGAAAAATCAAACTCGTCTAGAGGACTGCCACAAAATGGATGGACAACAAAAGGCAGCGCTCGAGAAGTTCTACGAGCGCGCGGAGCGTTGGCAGTTTTCGCAAACGATCGAGGACCAAGTCCGTACATCAATTATTCTTGATTTCGTTCGCCATGGCCAGTTCCGGCGCGCGCTTGATATTGGGTGCGGCGAAGGCTGGCTGACACAGGCGGTTGCCGGTCATGTTGAGCATGTTTCGGCTTTTGATTTGAGTGAACGCGCCATTAATCGGGCCATAGCAAGAGACATTCCG
>JBHJHH010000088.1:0-6308 GCA_050331015.1 Geminicoccaceae bacterium
GGCGCCGTCATGCCTCCTCCGGCTGCCTTCCCTCTCCTGATGTCGCCTGCCCTCACCTGATGAGCGGTTACCTCACGCGCTGTGGCGTTCCGTCTCCTGCTGTGGCGTTCGGTCACCAGATGTGGCGTTCAGTCACCGGCTGTGGCGTTCAGTCACCGGCTGTGGCGTTCAGTCACCGGCTGTGGCGTCCTGGTCTTGCGCTTCCGGCGCCGAAATGCCAGCGGTCGGCTGGTCGAACAATTGCTGGAAAGCGCTCTTGAGCTGGAGCATGCCTTCATTGTCGCCCGCGGCCCGCGCCGCCTCGATGGCGGCCAGCATGTCCTCCATGGACTCCTCCTGCCGGCCCATTTCCTTCAAGGTCAGCGCCCGCTTTTCGCGCGCCATGCGCTCGCCCTTGACATCGCCGGTGGCGATCGCCGCTTCCAGGGCCATCTCGCTCGAGCGCAGGGTCTGATCGAAGGCGCCGGCATCATAAGCATCCTCTGCGCAATCCATGGCGCGCTCGAACGACAGCCCGCGCAGCGCCGTTCCGCCGGGGTTCTCGACGCAAGCGTCCTCGGCGGCGGCATGTGCCGTCGTCGCCATCAATGTGAGCAGGACAACACCAAGGCGCATGGCATCACTCCGTGTCAGCGCGTTGCGCTATGCGCTTAGGCAAGTCTGGCCAGACTTACTGTGGCAAAGCGCACATGGCGTGACAGGCGCCGGCCATCTCGCACATGCGTGATCGATCTTGCGTCTGGCAGCCGCCACCTGCGGCCCTGACGCAAGCTGGCTCTCGACGGCGCGGGCGTTGCGTCCCATGCTCTTTGCCAGGAATGCCCGCCACCGATGAGGCCCGCGCCATGCCACCCGTTCTGCCCAGCGATCCGGCGCTGCGTGCCTTCATCGAGGAGCGCGCCGCCTTTGACGACGACCTGCCGGTCGATGCCGATCTGGCCGTGCGCCGGCGGGCCTACGAGCGCGCCGCCGCGCATTTCCGCGGACCGTTGCCGGCACACGTGCTGATCGAGGATCTGCTCATGCCGGGCGGTGCCGGTCACGTCATTCCGGCACGGCTCTATCGGCCGCAAGCGGCGCCAAGGCCGGCGGCGGCGCTGGTTTTCTACCATGGCGGCGGCTGGATCTACGGCTCGATCGACAGCCATCACGATATCTGCGCCGATCTTGCCGCTGCCACCGGCCTGGTCGTGGTCTCGGTCGGCTATCGTCTGGCGCCCGAGCATCCCTTCCCGGCGGCGTTCGATGACGCCCTGGCGGCCCTGATCTATCTGGCCGATCTCGGCGCCGCTTTCGCCATCGATCCGGCGCGTCTGCTGGTCGGCGGCGACAGCGCCGGCGGCAACCTGGCGGCTGCCGTGGCCTTGGCCGTGCGCGACCGTGCGCTGCTGACGCTATGCGGCCAGGTGCTGATCTACCCGGCCCTGGCGGCGGACTGTTCGGCGCCTTCGTATACGACCATGGCCGAGGCGCCTTTGCTGCGCACGGCCGACATCGTGCTCATGCAGAAATCCTACTGGCACGAGGTGACGCCGCCGAATGCCTATGCCGCGCCGCTGCTGGCCGAACGCTTCGACGGCCTGGCACCGGCGGTGATCACCGCGGCCGGGCTGGACCCGCTGCATGACGATGCGCCGGCCTATGCCGAGCGTCTGGCAGGCGCGGGCGTGCCGGTGACCACGCTGATCGAACCGGATCTGGTGCACGGCCATCTGCGTGCGCGCAGCACGGTGCCGACGGCCGAGGCCGCGTTTGCCCGGCTGTGTGCGGCCGTGCGTGCGCTCAACGCGGCCAGCTAGACGGCGCCTTCGGTGGGGATGTTCAGGACCTCGCCGCAATGCTTGCAGTGCACCGCGTCCGGGTCGTGCCGGCGCAAGCCGCAATGCGGGCAGGGATAGGTGACGCGGGTCGGACGGAACACGGTCTGCACCAGGCGCAGGAACAGCGAAATGCCGAAGATCATGATGATCACGGCCAGCAATCGTCCGTAAGTTCCTTCGAGCGTGATGTCGCCAAATCCAGTCGTAGTCAGCGTCGTGATCGTGAAGTACAGCGCGTCGACCAGATTGGTAATCTGCGGGTTGAACTCGTGCTGACTGACATAGACCAGGGCGGTGACGACGAAAATGAACACGAACAGGTTGATGACACTGTGAATGACGTCTTCGTTCAGGCGTACCCAGTTCGAATGATTGCGCAGCGTTCCGAAGATGTAGTGCGATCGCAGCAGGCGCAGCAGACGAAGGACGCGCAAGAAGGCGAAGGTGTCGCCGTAATCACTGCCGAACACGTGTAACGCCGGGATGACCAAGAGCGAGCCGATAACGATGATATCGGCAAGACTGGCCGGCATGACCAGAAAAATAAGCTTGTTCTGTACGAGAAAGAACCGCGCGAGAAATTCAGTGAGCAGTATGATGCCGATGACGACGTCGGCCGCATAGACCCAGTTGGGGATCGGGTTCCAGAAAGAAACAAAGATGAAAAAGACGATCGTTACCAGGTCGAAGGCGAGAAGCCCGAAACGAAAGCCGTTGGCGCGACGGTCCGTGCCATAATATAGCTGTGCGAGCTCGTCCTTGAGCCACTTTTTGGTGCCGTTCTTACGTTTCGTTGCCATCACGCCTGCCACCATGGCCGCTCGCCCAGCGGCATCGGCTAGCCGGTTCCGTCATGGCACGCAAGCGAGCCAATCGCCCCGGCTCGACGCCCTTAGCGCGAAAACGGCTTGAAAAACGCCCAGATCAGCTCGCTCGACGACGGTCGCATGGCATCGGTGTAGCTGCCACTCGGTTGGCCGCCCGACCAGGCATGGCCGAGGCCCTGGACGGTCGCCATGGCCAGGATCGGCCGGCCACTGGTGCCGACATAGAGCGCCAGCTCGAACGGGCGCTCGCCGTCATTGTTATGACGCTGCTCGGCATCGGCCCGAGCGTCGATGCTGTCATTGTCCTGACCGTCGTCAGCGATGTCGTTGAGTGCCGCGAACAGGCCGACCGTGCGATCGGCGTTGACCGGCGCGACCAGTGGATCGGAATCGCCGTGAATGACCATCACCGGCAACACCGGCGCGTTGGACGGCCGCTCCTTCAAGGCGGTTTCGACCATGGCGTCGAGGGAACGGCCGTAGCCGCGCAAGGCCGCTAGCGAGTCCAGCGTCCACGGCAAGGTCGCCGCCAGCGGCCAGGTCATCTGCGGTGGCCGTTCGACCGATGCCGCGGCGTAGGGCAGGCCGGAATGCATGGCGACGGCGGCAAAGCGCTCCGGATAGAGCACGCCGAGCGTGCCGGCCATGGCCGCGCCGGAAGACATGCCGGTGGCATAGATGCGGCTTTCGTCGACCGGCTGGTTGGCGATGACCTCATCGATCATCGCCATGATCGCCGCCGGTTCGCCGCTGCCGCGCCGCTGGTTGTCGACATCCCACCAGACCCAGCAGCCGGTGGCGTTGAGATAGAGGCGCATCCAGCCGGGCATGTCGGTCTGCGGGAACAGAACGATGGCGCCTTCGCGCTCGGCGATCGTCTGCCAGGCGGTGCCGGCGGCGAAATCGGCGGCGTCCTGGTCACAGCCGTGGATCGCCACGATCAGGGGCGCGGCCTGGCCATTGGCCTGCAGGCTGTCCGGCACATAGAGCAGCGACGAGACGTCCGGACCGCTCGGGCCGGGGATCAACGCGGCGGCGGATGCAGCCGGTGCCGTCAGGCACGACAGGCCGGCGGCGGTAAGCAGGCTCAGGCAGACGCGGCGCATGGGGGCAGCTTTCGCATGGGGCATGACTCGCGATGGGCTAGCCTTCCGCATGCGGCGATTTCATGACAACTGGCGGCTCAGGCGACGATGGCCGTGCTGCCTGTGGCCTCCGGGTGATAGGGCGCCTCGCTCAGGCGCTGGGCACAGGCATTGATCACGGGCAGGGCCAGGCCGGTTTCCTCGGCGCGCTGGCGCAAAGGCTGGACCAGCGTGTCGATTTCGCCGCTGTGGCCCTTGCTGCGCGCGTGCAATAGGGGCGGGCGGGTTTCGCCCGGTGCCGTGAACAGTTGGCTCATGACCTCATCGGCGAGGGTCTCGTCCAGATCCGGGCAGGCGGCCCGGGCGACGGCAGCGACCTCGTGAACCGCTAGGGCGAGCAGATCGGCAGCGGCCGGATCGGCCAACAGCGCGGCCAGCGGGCGCTTGAGGGCCGCACCGACCAGGTTGAACGGGATGGCGAGACAGGCCCGACGCCAGCGGGCTGCCGGCGCGTCGCTGACCATCGCGCCATCGAGGCCGGCCGCGGTCAGATGGGCGGCGATCACGCTGAGCGGCCAGTCGATCGCCTGATCGAACGGTGCCAAGCGCACGGCCACGTCGCCGCCGTGATGGCGGATGCGCCCCGGTTCATCGCAGGCGCTGGCATAGAGATCGACAATGGTCGGTACCGTGAAGCGCCGACCGATCAAGGCGGCCACCCGTTCGGCCGCATCGAGCCCGTCCTGCAAGACCAAGACGTGCGGATCGATCGCCAGATGCGGGATGACCTGGCGCAGCGCCGCCCAGCTGTCCGGTGAGGAAACGCAGAGCAGCACGGCCTGAAAGGGTGCGCCGGGATCAGCGGGATCGAAAACCGGCAGTTCGCTGACTTGGTAGCGTCCCTCGGCGTGCTCGATGGTCAAGCCGCCGTGCCGCAGGGCTGCCCTTTCCGCGGGCGCGCAGACCAGCGTGACGTCGGCAGCGTCTTGCCAGAGCCTTGCGGCGACCAGGCCACCTACGGCGCCGATGCCGACCACTGCTATGCGCAAAGGGCCATCTCCTTCAGCCGTCAGCCGGCGTCAATTTTCGCCTGTTAATGTGCAAAACTGCAAGAAAAAATGACCTGAGGTTGCAAAAGGCGTTTGACAGCGCACTACGTGCGGCTAGGCTGCGCTAAGAAAGCCGCGCTAATTTAGGAAAAGTTTATTGAATTGCGCGGGGTATCAACCGTAAACTGAACGTACATCAGACGAGTAGCGCACGGATGACCTCGATCATCCAGGAAAAATCAGGGAAAGCGCGCCTTGTCTATCGGGGAAGGCGAATGCGGACGCAGATCGCACGCACGCACTGCTCATCGGGTTGGCAACCGCACGTGGCCAGGCTGACGCTGCTCTCCGGTTGTGCGCTCATGGCGCTGGCGAGCGAGACACGCGCCATCGAGTTTCGCAGTGGCGACCTGAGCGGCCGCCTCGATACCACGCTGTCGGCCGGTGCAACCTGGCGTGTGGAAAGCCGGGATCCGCAGTTGATCGGCGGGTTCGGCGGTGGCACGGCGCTCTCGGCCAATGGCGACGACGGCAATCTCAACTACGACAAAGGCGATCTGACTTCGATGGTCTTTCGCGCGACGCACGACCTCGACGTCGGCTGGCGCAATTACGGCGCGTTTGCCCGCCTGACCTATTTCTACGACACCGAAATCATGGACGGCGACACCGACCGGACGCCGCTCGGCCAGCGCGCCGAGGATCTGGCCGGGCGCAAGATCGAGCTGCTCGACGCCTATGTCACCGCCGATTATGACGTCGGCAACAGCCTGCTCGGCTTTCGCCTCGGCAACCAGACCTTCAACTGGGGCGAGAGCACCTTCATCCCGAATGGCCTGAACAGCGTCAACGTCTTCGATGTCACCGCCCTGCGCCAGGCCGGATCGGAGTTGCGCAACGCCTTGAAACCGCTGCCGGCGGTCGATGTCAGTCTCGATCTGACCAACAGCCTGGCGTTCGAGGGCTTCTATCTGTTCCAATCCGACGAGACCGAGATCGAGCCGCGCGGCACGTTCTTTTCAACCAATGATTTTATCAGCCCGGACGGCGAGTTCGTCTATCTCGGCTTCGGCAGCCCGTTCATCCCCGACATCGGCCCGACGCCGCCTGGCGCCAACGTGCCAATCGGCACCGCCGTGCCGCGCGCGCCCGATCGAGATGCCGGCAATAACGGCCAGTACGGCTTCGCCTTGCGCTATTTCGCCGAAGAGCTGAACGCCACCGAGTTCGGCCTCTACTATATGCGTCAGCACTCGCGGTTGCCGATTGTCAGCGCGCGCACCGGCACGCTCGACGGCGTGCTGGCGGGCAACTATGCCGGCTCGGCGCGTTACTTTGCTGAATATCCGGAACACATCGTTGTGCTCGGCGCCAGCTTAAACGCTGAGATCGGCACGACCGGCTGGGCGTTGCAGGGCGAGGGCACCTATCGCATCGATCAGCCGCTGCAGATCGACGACACCGATATCCTGTTCGCCGCCCTGTCGCCGATCAGCCCGGCGCTCGGCCAGGGCGCCCTCGGCAGCT
>JBHJHH010000089.1:0-8813 GCA_050331015.1 Geminicoccaceae bacterium
CACGAACTCGTTCTCCGGAAACGACACCATGGCAGCATCGGCGCGTTCGGTGATCAGGGTCAGGAGGGCGCTCCGGTCGGGCAGCGCCTTCTGCACCTCGGCGAGGGAAAGCCCGGTTTGCTCGGCGACGAGCACGGGCGAGTAGCCGTCCCAACCCCGTTCCGCGAGGATCGTCCAAGCACTGACCAGGAGGTCCGGAGCCTCACTCTTCGCCATCAATCCTCTCTATCGTCGGCCGGCTGTTCATTCGGCTGCCCTGTCCTCAGGCCAGAGCGCGCGACCGCTCGGCGGCGGCGGCGATCGCCCGGTCGAAAAGTGGCTGTAGGCCATTTTCGTCCATGAGAATACCAAGTGCGGCGGCCGTGGTTCCTCCTGGGCTGGTGACGTTCCGCCGCAGAACGTCGGCCGGCTCGGTCGAAGCTTCGGCGAGGGCGCCCGCGCCGGTGACCGTCTCCCGGGCGAGCGCGAGGGCGAGCGGCTCGGGCAGCCCGGCTTCGATCCCGGCCCGGGCCAGTGTCTCGATCAGGAGGAAGACATAGGCCGGTCCGCCCCCGGACAGCGCGGTCACGGCATGCATCTGGTTCTCGTCCGACACCCAGTGCACCGTGCCCACGGCCGCCATGAGCGCCTCGGCGAGGGCGCGCTCGCTCTCGCTGGCGACCGCGTTTGCGGCCAGGACCGTGGCCCCGCGGCCGATGGCGGCCGGCGTATTCGGCATGGCACGGACCACGGCGGTAGAGCTGCCGAAGACCGCTTCGAAGCGGCCGATAGCGGTTCCGGCTGCAATCGAGACGACCAGTGTTCCGGGTCCGACCAGAGGCACGTAGGCAGCGAGTGCTCCCGCCATGGTCTGAGGCTTGATCGCGAAGACGATGGCTCTCGGTCGCTCGCCATCCGCATCCGGATCGGTGATGGCGGCGACCCCGGTCCGGGTTTGGAGCGCTGCGCGCGCGGCGTCGTCGGGCTCGACCACGGTGATGGCCTCCGGCGTCAAGCCATTGCCGAGCCAGCCATCGAGGATGTCATACCCCATCTTGCCACCGCCGACCAGCAGGAGGGGGCCGCCAACCGACACCATCAGGAGCAGCCGCGCCCGTCGGCGGCGGATGTGCTCACTACGCCTCGCCCTCGGTCTCGAGCATGGCAGCAGCGAGCGCCTCGGCTGGCGGCTTGCCGCCCCAGACCACGAACTGGAAGGCGGGGAAGAAACGCTCGCACTCGTTGACCGCGATGTCGACGAGGTCCTCGAGCAGCTCGCCGGTGGCGCCGGCGCCATCACGCATCAAGATCGCGTGGCGGAAGACGGGCAGGTTCTCGTCCGACCACAGATCAAAATGGCCGAGCCAGAGCTTCTCGTTGGCCAGGCCGAGCATGTGATAGATCGTGCTCTGCTTCTTGGCCGGCACCTTCATGTCGAGCGCGCAGGACAGGTGCATGACGCCGACCTCCGGCTGCCAGGAAAACCACAAGCGGTACTGGCACCAGCCGCCAGACAGCTCCGCCGCCAGCTCGTCCTCGCTCTGGCGCTGGAAGGCCCATTCCTGATGGGTTGCGATCTGCTCGACCAGATCCAGCGGGTTTGTCGGATGTTCGGTGAGTTCGGTGATCAGGGAGGACACGTCGGCGCACTCCAAATTCGGCGCAGGGCACAAGCCCAAAACCGGCGCAACGGGCTGCGCAGTCTTGTGCCTAGGAAGGTCACGCGCACGGCCGAAACGCTCGCGCGACCCCTCCATAGCGTCAGCCCTAGCCGGAAAGCGGGTCAGGGATCAACCGTGATCGAAGGCGACGTTCGGCCTATGTCCCGGACGTGTCGTCAGTGTCGGCAGGGCTGTCGTCGGCATCCGATGCACTGCCGCTCGAGGATTTGCTCGACGACGCTTTTTTGCTGCGCGACTTCGACGTCGTCGTGCTCGCGCTCGCCTCGCTCAGCTCGTGCAGCTTGGCCTCGAGCGCCGCCAGCTTGGCGGCCGTGTCTTCCTGCTCGGCGCGGGCCTTGGCGGCCATGGCCTTGACCGCTTCGAACTCTTCGCGCGAGACCAGATCGAGATCCGCGGCAAAGCGCTCCATGCGCTCCTTGACGCGCAGCTCGATTTCTTCGCGCAGACCGCTCACGGTGTTCATGGCGCCGCTGGCGACCTTGGCGAGATCGTCGAACAGGCGGTTTTGCGTCTGCATGGGCTGTCTCCTCGAGCGGTTAGCGTTCTGCGCAGGTAACGCTACACGTCAGATATGATGGTGGTGCAACAATGAAGCAACAGCCGCGCTCGGCTTGAGCCCGCTGGCCGCCGCTGTCATAACGCGCCGCACTAGCTGCAACCGCGCTCACTGGCGGTGTTTTTCAATTATCGTTGAAGGATTTTGTTAGTGATCACGCTTGCCGTGCCGTTTCCGCAAATCGATCCGGTCCTGGTGGAAATCGGTCCGTTCGCCATCCGGTGGTACGCACTGGCCTATATCGCCGGCATCGTCCTCGGCTGGATGCTGCTGCGCCGGATCGTGCGCCAGCCGGGCTGGCAGCTTCAGCCGGCACATCTCGACGATCTGATGTTCTTCGTCACGCTCGGCATTATCCTGGGCGGCCGGCTCGGCTTCGTCTTGTTCTACGAGCCGAGCTATTATCTCAGCCATCCCTTGCAGATCTTCGCGGTGTGGAAAGGCGGCATGGCCTTCCATGGCGGCCTGATTGGCGTGATCGTGGCCATTTTCGCCTTCGCCTACACGCGCAAGCTGTCGCCGCTCGAAGTCGGTGACGGCCTGGCGGCGGTGGCACCGCTCGGTCTGCTGTTCGGCCGCATCGCCAATTTCATCAACGGCGAGCTGTGGGGCCGGGTCGCGCCCGATCTGCCCTGGGGCATGGTGTTTCCCGGTGCCGGGCCGCTGCCGCGCCACCCGAGCCAGCTGTACGAAGCCTTTTTCGAGGGCCTGGTGCTGCTCTGCTTCACCTTGTGGATGGCGCGCGGCACGTACGATCCCGAGCGCAAGGGCCGCATCGCCGGCGTGTTCATGCTCGGCTACGGCATGGGCCGCTTTTTCGTCGAGTACTTCCGCCAGCCCAATCCGGGCCTGGAAGCGATCTTCGGCCTGTTCACCATGGGCCAGCTCTTGTGCCTGCCGATGATCGCGTTTGGCCTGTTCCTGCTCTGGCGGGCGCGCAAACACGCTTTGGCGCACCAGACGTGAGGCGCCTGTGAGCCTGATCGCGCGCCTGCATGCGGAAATCGAGGCCGGCGGGCCGATGCGCCTGGACCGGTTCATGGCGCTCGCGCTGCATGATCCCGAGCACGGCTATTACCGCACCGGCACACCGCTCGGCGCCGAGGGCGATTTCACCACGGCACCGGAGCTGAGCCAGCTGTTCGGCGAGATGCTCGGTGTCGCCCTTTGCGCACGCTGGCTGGATGACGGCCGGCCGGATCACGTCAAGCTGGTCGAGCTCGGACCCGGCCGCGGTCTGCTCATGGCCGATCTGCTGCGCGCCGTGGCGGCGGTCGACGGCGCGCTCGCGGCCATCGATCTGCATCTTATCGAGGCCAGTCCGGCCTTGCGCGCGCAAACGGCAGAGCGCCTGCAGCGGCCGATCACCTGGCATGACAGCCTGGACACCGTGCCGCGCGGGCGGACCTATCTGATCGCCAACGAGTATCTGGACTGCCTGCCGGTGCGCCAGTTCGTGCGCACGGCCGACGGCTGGGCCGAGCGCTGTATCACGCGCGCCGGCGATGGTCTGGCCTGGACGACCTGCGCCGCCGATCGCAGCGGCCTCGATCTGCCGGATGATGCAGCTGAGGGCGCGATCCACGAGGTTTCGCCGGCACGCCTGGACCTGGTCGCGCGCCTGGCCGGACGGATCGCCCGCGACGACGGCCTGGCCTACATCATCGACTATGGCGGCACGCCGGCACCGGTCACCGGCGACACGTTGCAGGCCCTGCAACGCCACGCGCCGGTCGATCCGCTGCGCGCCCCGGGTGCCAGCGATCTGACCAGCCATGTCGATTTCGCCGCCTTGCGTCAGGTGGTCATCCGCCAGGGCGCCCAGGCGCACGGCCCGCTGGCGCAAGGGCCCTTCTTGCAGGCACTCGGTATCGAAGCGCGCGCGCGGGTGCTGTATGACCGGATCGATCCCTTGAAACGTCAGGATTTTCGCATGGCCCTGCACCGCCTGATCGATCGCCGGCATATGGGCGAGCTGTTCAAGGTCCTGGCGATCAGCCAGCCGGGCACGCCACCACGGCCCGGCTTCGAACCGGCGCCAGGCGGAGACCAGGCATGAGCCTCGTGCCGATCGTGCTTGATGGCCTGCACGCACCGGGCGTTGGCCATGGCTTTTTCACCCGCCAGGGGGGCGTTTGCGACGGCCCGTTCGCCTCGCTGCATGCCGGCCTGTCCCATGCCGATGCCATGGACGGCGTTCGCGAGAACCGCAGGCGGATCGCGGCGCATTTCGACCAGCCGATGGCGCATCTGGTGAGCTGCCGGCAGGTGCACGGCGTCGATGTCGTCAGCGTCAACGACCCCTGGCATCTGGAGGATGTCCCCGATGCCGACGGCCTGGTCACCGACCGCGCTGACATAGTCTTGGGCGTGGTCACCGCCGATTGCGCGCCGGTGCTGTTCGTCGATGCCGAGGCCGGCGTGATCGGCGCCTGCCATGCCGGCTGGCGCGGCGCGCTGGCGGGCGTGGCCGAGGCGACCCTGGACGCCATGCGGGCGCACGGTGCATCGCTGGCGAACCTGTCCGCCGGCATCGGCCCGTGCATCGCGCAAAGCTCGTACGAGGTCGGCCCGGAGTTCGAGCAGGCGTTCCTGGATGCGGACCCTACCTATAGCCGCTTCTTCGTTCGGCCTGCCCCGGACGCCAGAGCCCGGTTCGATCTGCGCGGTTTTCTTCAAGACAGGCTGCTGCGCTATGGCTTAAGCCGGATCGAGGTCGCAGCGCACGACACCTATGCCCAGAGCGAGCTGTTCTTCTCCAATCGGCGCACCACGCACCAGGGCGGCGGCCCGTACGGCCTGCAGCTCTCGGCCATCACGTTGCACCGCAATACATAGTTGCCGCGCAAGAAACGGGACGCGCACCAAGGCATTGCGCGGCGATCTTGGCCGCCGGTCAGCGAGGGAGGAGGCCCATGCCGGCGCCGCAGATGAGCTTCAAGGCCTGGACCTATCTGATCGCCCTGTCGGCGCTTTGGGGCGGCTCGTTTTTCTTGATCGAGATCATCGTCGAACAGGTCAGGCCGCTCGTTCTGGTGTTCGGCCGCGTGTTCGTCGCCGCACTCACCTTGCACCTGGTTCGCCTGGCCTTGCGCATCCCTTGGCCGGACAGCGCCCGGCAGATCCGCGCCTTTGTCATCCTGGGGGCGCTCAACAACGCGCTGCCGTTCAGCCTGATCGTCGCCGGCCAGACCGAGCTTGCCGGCGGCGTCGCTGCCATCTTGAATGCGACCACGCCGCTGTTCACCGTGCTGCTCGCCGACCGGCTGACCGGTGACGAACGTTTGAGCTGGAACCGGCTGGCCGGTGTGGTCATCGGCTTTGTTGGTGTCGCCGCCATGCTCGGACCGGCCGCCTGGGCCGGTCTCGGCGGCCCGGTGCTGGCCCAGCTGGCCATACTGGCGGCCGCAATCAGCTATGCGCTGGCCGGCATCTACGGCCGCCGCTTCAAGGGCACGCCGCCGCTGATCACCGCCACCGGCCAGCTCAGCGCCTCGAGCCTGCTCATGCTGCCACTGGTCGTGCTGATCGAACCGGCCGCCGGCTTTACCTGGCCCGGCGCCGGCGTCATGGCCGCCTGGCTCGCGCTCGGTACCGCCTGCACGGCCCTGGCCTATCTGCTGTATTTCCGCATTCTTGCCATGGCCGGGGCGACCAACACCGTGCTGGTCACCTTTCTGGTGCCGATCTTCGCAATCTTGCTGGGTGCGCTGTTCCTCGGCGAGCGCCTGGCGATCACGCACATGCTCGGTATGGCCATGATCGGCTTCGGCCTCGTGCTCATCGACGGCCGCGCCCTGGCGCCGGTCAGGCCGGCGCGCGCAAGCTAGCGGCGATGCGCTCCAGACGATCGTCGCGCAAGCCCAGGCCGAGCAGATGATCGACCGTGTTCAAGACGTAGTCGGGATTAGGACCGCGATCGCCGACGCCCTGGCGCACCAGGCGCAGGACATCGTCGTCGCCGAGCCTGCCGGCATATTGCGGATGGTCATGCTTGACGACATAAGTCCAGGCCCGGACGGTCTCGCCATCGGCCAGCTCGACCGGCACGCGCAGACGGCGGTAGACGTCGCTGACCAGCTCGCGCTCGTCCAGGAGCGCCAGCACGTCCGCCTCGCGCGCCTTGCTGATGCGAAAGGCCAGGCCGTTGCAAGCGCCGCCCTCGTCCAGACCGAGCACCAGCCCGGGCGTCGCCGGCGTGCCGCGATGGTGCCAGGAATAGACGCACAGATCGCGATGATAGCCCTCGAGCCGGGCCAGGCTGGTGTGATCGTGGGCGAATTCCGGGTTCCACAACAGCGAGCCATAGCCGAACACCCAGACATGCTCGGCGTCATCGACATGCGTCGCCAGCGGCGGCGGCGTTTCGGCATACCAGGGCGGCATGCTCTTCAAGGCGATCCGCCAGGACGTGGCCAGCCAGGCCAGCCAGAGCTCGAAGGGCGATTTCGGTGGCGCACAGGTCATCTTGCGTCGGCTCAGACCGATAGATTGAAGGCGATCGAGATGCGCATGGCATTGCCGTGATAGGGCCGCACCGCATGGCTCAGCCAGGAGGGGAACAGCACCAGCAGGCCGGTCTTGGGGTGGATCAGCTCACTGGCGCCCATGGACAGCGCGCCCGGATGGCGCATGGTGATCGACGGCGCATACATCGCCGGGGCGACGCCGCGCGGATCGGCCATCTCGAACTCGCCGCCGAGCTTGGGATTGTCGCCGATCCCGCCGTCGTCGACATAATAGGTGCCCGACCAGAACGCGCCCGGATGGGTGTGGAACTCATTGGCTTGGCCGGAGCGGTTGACATTGGCCCAGGCATTGGTCTTCCAGCCGATCTTGACCGACTGGCCGGCGCGATCGGTGGTCATATGGCTCGCCAGCGCGCGCGCCTGATCGAGCAGGGCCTTGGCCGGCGCGCCGGCCCAGTCCTCGAGATCCCAGGACGATTGCCAGCCGCCGAGATTGGAGGCGTGCACGCCCTCATGGTCGTCGCGCTCACGCCCCAAGATGGCGTCCTTCAGCGCGGCATTGGCCTGATCGACGCCCTCCATCTGCACGGTGACCACCGGCGTCGGGAACAGAGCGCGCACTTGCGGTTTGGCCATGGCCTGGCTCCTTGCGTTCGCTGGCGCTCAATCCTGGCGCACCGGCAGGCGATCATAGGCCTGGCCGGCCTCGACCACCTTCTGGCGGATCGAGCGCGCGCGGGTGATACGGCTGTGCAGGGCCGCACGATCGCCGCGGCGGACCTCCCGGCGCAAGGCGATCAGCTCTTCGCTGAAGCGATCGATCATTTCCAGCACCGCCGCGCGATTGGCCAGCGCGATGTCGGCCCACATGTCCGGATCCGAGCTGGCAATGCGGGTGAAGTCGGTGAAACCGCCGGCAGCGTAAGCCAGCACCTCGCTTTCCAGATCATCGGCCAGATCGTCGACCGCGTTGACGATGGCGAACGACAGATAATGCGGCAGGTGCGAGGTGATGCCCAGGACCTGATCGTGGTGTTCCGGGCTCATCGTGCGCACGCGCGCGCCCAAGGCCCGCCACAGCGCCTCGATGCGCGCCAGCGCGCGCTCATGGGTGCTCTTGGTCGGCGTCAGCAGGGTCCAGCGGCCTTCGAACAGGTGTTCGATGGCGGCATCCGGACCGGAATGCTCGGTACCGGCGACCGGATGGCCGGCGACGAAGCGGGCCGGATCGCGCAACGCCGCACCGACATCGCGCACCACCGAGGCCTTGGTCGAGCCGACATCGGTGACCAGGGCGTGATCGGCCAGGCCGGTGTTCATGGCATGACAGACCGCGCCCATGGCGCCGACCGGCACGCCGAGCACGACCAGATCGGCCCCGGCGACGGCGTCAGCCGGATCGTTCGCCGCCTGATCGATCAGACCCAGCGCGTGCGCCCGTTCCAGGCTCTGGCGCGAGCGGGCACAGCCGGTGAAGCGGTCGCACAAGCCCAAACGGCGCATGTCGCGCGCGATCGAGCCGTTGATCAGGCCGACGCCGATCAGCGCGACATGGTCGAACCGGGCCTCCTCGGTCATCGCAGGAAATCGGCCAGCGCATCGACACAAGCGCGGTTTTCCGCCTCGAGCCCGATGCTGATGCGTAAAGCGTGTGGCAAGCCATAGCCGCCCATCGGCCGGACCAGCACGCCCCTGGCTTCAAGGGCCTGCGCCGCGGCTTTGGCATCGCGCCCGTGGCTTTGCGGAAAATCGACGAGCAGGAAATTGCCGGCGCTCGGGTGCACGTTCAGGCCCAGGCCGCGGATCTCTTCGGCGAGCCAGGGCAGCCAGTGATCGTTGTGCGCCAGCGCGGCCTCCTGGTGCGCAAGGTCCGCCAGCGCCGCGACGCCGGCGAGCTGCGCCGGCAGGTTGACATTGAACGGCCCGCGCACGCGATTGAGCACATCGACCACCGCCGGCGGACCGTACAGCCAGCCCAGACGCAGCGCCGCCAGACCGTGCAGCTTGGAGAAGGTCCGGGTCATGACGACATTGTCATGCGCCGCAACCATGGCCGCGCCGTCGTCGTAGTCATTGCGGCGCACGAACTCGGCATAGGCGGCATCGATCACCAGCAGCACGTCATCC
>JBHJHH010000090.1:0-26517 GCA_050331015.1 Geminicoccaceae bacterium
TCGTGTATTGGAAGCGCAGGGGTTATTCGGGCCGGGCGAGTTTGAACGCACTTGGCGCGGCGTGGGCGACCTGGTGAAAGCCGGAGTGGTTCAGGTTGAGGTTGCCGGGGTTGTTATTGATGTCGCCGACGGCGAACACGCCGGGGGTCGACGTCTGGAACTGCTCGGTGTCGACCTTGATCTGCTTGCCGGCCTCGAGATCGAGCTGCCAGTCGACGATCGGGCCGAGCTTGATGTCGAGTCCGAAAAACGGCAGCAGGCGATCGGCGACGATCGACAGGGTCGAGTCACCCTGGCGCACTTCGACCGCGCGTAGCGCGCCCTCGCGGACGACCAGAGCGCTCAGCTCGCCCTGGACGAAACGCATCGCGCCGGACTGGACCGCCTGGCGCATGGCCTCGACCGAATGCGGCGCCGCGCGAAAGCGCTCGCTGCGATGGACCAGCGTGAGCGAACCCGCGTTCGGGTAGAGATCGAGCGCCCAGTCCAAAGCGCTGTCGCCGCCGCCGGCGATGACGATGTCCCGCCCGGCCAGCGCCGCCTTGTCGCGCACGGCGTAGAACACCGAGCGGCCTTCGAGCGCATCCAGCCCGGCCAGCTTGGGCTTGCGCGGCGTGAAGCTGCCGGCACCGGCGGCGATGAACACGGCGGCCGCTTCGATCACGCTGCCGCCATTGCCGGTGACCCGGAACAGGCCGCTATCCTCATGTTTTTCCAGGCTTTCGACCTGCTCGCCCATGCGCAACACCGGGTTGAACGGTGCGGCCTGTTGCACGAGACGGTCGGTCAGCTCCTGGCCAGTGATCACCGGCCAGGCCGGGATATCGTAGATCGGTTTTTCCGGGTACAGCTCGGCGCACTGGCCGCCCGGCTTGTCCAGGCTGTCGATCAAGACGGCGTTCAGGCCGAGCAGGCCGAGTTCGAACACGGCAAACAGCCCGACCGGGCCGGCGCCGATGATGGCGACATCGGTGCGCAGGATCTCGGCATCAACGTTGGGAGTGGACGTGGTTTCGCTGGACACGGAAAAACCTACCTCGTAAGCCTCGCTCTGGCGCTAAGGAGTGGAGATTTTCCCGTGCAAAACAAGCTGGAAGGCGGCCACATAGAACAGTGTTTTGCGTTCGCGCGCGCAGCATGACCACGGTTCCAGTGGCGCCCGGGCCGCGCGGAACGGCCGACACGCTCGACGAGGCCGATCGCGCCATCCTGCGCCTGTTGCAGCGCGACGCGACGCTCTCCTTCGAGCGGATCGGCAAGCGGCTGGACCTGTCCAAGACCGCCGTGTGGAATCGCGTGCAGCGATTACAACGTGATGGTCTCATCAAACGGCAGGTTGCGCTGCTCGATGCCGATCGCCTGGGCCTGAGCGAAACCGTGTTCGTCGCCATCCGCACCTCGCAGCACAGTCCCGACTGGCTCGAACGCTTCATGGCGGCGATCCGCGACATGCCGGAAATCATGGAGGCGCACCGGCTGACCGGCGACATCGATTATCTGCTGAAGGTCAAGGCGGCGAGCACGCGTGACTTCGATCGGTTCTACAAGAGCCTGATCGAACGCATCGATCTGTTCAACGTCACCTCGAGCCTGTCGATGGAGGTCATCAAGGACACCACCGAACTCAAGGTCTAGGCGGCCGCGCGCGCGAGCCCGGGCCAGCTCTGCAGGCCGGCGCGGCGCCAAGGCCCGGATGCGGGCAGGGCACCTGTCAGGACGGCACGGATGGGCAGCCGAGCACGCCCATCATCAACCGGGCATTCTGCTCAGTGTCGAAGGTGCCCATATATTTGAGCTTGGTGGTTTGCCGGTGCGACGGGAAGAAGGCATCGCTGATCTGGTTGAGCAGGCGCGGCTGGTAATGAAAATGGCTGTCGTTCCGATCCAGATCCAAGGGCTGGCCACGCAGCTCGCCGAGCATCCATGAGTCGCCGTTTTGCGCGACGAACATGTTGCACTCGGGCGCATGCATGATGACGTCCCAACGCGGCTTGCCCTGCTCACTGGCCAGCGACAGGCGACGCGGCACGGTGCTGAGCGTCGGCGCGGCCACGCTCTCGCCGGCAGCTGGCGCCGCACCGGTTTGCAGGCAGCCATTCAGGCTCAAGGGCAGCAGGGCCACGGCCAGTATCAGCGCACGCATGAAGGTCTCATCCCCCGACAATCAAACCAGGCCCGCATACCGCAGAGCCGCCATCGGCGTCAGGTCAGGCCCCAGACAACTATCACAAAGAGTTTAACAAAGGGTTTGTGACACGGCCGTGCGTGCGCGTCGAGGCGGCTTTCAATGAAAGGAGCGCGGTTTCGGCAAGCGCGGCGCGATCGGTTGGCCCGGCTGCGGCCGCGCATCGGGCGCCACCAGCCGGTCGAGCCAGTCGGAAATGTCCTTCATGCGCTCGGCGACGACATGGATGACCTGGCCATTGCGCTGCACCCTGCCTTCAACCGCAAGGAGGCGCGCGGTCATGATGATGTGGCGACATTCCTCGAACTTGTCGGGCCAGATGACGATGTTGGCGATGCCGGTCTCGTCCTCGATGGTGATGAAGCACACGCCCTTGGCGCTGCCGGGCCGCTGGCGCACGATCGCCAGGCCGGCGACGCGTAAACGTTGGCCGTTGCGCGTGTCTTCGAGCTGGCTGTTTGGAATGGTGCGCAAGCGCTTGAGATCATGACGCAGAATGCCGCAAGGATGGCCGTTCAGGGACAGTCTCAAGCTGAGATAGTCCTCGGTGACGACCTCGCCGTCGGTCATTTCCGGCAAGTCGACCTCCTGGCGCGGCACGACCTCGCGCGGCCGGTTGCTGCCGGCTTCGTGGCGGCGTTCGGCGTGCGCGAACAAGGGCGGCGGGTCGGTGTCGAGCTGGCCGATGCGCCAGAGCGCCTGGCGGCGGTTCAGGCCGAGCGAGCCGAACGCATCGGCGGCGGCGAGCTTCTCCAACGCCGCCCGGCTGAGTTCGCCGCGGCGCTTGAGGTCCTCGAGAAGGCCGTAACCGGCAGCGCGGTGTGCAACCAGACGTTGGGCTTCCTCGGCATGCAGACCCTTGACCTGGCGCAGGCCCAAGCGCAGGGCATGCCGCTGGATGCGCTTGCCCGGCACCTGAGCCATCGGCTCCAGGCTGTTGTCATAAAAACTGAAATTGACATCGACCGGGCGCACCTCGACGCCGTGGTTGCGGGCATCGCGTACGAGCTGGGCCGGGGCGTAAAAGCCGAGCGGCTGGCTGTTCAGCAATGCACAGGCAAACACATCCGGATAATGGCATTTCAGCCAGGCGGAAACATAGACCAGCAAAGCAAAGCTGGCGGCATGACTTTCCGGAAAGCCATAAGAGCCGAAGCCTTCGATTTGCCGGAAACAGCGCTCGGCGAAGTCGCGTTCGTAGCCGCGCTCGATCATGCCGTCGATCATCTTGCGCTGAAACTGGTGGATCAGGCCCGGGCGCTTGAAGGTCGCCATGGCCCGGCGCAGGGCATCGGACTCCGACGGTGTGAAACCGGCGGCGACGATGGCGATTTTCATCGCCTGTTCCTGGAAAAGCGGCACGCCGAGCGTCTTGCCGAGCACCTGGCGCAGGTCATCGGACGGGAATTCGACCGGCTCGAGGCCCTCGCGCCGGCGGATATAGGGATGCACCATGTCGCCCTGGATCGGTCCGGGCCGGACGATGGCCACCTCGATGACCAGATCATAAAAGGTGCGCGGCTTCATGCGCGGCAGGAACGCCATCTGCGCCCGGCTTTCGACCTGGAACACGCCCATGGAATCGGCGCGGCACAGCATGGCGTAGACGATCGGATCTTCCGGTGGAATCGACGCGAGATCGAGGCTGATCTTGTAGTGATTTCTTAACAGCTCGAACGCCTTGCGCACGGCCGTGAGCATGCCGAGCGCCAGAACATCGACCTTGATCATGCCGAGCGCATCGAGGTCGTCCTTGTCCCAACACACCATGGTACGATCGGCCATGGCGGCATTTTCCACCGGGCACAGTTCGATCAGCGGCGCGCGCGAGATAACGAAGCCGCCGACATGCTGGGAGAGATGGCGCGGGAAGCCGATCAACTCCGAAGCAAGTGCCAGCGCGCGCTGAATCAACTGTTCATTTGGGTCAATGCCGGAGCGGGTGATCGACTCCTCATTGAAGCCCTCGCGGCCATGGCCCCAGATCGTCTTCGAGAGCGCGCCGACGGCATCAGCCGACAGGCCGAGCGCCTTGCCGACTTCGCGTACAGCGCTCTTGCCGCGATAGCTGATCACCGTGGCGGCGATGCCGGCGTGTTCCCGGCCGTAGCGCTGGAAAATGTACTGGATGACCTCTTCGCGCCGCTCGTGCTCGAAATCGACGTCGATATCGGGCGGCTCGCCGCGCTCGGCGGAGACGAACCGCTCGAACAGCAGGTTCATGCGCACCGGATCGACCGAGGTGATGCCGAGACAATAGCAAACGGCCGAGTTGGCTGCGGACCCGCGGCCCTGACATAAAATGCCCTGCGTGCGGGCAAAACGGACAACTTCATAAACTGTTAGGAAATAGGGGGCATACTGCAACTCAGCGATGAGGGCGAGCTCGTGGCGGATCTGCCGGTCGACCTCGACCGGTACGCCATCCGGATAGCGCCAGGCGGCGCCGGCAAAGGTATGCTGCTCGAGTTCGGCCTGTGGCGACCGTTCGCCATCGGTCTGCTCGCTCGGATAGGTATAGGCCAGCTCATCCAGGGAGAAGGTGCAACGCGTAGCTAGATTTTCCGTTTCTTCAATGGCTTGCGGGCAGATGCGCACAAGCCGTGTCATCTCCTCGGGGGCCTTCAGGTGCCGCTCGGCATGGGCGAGCAGGCGCGTGCCGGCCTCGTGGATGGTGCAGTGGTGGCGGATGCAGGTCAGCACGTCCTGCAGCGGCCGGCGCTCGGGCACGTGATAGTGGACGTCATTGGTGGCGATCAGCGGCAGGCCAACGGCATCGCTCAAGCGCTGCAACTGTGTCAGACGGACCTCGTCGTCACCGCGATAGAGCATGGCCGCGGCCAGCCAGGCCCGGCCGGGAAAAAGCGTGGCGACCTGCTCAAGATGCGCACGGAACGCGGCCGTGTCGAACGGGCCGGCTGTCGCCACCGGCGCGCCGATCGCGCGATGGCTGCGTGACAGCACGGCCAAGGCCGCCGTGGCGTTGTCTGTGTCGCCGGCGCCGGCGCCGATGGTCACCGCTGGGCGATCGCCGATGCGCGCGACACGGCTGGGGTAAGCGGCCACGGCGGTGTTGGCGCTGTCCGAAGCGCTCGCATGGCGGGCCGGGTCCATGCCGTCGCGATCGCCAGCGTCCGGGCCGATCGCCAGGGCCTGTGCGCGCGCTGGCGGCAAGGTGCCGTGCGTCGCTTCAGCGTCTTGGCCATCGGCTGTGGCCGTCGCGGCATGCGTTGCCGGCGGGGCTGTGCAGGCTCCTGCGGGCGCCCGGGCGCTTGCCGCCGGCTTGGCGTGATCGCGTGGCCAGGCGCGCATGCTTGAGGTGCAAGCTCGGCCGGTCTGTTCGCACGAGACGACGGCGGCCCGCTCAGGCCCACGGGCACGGGACGCTAGCGCCAGCGGTGTCGGCGCACCATCATCGAAGCGACCGGCATCGGCTCGCTCAAGCACGCGCCTGTCGGCGTCGGCATGCAAACCGGCGTCATGATGCCTGGCCGAGGGCGCATCAGCGGCCGCCGCGACCGGTGACGCCTCGGACTGTTCGCAGCCGTGCTCGGTGGTCGTGCCACCCAAGACGTTGTCACCGGCACGCGCGGCCCCAAGGCCGGCTTCACCACGGTCGGCGGCCGCTGCCGGATTGGGCGCGAACGCGGCGGCAGCGCCGGGGCCGGGCGCAGCGTCGGTGTCAGGCGGCCAGGGATCGGCTGCGGCAACCCCGGCAAGCGCGCGTCCATCGGGGCACGAACCCGCCACTTTCGAGGCCTCCTCGGCCGGCCACGGGTCGGCATCTTCGCATAAGGAAGACGCATCGGGCGCGGCTGATGATCCGGCCGCACCAACCGGCGCTGCCTTCGCACCATCCGCTGGGGGCGCAGCGGAAAGAGGCGAGGGCAAGCGCCGTTGCGCGGGCGGCACTGCCAGGTCAATCACCGCGGCTGCCGGGCGCGCGGCAGCCGTGTTCTTTGCAACGCCCAGCGCGCTCGGCCCGATCTGGTTTGCCGCGTTGGATTGTTGCCCCTTTGAAGCGTTGGATATCGGCGTGCCATCCCATCTGTCCGAAGCCGGCAGGTGGTCGTCTTCCGGCGTCGGCGGCAGGGCGATGACCAGCAGGCCCTCGGCATGATCGACCAGATCGGCAAAGCGCAGGTAGCAATGGCCCTTGGGCGCACGCCGCTTGCCCAAGGTGAGCAGACGCGAGAGGCGGGCATAGGCTTGCTTATCAGTAGGATAGACCAGAATGCTCGGCCGGTCTTCGAAGTCCAGCCGGCAGCCGACGATGAATGTGATGCCGGCGTTCTTGGCCGCGACATGGGCACGCACGACGCCGGCCAGGCTGTTGCGATCGGTCAGCGCGATCGCCGACAGGCCCAGCTCGGCCGCGCGCTCGACCAGCTCTTCCGGGTGCGCACCACCGCGCAAAAAGCTGAAATTCGAGGTGACCTGCAATTCGGCGTAGCCGCTCATGGCCTCCGGCAACCCGGTGTTGGAACATGGCCCAAGACGATGTCGCGCGCAGCGCCCGGCCACGCGCGATGGCGTCATTTCAAGGAGATAGAGCGCGTTTTGCCGAGATCAGCCGAACACGCCGTGGATGAACCAGCGCGGCGGCGGCCCGTCGCCATAGACGCCTTCGCGATACAACCAAAAGCGCGCGCCCTGTTCGTCCTCGACGCGGTAATAATCGCGTGCCGGCGGCGGCGCGCCCGGCGTATGCCGCCACCACTCGGCGGCGATGCGCTCCGGGCCTTCGGCGCGCACGACCCGATGGCCGCCTTTACGCCAGGTAAAACGCGCCGGCGCGTGATCGGGTAAAGCAGCGATGACCTGGATCGACTCGGCCTCGGGCAACAGGCGCACCGGCCTGGGTTGCGGCAGCGCCCAGCTCGCCACGGCCGCCTCGCGCTGCACCGCCAAGGCCGGCACCGGCCGTGACACCCGCTCCGGGATATGGCTGTCGACCGGCGCCAACGTCTGCACGGATTCACGACCGAAGCGCGCCGCCAGCCGGTCGATCAGGCGGGCGATTTCGTCATCCAGCGCCTCTTCATAGGCATCAAGACGGCAGGGCTGTGCCGGCTTCTTGGCGCTCTCGAGCACGGCAATCACCATGGTTTCAATGCCATAGCCGACATCCAGGCCATCGAGCCGCTCGCGCAACAGCCGCCACCAATGACCCGGCTCGCGCGAGGGGCGGGCGAGGGCGGCATCGAAACGGGCGACCTCGCCATCGACCCGGTAAAGCTCGAGCTGCAGCTTGCGCGCGCCCAGGCCCTGATCCTCGAGCTTGCGCCGCAAGCGGCCGGCCAAGCGGACGAAGGCGGCCTCGATATCCTCATCGCGGCCGATCGGATCGACGAAACTCAAGCGCTCGCGCAAGGCCGGGGCCTCGTTGGTGGCGCGCAAGGGCTCGTTCTCGTCACCAAACAGCCGATCGAGCCGGCGCAACAAGGGCGTACCGAAGCGCTGGGCCAAGGCCTTGCGCGACAGCCGATCGAGATCCTCGATGCGATGCAGGCCGAGGCGCGCCAACTCGTGCACCTGTTCTTCCGGCAACCGTAAGGCCGCAACCGGCAGGCCGCTCAGCTTGCTGCAGGCGTCTTCCCTGGCGAGCACGCCGCCACCGCCAAAGCGCGCCCAGGCCCAGGCGGCCAAAGGTGTCGGCGCCGAAGCGGCCAGGCCGGTGATGGCGAACTGGCGCAGGCGATCGGTCAGATCACGCAGCAAATTGGCTTCGCCGCCAAACAGATGGGCGCAACCGGTGATGTCGAGCTTGAAGCCGTCCGCACCGTCGCCGGCGACCAGCGGGCTGTAGCGCCGGCTCCAGTCGACCAATTTCCGCAAGGCGCGCAGATCGTCATCGACCCGCCAGGGCCGGGTGACCAGCTCCGGGCAGGCGGCGCGGGCATCGGTCAGCAGCATGCCGACCTGCAGCTTGCGCTCGGCCGCCAGGGCATCGAGCGCCGCCAGCCGCGTGCCGCCCTGGCTGGCTTCGATCAAAGCCAGCGGCCGGCCATCACGCAGAGCCGGTTCGTTCACCTGACGGCGCAACCGTTCGGTCGGCCAATAGGGTAGAAACACGGAGACGTAACGCCGTTCCATCAAACCTCACCCTCCATGCATTGGGCGCGCCGCCGCGACAGCGCCGCAAGGCGACATGCATCGTCCCATCTTGATCCGGATCGACCCGCCAGCGGGTCACGGCAGCACTCGGGCCAGCGCCCTGGCCGAGCAGAATGCCGGTTGCCCGGCCGTTTTCGGCGGCGAGTTGCAACCGGCGCGACTGGTAGATGTCGCAGCCATCCGCCTCGATCAGGGCCGCGGCGACACCCTTGCAACGCAGCACCTCTTCAGCGGCCTGAAACACCTCGAGCGGCGTGCGCACATGCAGCAGGATCAGCCGGCGATGATCCAGGCCATGGGCGGCCAGGCCGGGGCCGTAGACCATGCCGTCCTCGCGCCGGCGCCAGTGCTGGCCGATCCAGACCACGGCATCGCGTGCGCGGTCCGCCGCGCGCAGCCGGCCGGCGATGAAAGCGGCAAAGGCCGTGCGCACGCCGATCGGACCGGCGATTTCGTGCACGCAGGCACGCGCCAGACCGCCGCCGGGCAAGGCCGCATCGATCGCCGCATCGCCGAGCGGACAGGGCGCCAGATCGGCATAGCCCTGCCGCTCGATCGGCGCGATCTTGGCCCTGAGCCTGGCCAGTAAGGCCCGGCGATCGTTTGCGGCAACCACGGCTGTTGTTCCCTATCCGCCCCGTCTTCGTTCCTGTTTTGTTCTAGTTCTGGGGGTGATCCGGGTCAAGACGGTCGCGCGTTTTTCCTGCGCTGGCGAACGCGTTCCAGCTAGGCCGCTGACGCGTCGTGCTCGTGGCAGATCTGCTGGCACTCGACCGGCGCCAGCTCTTCGTGCAAGAGCCGGCAATAGCCGCCAAGCGGGCGCGCCTCGTGATAGCGACAGGTGCGGCAGACGCCGAACGCCCGCATGCCGCGGCGCAACAACGCGTCCTTGACCAGGCCCTCCAGGCCGTTCGCCAGCACAGCCGCTTCGGCCGGCTCGAGCCCGCCGATCGCTTCATCCAGCGCACTTTGCCGCGCACACGCCGCCCGGCCGGCCTCGGTCAGGCTGTAGGCGATGCTGCGCCGGTCCTGGGCCGAGCGGGTCTCGCTGACCAGACCCTTGCGCGCCAGGGCTTTCAGCGTCTGGGACACGGTGCCGCGCGTGGCGGCCAGATAGTCGGCTACTTGCGAGGGTGCGCGCGAGAAGCGATTGGCCCGGGCCAGATAGGCCAGTGCTGCGCGCTGCGCCGGATTGAGCGCGTCGCTCCACTCATCGGCGGCCTGGATGCGCCCGATGCGCTCGAGCAAGGCCGCCAGCCGCTGCTGATCTCTGGTGTCCATCGCCGATATAATAGCGAGTCAAAACTTTCTTGCAATTGTAGCGACTCGCTACTATCACAACGGCATCGACACACCAAGCCACGGGAGGTTCCCATGCGCACCGCCAGTCTCGTCACCGCCCAGCTCGTCACCGGCACAGCCCTGATCGCCGCGCACGCCCACGCCGATGCCGGCCATGACAGCAGCCACCACGCCATCAACCAGAAGACGGCGATCGTTTCCGATGCCGGTAGCGCCAAGCTTGCCGCGTTCGACATTCTCGCCGCGCATGTGCACATCGACGGCCGCACGGCGACCTTCCACATGACCACCAACGGCCTCGCCGGCGCCGAAAGGCCCGACTCGGCCGGCGACCTCGGCGGCGCCCCGGTCTATGCCTATGTCTGGCCGACGTCGCTCGATCCGGCCGAGGTCGGGTTCGAGGCCGGCAGCGGCATTCTGGCCATGGTCGCGACCAGCCATCCCGATTTCGACGACACGCCGCTGTTCGACGAGAACGCCGACGGCGATCCGGCCAATGACGGCGGCGTCTGGCACAGCCACTGGGTTGTCTTGCATGGCGAGGAGCGCTGCGGCCCGGATGCCCTGGCCGTGCGTGACATTCCGCAAGGCGCCAATCCGGATCTGCCGGCGACCTGGCCGGGCCTGCCGATCTTCATCGACAGCCCGGGCTACACGCCGCTGTTCGACGGTCCGGAAATCACCGTCAACGTGCCGTTTGCCGATAGTGCGAGCGTGCACGGCATGGCCTATGACGGCGTGACCTCGGCTTTGCGCGTGAACGCCAATATCCACGCGCCGCTGTTGTGCGTTACCGACGTCTTCGACATCGCCTCGGGCGATCTCTCGCTGCCGGGCACGGTCGAATGAGCCGGCGCCGGGCAAACGCTCTGGCGGCGGCCATAGCGGCGGGGTTGATCGCCGTGGCCACCATGGCCCCGCCTGCGGCGGCTGAGGACGCGCTCTGGCTGCCCTCGCTCGAGACCGAAACGCCGCAAGCCGGCTTCGACCTGGCCGTCACGCTCGCGCGCAAGGCGGTGAAGACAGCACAGCCGGATGTCACGGTGCTGCAGCAGCAACGCCCGACCTATGCGCGCGATGCCGACAGCCTGATCGCCGTGTCCCAGACGGTCGCGGCCTGGTTCGCCACGGTGGCCGCGGCGAACGACTATTGGGCCGAGTGACCAAGCCGACGCCGAACCACGACGACGCGCGCGCGGGCCGCGCCGCGTCGACCCTGGCTAAAGAGCAGGGCGGTGATTTTTGCGCTAGGCGCCGCCGCCCTGCTTCATGCGCGCCATGAGCGTCGTGCAGGTATCGCTGTTGAGCGGCATGTTCTCGGACAGATTGGCGCGCTCGACCAGTTCGGCGAACTCGCTGCGCAGATGGGCGGCGGTCTGCTCGAGCAAGGTGGCGCTCTGCGCCGCATCGAGCAGGCCTTCGTTCTCCGCCACCTGCACCGCGGTACAGACGCCGAACTCGGTGCCGGCAACGCTGCCGGCGAGCATGCCGCCCGAGCCGCCCAGGAAGAAACCGATGCCGCCACCGAGAACTACAAGAAGCAGATAAAACAGATACTTCATGGCATTTCCTCACCCGCTACGGCATGCCGTCATGCCGCCTGCCGGGGAAGCAAAGCACACAGTCATGAACCAAGCGTGACGCCGCTCAGCTTTTCGGTGTTGCCTCGCTGCCGACGGCCTCGTCGACCATCTGCCGTAGACGGCTCATGTCGGTCACTTCCAGCCGGCCGTGGCCTTTGAGCAGCAGGCCGTCCTTGGCCAGCTTGTTGATCTCGCGCGTCACCGCCTCGCGATGGGTGCTGATGACGCTGGCAATTTCCGCATGGGTCGGCGCCGGATCGATGATGCCGCGCTCGTCCTGCTCGTCGACGCGCGCGCGCCGGAGCAGCTCGGCATGGATGCGGTTGTTGACGCCGAGCGTGGCGAATTCGAACACCCGTTCGGACAGGGCGCGCACCAGCTTGGTGAGCTTGTTCAGCACCGCCCACATAACCTCGGGGTGCTGCTTCAGGGTTTCGGCGAACACGGCCGCCGGCATGGTGCCGAGCATGGTTTCGTGCAGCGTGATGACATGCGCCGAACGCGCCGCGCCGTCGATCGCCGACAGCTCGCCGAAGCTCTCGCCGGCGGCGAGCTCGCGAAAGCTGACCTCGCGCCCGGCGTTGGAATACAACGTCACGCGCACGCGCCCGAAAGCGATCAGATAGACATCCGTGCTGCGATCGTTCTGGCTGACCACCAGTTCCCCGGTTTCGTAGCGCTGCCAGCTACAGCGCTTGGCCAAAAGCTCACGTTCCTCACCACCCAGATCGGAAAACAGATCGATCTGGCGCATGATGTGTCGGTCCATGGTGCGCTCTGCTCACAAATGCCAGGGTGCCGGTGATCGCGTCCTCCGCGTCCCGATCATGTGTTTACGCCACGAGGTTGCTGGCCCCGGGCAGATCGCGCAAGTGGGCGTGGCTACGCCTTAGGGCTTAGTCCGGCTTAATCAGACCTGCCTACTCGGCGGCTTCCTTATAGGCATCCAGCGGCGGGCAGGTACAGACCACGTGACGATCACCGTAGACATTGTCGATCCGGCCCACCGGCGGCCAGTATTTCGTGGCGCGCAGCCCCGGCACCGGGAAAGCCGCCTGTTCGCGGCTGTAAGGGCGATCCCAGCTCGCGGCGGTGACGTCTTCGGCGGTGTGCGGCGCCAGCGCCAGCGGGCTCTGGTCATAGGCCATGTCGCCGCGCTCGATGGCGGCGATCTCCCGCCGGATGGCGATCATGGCATCGCAAAAGCGGTCGAGCTCGGCCAGGCTCTCGCTCTCGGTCGGCTCGATCATCAGCGTGCCGGCCACCGGCCAGGACATGGTCGGCGCGTGAAAACCGAAGTCCATCAGGCGCTTGGCGATGTCGTCGACGCCTACGCCGGCACTGTCCTTGAGCGGCCGGCAATCGAGGATGCATTCATGCGCCACGCCGCCATTGCGGCCGCGATAGAGCACCGGGTAATGCGCCTCGAGCCGTTTGGCGATGTAGTTGGCCGCCAGAATGGCGTGGGCACTGGCCGAGCGCAGGCCGCGTGCGCCCATCATCAGGATGTAGGTATACGAAATCGGCAGGATGCCGGCACTGCCATACGGTGCGGCACTGACCGGGCCGCCGGCCGGGCCGTCGCTCAGGTAACGGTGGCCGGGCATGAACAGCGCCAGATGCTGGCGCACGCCGATCGGGCCGACGCCGGGACCGCCGCCGCCATGGGGGATGCAGAAGGTCTTGTGCAGGTTGAGATGGCTGACATCGGCGCCGAAATGGCCGGGCGCCGCCAGTCCGACCAGCGCGTTCAGATTGGCGCCGTCGAGATAGACCTGGCCGCCGGCGTCATGGACCATGGCGCAAATCTCGGTGATGCTCTCTTCGAACACGCCATGGGTGCTCGGATAGGTGACCATCAGCGCAGCGAGCTGGTCTTGGTGCTGGTCGATCTTGGCGCGCAGATCCTCGATATCGACATTGCCGTCGCCATCGCAGCCGACCACGACGACGCGCAAGCCGGCCATCTGGGCCGAGGCCGGGTTGGTGCCATGGGCCGAGGACGGGATCAGGCAGATGTCGCGCTGATCATCGCCGCGGCTCAGATGATAGGCACGGATCGCCAGCAGGCCGGCATATTCGCCCTGTGACCCGGCATTGGGCTGCAGCGACACGGCATCATAGCCGGTGGCGGCACACAGCATCTGCTCGAGCTCGGCGATCAGTCCGGCATAGCCCTTGGCCTGATCGACCGGGGCAAACGGGTGCAGATCGGCGAATGCCGGCCAGGTCACCGGCATCATCTCGGCGGTGGCGTTCAGCTTCATGGTGCACGAGCCGAGCGGGATCATCGCCCGATCGAGCGCGATGTCCTTATCCGCAAGCTGGCGCAGATAGCGCAGCATCTGGGTTTCGCTGCGATGCTCGTGGAAGACCGCATGGCCGAGATAGCCGCTTTGCCGCCGCAGCGCCGCGGGCAGGGCGTCCGTGTCCGGGAAATCGGCCGGTTCAGTGTCGAACACGGCGCAGAGGGCTTCGAGGTCGGCCGGTTCAGTCGTCTCGTCCAGGGCGATGGCGATATGCCGGTCGTCGAACCGGCGCAGGTTGTAACCGGCATCGCGCGCCCTGGTCATCAGGGCGTCGGTGCGGGCACCGGTCTCGATCAGAATCGTGTCGAAAAAGCTTTCATGCACAGGCGCATGGCCGGCCTGGCTCAAGCTTTGCGCGAGCTGGGCCGTCAAACGGTGCACGCGCCTGGCGATGCGCGCCAGGCCGTCGGGACCGTGATAGACGGCATACATCGCCGCCATGACCGCGAGCAGGACTTGGGCCGTGCAGATGTTCGAGGTCGCCTTTTCCCGGCGGATGTGCTGCTCGCGCGTCTGCAACGCCAGGCGATAGGCCGGCCGGCCGTGGCTGTCGATCGACACGCCGACCATGCGCCCGGGCATGGCCCGCTTGTGCGCATCATGGGTGGCCATGAACGCGGCATGCGGCCCGCCATAGCCCATGGGCACGCCGAAGCGCTGCGCCGAGCCGACGGCGACATCGGCGCCGAGTTCGCCCGGCGGCGTCAGTAAGGTGAGCGCAAGCAGATCGCTGGCCATGACCACCATGGCGTTCTTGGCCCTGGCCGCCTGGATCAGCCTGCGCGGATCGTGCACGGCGCCGTCGCTCGCCGGGTATTGCAAAAGGACGCCGAAGGCCGCGTGCTGCTCGAGCAGCTCGGCAACATCGCCGACGACGATCTCGATACCGAGCGGCGCGGCGCGCGTTTCCAGGATGTCGATGGTCTGCGGATGGACATCGGTTGCAACGAGGAAGGTCTCGCCCTTGGCCTTGCGATTGACGCGATGGCACAAGCTCATGGCCTCGGCCGCCGCCGTCGCCTCGTCGAGCAAAGACGCGCCGGCGATCTCCAGGCCGGTCAGATCGGCGACCATGGTCTGAAAGGTCAGCAAAGCCTCGAGCCGGCCCTGGGCGATTTCCGCCTGATAGGGCGTGTAGGCGGTGTACCAGGCCGGGTTTTCCATGACGTTGCGCAAGATCACCGGCGGCGTGTGCGTGCCGTAATAGCCCTGGCCGATGCAGGACCGCAAAACGGTGTTCTGCGCCGCCAGCGCACGCAGCCTCGACAGGGCGGCCGCTTCGTCCATCGGTTCGGCCAGCTCCAGCCCGGCGCGCTCGCGGATCGCCTCCGGCACGATGCCATCGAGCAGGGCATCCAGGCTCGCCAGGCCGAGCGTCTGCAGCATGTGCGCCCGGTCGCTCGGCGAGATGCCGATGTGGCGATCGATGAATTGGTCGGCTGCGCGTAAGCCGCTGAAACCGTCTGCCTGTACCGTCATGCTCATCCTTAATGCATTGGTCTGTCTGTTAGGTCGTCTATGTGGGCGGCGGTGGCCCGTGCTCAGTCCAGCGTCGCCTCGTACGCCTGGCGATCGAGCAGTTTCGCGTGGGCCTCATTGTCCCAGGCGCGCAGCTTGAAGAACCAGCCATCGCCCTCGGCCGAGGCGTTCACCTGGTCCGGCGCATCGACGATCGCCTGGTTGATCTCAATGACCTCGCCGGCCATCGGGCTGTAGATGTCCGAGGCCGCCTTGACGGATTCGACCACGGCGATGACCTCGCCCTGTTCGACCTCGCGGCCGATCTCCGGCAGCTCGACGAAGACGATGTCGCCAAGCTGGTTTTGCGCATGATCGGTGATGCCGACCGTGACGATGCCATCGTCGGCCAGCTCGGCCCATTCATGGCTTTCGGTGAAACGTCGTTGCGACATGACTTACTGCGGTTCCCTCATTTTCGTGCGCTCAGCGCGCGTAGTTGGTGCTTATGGCGGCCGGCGGGCCGATGCGCACCGGCAGCGCCTTGCCGCGGACATCGGCGAAAATCTCCGCACCGAGCTTGGCCGCCTCGGCGCTGACATAGCCCATCGCCACCGGACCGCCGACGCTCGGTCCGAAGACGCCACTGGTGACGACGCCGAGCTCGACGCCGTCGCCGTCATGCAGCCTGGCACCGGCGCGCACCGGCGCCCGCCCGAGCGGCTGCAGACCGACGCGCTTGCGGCTGACCCCTTCCAGGATCTGTGCGCTGATCACCTCAGCGCCCGGATAGCCGCCCGCGCGGCTGCCACCGGGTCGACGCGCCTTGCCGACGGCAAAGGCGATATCGGCCTCGATCGGCGTGGTGGTCGCATCCAGATCCTGGCCGTACAGACACAGCCCCGCTTCGAGCCGCAGGCTGTCGCGCGCGCCCAGACCGACCGGCAGCACCGCCTCGTCGTTAAGCAAAAGCTCGGCCACGCCCAGGGCATCCGCCTGTTCGAGCGACAGTTCGAAGCCGTCTTCGCCGGTGTAGCCGGAGCGGGTGACGAAGGCCGGCTTGCCGTCGATGCGGCAACTACGGGCATCCATGAAGCGCATGTCGGCGACGTCTGGCGCATGCTTGACGAGCACCTCGGCCGCTCGCGGACCCTGCAACGCGAGCAAGGCGCGCTCCTCATCGAGCAGGGCATCAAGGCCGAGCACCTTTTGCAGATGCGCCAGGTCATCACGCTTGCAGGCGGCATTGACCACAGCCAGCAGGTGGTCACCGGCATGGCTGACCATGAGATCGTCGCGCACGCCGCCACGCTCGTTGGTCAGCACGGTGTAACGCTGCCGGCCGGGCTTGAGGCCAACGATGTCGCCCGGCACCAGCGTTTCCAGCTTCACGGCGGCGTCGGCTCCGTGCAGCCGCACCTGACCCATATGCGAGACATCGAACAGGCCGGCGGAGGCGCGCGTGTGCAGGTGTTCAGCCATGATGCCGGCGCCGTAATGCAGCGGCATGGCGTAGCCAGCAAAGGGCACCATGCGCGCTTCACGCGAGACGTGCAGATCATACAGGGCTGTGTGCTTTAGCTGCTCGCTCATGCCGTCCTCGGACGACGGACACAGACCGTGCCCGATCGTGGATAGGAAACCTTTGTTTCCGATCGGAAACTAACGCGCTTGGCCGTCCAGGGAAAGAGAAGCGTCGCTTTCTCAAACAATTGTGTGGCGCTATGTGTTCGAGCGATCGACCTGCGGAGTTGCGCCCTTGACCACCCTCGAGCCCTGCACCTTGAATCCAATCGGGCTGGCGCGGACACCTTATGCCCGCCGCAGCGACTGCCCGCGCAACGTCCGGCAAAAGCCGGCGCCCTGTCGCATCGAGCTGGTGCCGGCTTTTGCCGATGGCCTGAAGGATCTCGCCAGCTGCAGCCATGTCATCGTGCTCTACTGGCTGCACGCGGCGGCGCGCGATGCCCTCATCCAGACACCGCCGTTCGACGGCACGCCGCGCGGCGTGTTCGCCACGCGCTCACCGAACCGGCCGAACCCGATCGGCTTTGCCGCCGTGCCGCTCACCGGCATCGAGGGCACCACCGTGCACGTCCTCGGCCTGGATTGCCTGGACGGCACTCCTGTGCTGGATCTGAAGCCCTATTTCGCTTCGACCGATGCCCATCCGGACGCCACCGTCGGCTGGTTCGATGCGCTTGGTCTGGCAGACGATGCGCCGCGCGTTGGCGAAAAGCACTTTCCGAACGCCTGAGGCGCGCCCATAGCTGTCGGCGCAATCGCCATGGCTGCCGCAATGCCGTTTCGCTGGCTCTATCTTGTCCTCGGCTGGCTGTTCACCGTGCTGGGCGTGATCGGTGCCGTGCTGCCGCTGATGCCGGCAACCGTGTTCTTTCTGCTCGCCTTATGGGCGTTCGCACGCGGCTCGCCGAGCTGGCACGCCTGGCTGCGCGCGCATCCGCGCTTCGGTCCCTCCCTGATCGCCTGGCAGGACCACGGCGCGATCACGCCAGCGGCGAAACGGGCGGCTCTGGTGGCAATTGCCACGAGCTATGTCCTGACGGCGAGCCTGGCCGGGCTGTCCATCGAGGCCCTGATCGCGCTGGCACTGGTGCTGGTCGCGGTCCTGGTGTTCATTTTCAGCAGACCGGATCGGCCGCGGCCTACTCGAGCCCGGGCGGCTGCGACACGAAAAAACCGGCCAACAGGCTCGCCGCGATGAAGGCCGCGGCCATGTCCCAGCGGCTCAGGCGATCGGCCGGCAAGGGCTCTTGGCCGATCAGCGCGAACAGACCGGTGAAAAAGCCGGCATAGAACAAAAGCGAGCTCAAGGTCGCGGCGAACAGGTCCGGTGGCGCCAGGCTGGAAAAGGCCAGGGCGAGCGCCAGCAAGACGACAAACCGCACGAGCGTGCTGCGCGTTGCCTGTTCCGGTGTGGCATTGGGCGGTGAAGCCTGCGGCGCCATGCATATCCCCCACGTCTGAGCCTGAGATGAGATCTGACCGGCGCGCTTCAAGACGCCTGCGCGCACCCCTTAGCGCTTATACTGCAGTGCACGTAAGTCCCCTTGCGTAATCCCGCATAAGTTGAAATACTAAGCCTATGATGTGCGCAATGGACAGTCTGCGATCCCCGTTTGACCTGCGTGAACGCGCACGCAGCCGCTACTTTTACCGTTTCCCGATATGACGGTTCATCTAATTACCGCGCCGCGAACGCGTGAAGCCAGCACGCGCTTGCGGCGGTTTGTCCGCGATCGTGCGGATGTTGTCGGCCTGGTCGTCACATGGCCGGAGCGCGGTCCGGTGTGGCTCGATCTCGCGAGCGGCGGCACGCAGCCGCTGGCCGTCGTGCCGTCCAATGTCGATTACCGCGGGCTGACCTGGCATGCGGATGCCACGCGTCTGGCCTGGGCGCGGCTCAAGCTGTCCCAGGCGATGGTCATGGAGCACATCGACTGGCTGGTCATCGACGGTGTCGGCGCGCGCGAGCTCTACGGCGGCGGGCTCGAGCCGACCTTGCGCGAGCTGTTCAACGTGCCGCGCGAACGGCCGCATATCGTGCTCAGCACGACCGACAGGCTTCTCCCCTGGCTGACAGCCCGTTATAACCTGCGCGCTCTGACCACGCGACTGATGAGCGCCATCTGACGGACGGGCCATGCTGGATGATTTCGAGCTGCGCTGGCTGACCAGTGCCGACGGCTTGCGTCTGCGCTGTGCGGTCGATGCACCGGTGGAAGACTGCCGCGGCCTCATCGTCGTGCTCGGCGGCCGTACCGAGTTCATCGAGAAATATCGCGAGTTCGTCGGCGATCTGCGCGTGCGCGGCCTGCGCGCGGTGTTGATGGACTGGCGCGGGCAGGGCCTGTCCGATCGCATGCTGGATGACCGCCATCGCGGTTTCGTCGAGGATTTCAGCCAGTATGTCGACGACCTCGAGCAACTGTTCGACGAGGTCGTCCTCAAGCTGGGCGACGCGCCGCGGCTGTTGTTCGGCCATTCCATGGGCGGTCATATCGCGCTGCGCTTCCTGCACCGCCGCCCCGATGCGGTCGCGGGCGCCATCTTCAGCGCGCCGATGATCGATCTGCCGCTGAGCGCGCATGTCCGCCTGTTCGCTGCGGGCATGAGCCGGCTGGCCACGGCGCTCGGCCTCGGCGGCCGCTATCTGCCCGGCTATGGCGGCTACGACATCGCCAGGCGGCGCGAGGAGATCGCGGTATTGACCAGCGACGTCGAACGCTTCGAGGAAAGTCTGCGCCTGATCGAAAGCGAGCCGGATCTGGCGCTGGGCGGCCCGACCTACGGGTGGCTGAATGCGGCGCTGCGCTCGATCCGCGACCTGAGCGCCAAAGGCGTGCCCGAAGCGATCACCACGCGCTCCTTGTTTATCGCCGCCGCCGATGAAGCCGTGGTCTGCAACGACGCCATTCGCGGTCTGGTCACGCGCATGCCGAATGCCGATCTGCACCTGCTGGAGGCCGCCCAGCACGAGCTGCTCATGGAGCGCGAGCTGGTTCGCCAGCAGCTTTTGAGCGAAATCGACCGCTTTTTGCTGGATACCCTCGGCCCGGCCAGTGCAATCGCCTAAAGCCCGCTCGGGACAGGTGCACGCCGCGCCGCTTTGCACTATCTTTTCAACGATGAGACCAGGGCTTCGTATCCTCGGCTGCGCCGGCATCGGCCTTCTCGCCGCCGCCTGCAGCACGTCAGAACCGGTGATTGAACGCACGGCGGTGTTCGCGCCGGCGCGCGGCTTGAGCTGCGACAGCGCTCTCGAGCGCTGTTTCGACGACGACGGCGCCAATGCCGCGGTGACCGGCATCTATTATGGCGACAGTGCCGCAGCGCAAACCCGGGCGGAAAGTGCCGAACAGCGCGCGCGCGGCGCCCGCTTCGAACCGCTCGACGGCGTCGTCTGTTACCGCGATCGCCAGATCTGTTACAGCAATACCGGACCCAACCCGACATTGAGCAGCCTGGTCTTCGGCGCCACGGCCGGTGTGGCCAGTGCCGGCCGGCGGGACAGCGCCGACACCGAAGGCAGCGGCATTGTCGAACCGAGCGCCGGCGTGAGCTGCGATCTGGTCTACGAGGTCTGTTTCGAAGACGCGCTGCCGAGTGAACAGCAGACCCGCTGGTATTTCGGCGACGCCGCCGGCGACCGGCTGGCCGATCAGCTCAACTAGACCGGCCAGCGCCGCTCACTCGAGCAGCGCGGCATCTTCGATCACGACCTGCTCGGCCGGCACATCGGTCGGAAACGGACCGTCCGCGCCAGTCGGTGAACCGGCGATGGTATCGACGGTCTCCATGCCCTCGATCACCTCACCGAACACGGCATAGCCCCAGCCGCGTGCCGTCGGCGCGGTGTGGTCGAGGAAATCGTTGTCGACGACATTGATGAAGAACTGCGCCGTGGCCGAGTGCGGATCGGAGGTGCGCGCCATGGCGACCGTACCGCGATCGTTGCTCAAGCCGTTGTCCGCCTCGTTCATCACCGGCGCGTTGGTGGCTTTTTGGCTGAAGTCCGGCGTGAAGCCGCCGCCCTGGATCATGAAGCCGTCGATCACGCGGTGGAAAATCGTGCCGTCGTAGAAATCGCTCTGCACGTAGTTCAGGAAGTTCTCGACCGTCTTCGGCGCCTGATCGGCATAGAGCTCCAGCGTGATCGGCCCCTTGTTGGTGTCCAATCGCACGCGCGGGTTGTCGGCCAGCGCCGTGTTTGCGGCAATAGCGAGAGCGAGCGCGGCAAGGCCGGCGATACGCAGCATGTTCCACTCCAAGGCTTGCGAATGTCGGCGACGAGCAATGCGGCTCTGCGCCAAGCTTGGCAACGCTTTTTCTGTCCACCGCTGACAGGGGGACCTTCGCACGCTTGTGTCGTGCTGCAACAGTGCACTTGCATCGCCTGCGCGGATGGCTACTCCTTGAACCTAAGTCGTAGTCCAACGAGCGCTGCAGCAGGGAGTTGGGATGCACCGGCCGGTCACGACCGCGGTCAGTCAGGCATCTGACCCGAGGCAGGCAGTGGCGGAGCTGGCCGAGGGTCTCGGTGACGGCCCCTTTGCCGCCGTGGTGGTCTTTTGCGGCATCAGCAACGATCTGCAGGGCCTCGGTCAGGCGTTGAGCGAGCGTTACGGTGATACCGAGGTCATCGGCTGCACCAGTGCCGGCGAGATCACCCCGCTCGGCTATCTCGATGACAGCGTCACCGCCTTCGCGCTGCCCAGCGACGGGTTTCGCGTCGAGGTCGAGCTGATCAACAATCTCAGCCAGTTCCGCATCGGCGACGTGGTCAGCACGATTGACAATCTGACCCAGCGCCTGTTCGGCTCGCTCGAACCGTTCAGCGTCGCACCCGAGGGCACGTTCGGCTTCATCATGTTCGATGGCATGGCCAAGCGCGAAGAGGCCGTGCTGTCGGCGATCAGCGGTGTCCTCGCCAACGTGCCCCTGTTTGGCGGCTCCGCCGGCGACGGCCTGACCTTCGACAATACCCATGTGCTCTATCGCGGAACGTTTCGCGCGGATGCCGCCGTGCTCGCCCTGGTACGCACCGTGCACCCGTTTCGGGTGTTCAAGAGCCAGCATTTCGTGCCCACCGAGCGCAAGATGGTCGTCACCGAGGCCGATCCGGCGCGACGCATCGTGCACGAAATCAACGCCATGCCGGCCGCCGCCGAATATGCCCGCGTGGTCGGTCTGGATTCCCAGGAACTGTCGCCGATGATGTTCGCCACCCACCCGGTGGTCGTGCGCATGGGCGGCGCGGACTATGTCCGCTCGATCCAGAAGGTCAACGCCGATGGCAGCCTGAGCTTTTTCTGTGCCATCGACAAGGGCGTCGTCCTGACCGTTGCCGAAGGCCGGGATCTGCTCGCACGCCTCAAAGGGCTGTTCACCGAACTGGATGGCAGCGTCGGCGCGCCGCAACTGATCATCGGCTGCGATTGCGTCTTGCGCCGGCTCGAGGTCGAACGCAGCCAGACCAAGCACGTCATTTCCGAGCTCATGCGCCAGAACCGGGTGATCGGGTTCAACACCTTCGGTGAGCAGTACGGCGCGATGCACGTCAACCAGACCTTCACCGGGGTCGCCATCGGCCGGCGGTCCGATAGCGGATGAGCGCCTCGATCGACAGCGCCGACGGGGCGGCGGTGCGCATCGCCGAGCTGGTCGCTGAACGCGATCGGCTGGCGAAGATCAACCGCGTGCTCATGGATCGGGTCGAGCGCTCGCTCGACCTCCAGGGCAACGAGTTCTCGCTGTTCGAAACGGCCATCTTGCTGGAAAACAAGGTCGCCGAGCGCACCGCGGCGTTGGAGCGGGCCCTGCTCGATCTGGAAAAGAGCAATCGCGAACTGCTCGAGGCGAAGAGCGAAGCGGAGCGGGCCAATCGCTCGAAAACCCACTTCCTCGCCTCTGCCAGTCACGATCTGCTGCAACCCTTGAACGCCGCGCGTCTGTTCGTGTCGGCCCTGGCCGACAGCGCCACCAGCGAGGTCGACCGGCAGCTGGTCGGCAATATCGATCGCGCGTTCGAGACCTTCGAGCTGTTGCTGCGCGATCTGCTCGACATCTCCAAACTGGATGCCGGCGTCATCCAGCCGGACGTCAAACACATCCGCGTGCAGCCGATTCTGAACGCCATGGCGGCCGAGTTCCGCGCGCTGGCCCATGAGAAAGGGCTCAATTTTCGCTTTGTTCCGTCGAGTGCGGTGGTGCTCTCCGACGGCAATCTGCTCGCACGCGTGCTGCGCAATCTGTTGAGCAATGCCTTGCGCTACACCAGCGAGGGCCATGTTCTGCTCGGCTGCCGCCGGCGCGGCTATTGCCTGAGCATCGAGGTCATCGATACCGGCATCGGCATCCCGGAAGACCGCCTGAGCGATGTTTTCGAGGAGTTTCAGCGCCTGCACAGCGCCAGTGCCATGCCGGGCGGCTACGGCCTCGGCCTGGCGATCGTGCGCCGCATCGCACAGGTGCTGCAGCTCGACATCGAGGTCACATCCAGGCTCGGCCGCGGTTCGCGCTTTGCTCTATGCCTACCGTATGGTGACCCGGATGCGATCCGCCCGGCGCGCGCCCCGGCCGAGCGCGCCCGCTTGCACAAGCAAAAGCTGAGCGGCGCGACCATTCTGGTGATCGACAACGAACCCAGCATCCAGCGCGGCATGGAAGCCCTGCTCGGCGGCTGGGACTGCGCCGTGCTGACGGCAGACAGCGCTCTGGATGCCCGCCAGATCATCGCCCAGTGCGAATGCACGCCGGATCTGGTCATCGCCGACTATCATCTCGACCATGGTGCCAGCGGCGCCGCGGCGATCGAGCGCGTGCGCGAATTCATCGACGATCCGTTGCTGCCCGGCTTGATCGTCACTGCCGATCGCAGCCCGCGCGTCGCCCAGGAGCTGGACGACCTCGGCCTGCCGTTCCTGAACAAGCCGATCAAACCGGCGAAGCTGCGCTCGCTAATGAGCCACCTGCTCGGCTGAAACGCGCGAGCGCGCTCAACCGCTGATGGCTTCTTCCTTGAAGTGCTCTTGCGCGAGCAGCACGGCTTGGGTGCGGCTGAACACGCCGAGCTTGCGCAGGATCGAGGTGATGTGCGCTTTCACCGTGGTCTCGCCGATGTCGAGCTCGTAGGCGATGATCTTGTTCGGCTTGCCCTCGGCCACCAGGCGCAGCACGCGTAGCTGCTGCGGCGTCAGCGAGGCGATGCGTCGGGCGTTCTCAAGGCGGATCTGTTCGGCCTCGACGTCGTTGTCGCTCGGTGTCGTAACGTGATCGGGCAGAAAGGTCTCGCCGGCGACAACGCTGCGCAACGCATTGGCGATGGCCTCGCGCGGCAGGGATTTCGGGATGAAGCCCGCCGCACCATAGGTCATCGCCTCGAGCACGGTCTGCCGTTCCTCGGCGGCCGACACGATGACCAGCGGCAGGGCCGGGAAGCGGTTGCGCAGTTCGATCAGCCCGGCAAAGCCTTCCATGCCCGGCATGCGCAGATCGAGCAGCACGAGATCGATGTCGCTCTCCGCCTCGGCCAGCGCCACGACCTCATCGACGCTGCCGGCTTCGAGCAGCCGGAAGGCACCATCGCCGAACGCATTCACCAGCGCCAAGCGGATGGCATCGCGAAACAGAGGATGGTCGTCCGCAATGACGATTGTATGCATGCCCAGCCGCCGCCTCCATCTTTAGTCCTAAAAATTGCAAGAGTGACCGTGCACGACAAGCGATTAATCGGTCTGTATCGTCGCACAAGGGCCAAGTGGCCTTTTCGCAACGTGCGTTGCGTTTGGCTTAGTCATCCAATTGCCTAGACTTTTTGCCTGTGTACCACCGGTACGCAACGTGCAGGAAAGGCTTTATCGCACTGCACAAATTGCTATGGGAAAGGGGTGTCGAGGAGCTAATCCGCATGACCCGCCTGCTGCAAAGTCTTTCTGCCTCGCCCGGCCGGACCTACCAGGCCGGCAGCCTGATCATCGAAGAAGGCACCCGGACGGGTCGCCTGTTCGTGCTGCGCTCGGGCCGCCTGGAGATCAGCAGGGACGGTGTACGCGTCGCCTTGGAAAACACGCCCGGCAGCGTCTTCGGTGAGATGTCGCTGCTGCTCGGGCGGCCGCACACGGCCAGCGTGCGCGCGCTCGCGCCAAGCGAGCTGGTCGTGCTCGAGGATGCCGGACAGATGCTCGAGCGCCATCCTGAGCTGGTGAACCATATCGCGTTCACCCTGGCGCAGCGGCTGGAAACGCTGACCCACTACCTGGTCGACGTCAAAAGCCAGTTCGGCGATCAAGACAGCCATCTCAGCATGATCGACGACATCGTCGCTACGCTCGTGCGCCGTCAGGCTTCGGCGCCACGTAAGCAGGTGGCTTGACGCGCCGTCGATCGAGCCAGGGCAGGGCGGTCCGATCCGATCCCGCCAGCGACGTCCAGAACGCCGCGCGCGCGTCGAGATCGAGGATGATATGGCTGGGCACCGGTGCCCATTGCCGGCCCGGATTGAACAGCTGCGTCGTCTCCGCGAAGCCGCACCAGCTGCCGCCGGCACGAAACGGCGCGTCATGGACATGACCGCTGATGACCGCATCCGGCGCTAACGCGCTGATTTGCTTGGTCAAATGGCGATCACCGGCATGCTTGCGCCCGTTCCAGTCGACGATCGTGCCTTTCGGCGGCACATGGTGCACCCACAGCCACGGCCGCTGCACGCGCGCAGCCAGCGCCAGCATCTGCTGCTCGAACACGTCGCGCTCGCTGTTGGTGTTCCAATAGGGGCACAGCGTGAAGGTGAGCGGTCCGAGCATGACCGCACCGGTATCGACGGCAACGCCGACGTCGCGCGCTTCGTCGAGCCATGACGTCCCCGGCGATGTGGCGGCGACATCGATGTCATGATTGCCGCTGGCGACCAGGACCTGGGTGCGCTGGGCCAGACGCGTGAGATACTTGCTGACGATGACCGCCTGCAAATCCTGTTCGATGTGGCCGCGCCGCTCGAGCAGATCGCCGGCCATGATCAGCGCATCGAACGCCTCGGCCTGCTGCAACAGCCAGTCGTACTGGCGCAGGCTGTAATGCAGATCGGCTACGATGAGGATCTTCATGGCCGTCCCCGAGACCGATGACCGGCCAAACACGAGGGCCATCGAACCTTTGCAGGCAGTGTCGCACGGCGTTTTGCGATTCTTGTGCCAAACCTACGCCGAATTGCCGCCGCCCGCCCGCTCGATCTGCGCTTCTTGCGCACATGTCGATAAACGTGGCGGTTGTGTGCCGCCAACGCGCGCAAGGCGCGGCGCGATCTGCCGGCGCTATCCGGATAACGCGGCCGGACCGATGCTATCGAGGAGTTGTTGTTCCAGAACGCCGCGGCTGGTGCAGGCCACGTCGAAATCGGTATTGGTGAAGCTGTTGACCTGCACCTGCGTGTAGGTCGGCACGAGGTTGACCTCGGTCCGGCCGGCCGTGTCCGCCGTCACGACCGCGTCGAGATCGGCTTGCGTACGCCGCACCCAGGCCTCGCGATAGCGCCGGTTCTCGCTCTGCGTATCGACCACGGTCGTGCGCGGGCAGGCGGCCCAGGCGACCTCGCCCTCGTCCAGGCGTGCCGTCAGCCGGTCGGGCGACGGGGCGCTCACGGTGAACCCACGCGATTCGAGGGCACCGCGCAGGGCCGCGCGCGCCATGTCGAGCGGAACCTCGACGACGCGACTGGTTTCGATGGTTGCGGGGTCAACCGGCGGCAAATGCTGGTTCGCGCCGGGCGCGCAGCCGGCCAGCACGGCGAGGATGAACGATGCGCGCAGCGGCCGCGTCCAAACCAGTACAGTCAGGACACGAGACGAGAGCGAAGGAGCGCGCAGCGTTATCATGCCCCTCACGTAGCACGCCGCAGACCGGCGCCAAGATCGACGCCGAACGCGACCGCACCCTTTGCATCACAACAGAGCCCGGTCAGGCGTGGGGCCCGCGCACACCCCCCCCCCCCCACACACCCCCCCGCCCCCCCGCACCCCACCCCCCCAAACGCCACAACCACCCC
>JBHJHH010000091.1:0-54573 GCA_050331015.1 Geminicoccaceae bacterium
AGGGCGTGGGTAAGGGCGCGGGTGGATGGACACAGAGCACAAGCCGGGTTTCTTTGCGCGGGTGCGCGCGTACTTCCTGACCGGTATCATCGTCACCGCGCCGATCGGCATCACGGTTCTGCTCACCTGGAACTTCGTCGCCTTCTTCGACCGCCAGGCGATCAAGCTCATCCCGGCGCGCTACAATCCCGATCTCTACCTGCCGTTCAGCCTGCCCGGGCTGGGCATCATCATCATGTTCATCATCCTGACCGGGATCGGCTGGTTCGCTGCCGGCTTTGTCGGCCGCATGATCGTGCGCAGCAGCGAGCACTTGCTCGATCGCATGCCGATCGTGCGCAGCGTCTACGGTACGCTCAAGCAGATCTTTGAAACGGTCCTGGCGCAGAGTTCGCGCAGCTTTCGCGAGGTCGTGCTGATCGAATATCCGCGCCGCGGCATCTACGCCATCGGCTTCGTCACCGGGCCGACCCGCGGCGAGGTGCAGGACGCCACCGATGCGGAAATGATCAACATCTTCCTGCCGACGACGCCCAATCCGACCTCCGGCTTCCTGCTGTTCGTGCCCAGCCAGGACGTCGTGCACCTGGAGATGTCGATCGAAGAAGGCATCAAGATGGTCATTTCCGGCGGCATCGTTACGCCGGGCGATCTCGATGAAGAGGGGCGCATCCGCGCCTTGCCGGACCGCAACGGCGTGGCGCCAACACGCAAGGCCGGCTGAAACCTCAGCCGCCGCCGAGCAGCCGGGCACGCTGCGCGCTGCCGAACAGCTTCAGCAGGTGCCGGATCGCCCGGCCGCGCGCAGTTTCGAGCTTGGGGTCGCGGTGCAAGATCAATCTGGCGTCGTCGCGCGCCGCGAGCAGCAGATCGCCATGGGCGTGCAGGTCAAGAAAACGAAAGGCCGGCAGGCCCGATTGGCGCACGCCGAGCAGTTCGCCCGGGCCGCGCAGGCGCAAATCCTCCTCGGCCAGATAGAAGCCGTCATCGCTGGCACGCATCGCCTTGAGCCGGCCGCGCGCGCTCGCCGATAGCGGCTGGCTGTAGACCAACAGGCAATGGGCGGGCTGATCGCCCCGGCCAACGCGGCCGCGCAACTGGTGCAGTTGTGCCAGCCCGAAGCGTTCGGCGTGCTCGATGACCATGGTGTTGGCCGCGGGCACATCGACGCCGACCTCGATGACCGTGGTCGCGACCAGCAGGCGCGTGCGACCGGTCTGGAAGGCGCGCATGGCGGCCGCCTTGTCACCGCTGCGCATCTGGCCGTGGATCAGGCCGACCTGGCCCGGGAAGTGGCGCTCGAGATCGTCAAAGCGGGCGGCGGCTGCGGCCAGATCGAGCTTTTCGCTCTCGCTGACCAGCGGGCAGACCCAGAAGATCTGCTCGCCCTGCGCCAGCGCGGCGCTCAAGCGCTGGATAAGCTCATCAAGCCGATCAGCGGAAATCAGCGACGTGGTCACCGGCTGTCGCCCGGGCGGCTTTTCCAGCAAACGCGTGACGCTCATGTCGCCATACGCCGTCAGGACCAGCGAGCGCGGGATCGGTGTCGCGGTCATGACCAGAACGTCCACACCAGCGCCTTTGCTGGCCAGATGCAGCCGTTGATGCACGCCGAAGCGGTGCTGCTCATCGATGACGACGAGGCCGAGATCGGCAAAGCAGACCTCGTCCTGGAACAAGGCATGGGTGCCGATGACCAGTGGCGCGCGGTCTTCGGCCAGGGCGGCGAGTGCGTCGCGCCGGCTGCGGCTTTTCTCGCCGCCGATGAGCAGCAATGGCTTGATGCCCAAAGGTAGCAGCCATTGCGCCAGCCCGCTCAGGTGCTGACGGGCGAGGATCTCGGTCGGTGCCATCAAGGCGGTCTGATGTCCGGCTTCGATCGCCTCGAGCATGGCCATGGCGGCGACCAGGGTCTTGCCGCTGCCGACATCGCCCTGCAACAGGCGCAGCATGGGCGCTTGCCTGGCCATGTCGCTTAGTATGTCATCGAGTGCCGCGGTCTGGGCTTGGGTCGGCGTGAACGGCAGCCGCTGCAGCAGGGCCTGACGCAGTCTGCCGCTGGCGCGGATCGATCGGCCGGCGGCTTCGGTCTTGCGGGCGCGCGCGAGCAGGAGTGTGAGCTGAAAGGCGAGCGCCTCGTCGAAGGCCAGACGCCGGCGCGCCGGCGCGGTCGGCTCGAGACCGGCGTCATCGAGCGGGTGATGCGCCAGCAGCAGGGCGGTCTGCCAGCCGGGCAGTTTGTGCCGCGCGAGATAGTCGCCATCCAGCCATTCCGGCAGCGCCGGCAGCCGGCGCAGGGCGTCGCGCATGATCTTGCCGAGCAGGCTGGCATGCAGGCCTTCGACCAGCGGATAGACCGGCAGGTTGACGTGCTCTTTCGCGTCGGCGCTGGTCACCGGACCGCGGATCTCCGGATGGGCGATTTGCCGTTCGACCCCGAAGCTGGACAGACGACCGGCGATCCAGCGGCGTGCGCCGAGCGGCAGCGCGCTTTCCAGATAGGCCCGCCGGCCGCGGAAAAAGACCAGATGGACGAAGCCGTCGCCGTCGTAGGCGCGCACGCGATGGGGGCGTTTGGCATTCGGCGCCGGCTCGTGCTGCAGGATTTCCAAGGCGATGAGCACATCGTCGCCGTCGGCCGCTTCATGGGCATGCTGCACCAGGCGGCTGCGCGCGATCCGGTTGGGCAGATGGCAAAGCAGATCGAGAACGCGCGGCTCGCGGCGACCGAGCAGGGTTTCCAGCAGGCTCAGGCTGCGCGGTCCGACACCGTTCAGGCTGCGCACCGGTGCCAGCACGGGCGCCAGATCGGCGTCGCCGTCTTCGGAGGTGACCTTTCCCGCCGGCGACATAGTTGCTAGGTGATCGTGCTTGGGGCGTTGGTCCATTTCCGGGCGAGCGCTTATTGACGTTGGAGAGACCCATGGCCGAGTCCCTGACAGTGCGACGCAAGCGGTTGCGCTATGCCAGCCATTACCGCGGCATCAAGGAAAGTGATCTGATCTTCGGTCGGTTCGCCGAACGCCATCTGGATAGCATGGGTGAGGCCGAACTCGACCAGTATGAGGCCCTGCTGGCCGAAGGCGATCAGGATCTCTACGCCTGGATCACCGGCAAGGTGCCGGTTCCGCACAAGCATGACCATGAGTTGTTCCGCAAGATCCAGCATTTCGACGTCGCCGGCCACGCCAAGCTTTGAGCCGGCCACGGTTCGTCTTTCCGGACTGAGCACCGTTGTCTGAAGCCGTTCTCGATCTCGATCCGGCCACTGGATCGACCCCGTCCCGTCATCACACCCTGGTTGCCGGCGCGCCGGAGGGCATGGACGCCCTGCACCTGGCCGACCGCCTGACGCGCAGCAAGCAGGGGACGGTGTTGCATGTCGCCCGTGACGGCCAACGCGCCGATCGCTTGATGCAGTTGCTGGCGCTGGTCGCGCCCAAGGTCGAGGTGCTGTCGCTGCCGGCCTGGGATTGCCTGCCGTACGATCGCGTCTCGCCGCGCAGCGATATCATGGCGACGCGTCTGGGCACGCTGGGCGCGCTGACCAGCCAGCCGGATGTCGCTGGCCGAATCGTGATCACCACGGTCAACGCCTTCGCCCAGCGTGTCCCCGGGCTGGACACGATCTCCGCCGGTCAGCTCACCATCGAAAAAGGTGGCGTACTCGATCGCGAGGCGCTGCTCGCCTATCTCGGCGGCAATGGCTACCGGCGTGCGGGCACCGTGGTCGATGCTGGCGAATACGCCGTGCGCGGCGGCATCATCGACGTCTTTCCGACCGGCGACGCGCGGCCGGTGCGCATCGATCTGTTCGGGGATGTCGTCGATGGCCTGCGCACCTTCGATCCGCTGACCCAGCGCACGGTCAAGAACGTCGACCGCCTGGAGCTCAAGCCGGTGAGCGAGGTCGTGCTCGGGCCGGAGGCCATCGAGCGCTTCCGTATCGCCTACATGCAGCGCTTCGGCGCGGTCAGCGGCGATGCGCTGTTCGAGTCGATCACAGAAGGGCGGCCGTTCGCCGGCATGGAGCACTGGCTGCCTTTGTTCGAACCGCATCTGGCAACGCTGTTCGACTATCTGCCCGACGATGCCTTGATCGGCTTCGATCCGCTGGCCGCCGAAGCGCTGGCCCTGCGGGAAAAGGCCATCGGTGAGTATTTCGATGCGCGTTTGCATGCCCATGAGCAGGTGCAGAGCATGGGCGTCGTGCCCTATCGGGCCATCGAGCCCGGTGCGCTATACGTCGCCGAAGGCGAGTTGCACCGTCGCCTGCAGGCGTTCGAACGCTTCACGCTGTCGCCCTATGCGCCGCCGCCGGACAAACCGGCGGGGGTCGATCGGATCACCGATGCCGGTGCGCGCGCGGGCAGGGATTTCGCCCCGGAGCGCACGGCCAAGGACGGCAAGCTGTTCGATGTGCTCGCGGCACATATCCGCAGCGAGCGTGAGGCCGGCCGGCATGTGGTACTGGCAGGCCACTCCGATGGCTCACTGGAACGGCTGCGCCTGCTGCTGGTCGATCACGGCATTGAGAACACGGCGGCGCTCAAGCGCTGGGCGGACGTCTTCCGCGGGCCCGGCCCGCATCTGGCGGTCATGCCGCTCGAGCGCGGCTTCACGGCCGGTAAGCTGACAGTCATCGCCGAACAGGACATTCTCGGCGATCGTCTGGCCCGGGCGCACAAACGCAAGCGCCGGCCCGACAAGGTCATCGCCGATCTGACCGTGCTCAGCGAAGGCGATTACGTCGTCCATGCCGAGCATGGCATCGGCCAGTATGATGGCCTGATCACCCTGGAGATCGCCAACGCCCCACATGACTGCCTGCGCCTGCTGTATTCCGGCGGCGACAAGCTGTTCGTGCCGGTCGAGAACCTGGATGTCCTGTCCCGCTACGGCGCCGCGGAAGGTCAGGTGCAGCTCGACAAGCTGGGCGGGCTCGGCTGGCAATCGCGCAAGGCCAAGGTCAAGGAACGCATCCAGGAGATCGCCGGCGAGCTGATCAAGGTAGCCGCCGAACGGGCGCTTCGCCGCGGCGACATTCTGGAAACGCCGCCGGGGGCGTTCGATGAGTTCTGCGCCCGATTCCCGTTCGAGGAGACCGAGGATCAGCTGAGCGCGATCGAAGCTGTGGTCGGCGACATGGCCTCGGGCCGGCCGATGGATCGCTTGATCTGCGGCGATGTCGGCTTCGGCAAGACCGAGGTCGCGCTGCGTGCCGCCTGTGTCGCCGCCTTGCAGGGCAAGCAGGTCGCCGTGCTTGCGCCGACCACGCTGCTCGTACGTCAACACTATCACAGCTTCAAAAGCCGCTTCGCCGGCTTTCTGATCCGCGTCGAGCAGCTTTCCCGCTTTGTCACCGGCAAGCAGGCCAGGGCGGTCAAGGACGGCATCGCCGAGGGCGACGTCAACATCGTCGTCGGCACCCATGCGCTGCTCGCCAAGGGGGTCGAGTTCGCCGATCTCGGCCTCTTGATCATCGATGAAGAACAACATTTCGGCGTGCAGCACAAAGAGCGCCTCAAGCAGCTCAAGAGCGAGGTGCATGTCCTGACCATGACCGCCACGCCGATCCCGCGCACGCTGCAGATGGCGCTCGGCGGCATGAAGGATCTGTCGATCATCGCGACGCCGCCGGTCGATCGCCTGGCCGTGCACACCTTCGTCATGCCGGCCGATCCGGTCGTGCTGCGCGAGGCGCTGATGCGCGAACATTATCGCGGCGGCCAGTCCTTCTATGTTTGCCCGCGCGTGGCCGATCAGGGCAAGGTCATGGAGGATCTGCAAAAGCTGCTGCCGGAGCTGCGCATCGCGGTCGCCAATGGCCGTATGCCGATCAAGAACCTCGAAGAGGTCATGAACGCGTTCTACGACCGTCAGATCGATGTCCTGCTGTCGACCAACATCATCGAGAGCGGCCTCGATGTGCCCAACGCCAACACGCTGATCGTGCATCGCGCCGACATGTTCGGCTTGTCCCAGCTCTATCAGCTACGCGGCCGGGTCGGGCGCTCCAAGCAGCGCGGCTATGCTTACTTCACGCTGCCGCCGAACCGCATGCTGGGCGACACCGCCGAGCGTCGTTTGCAGGTCATCTCGGGCCTCGACCAGCTCGGTGCCGGCTTCCAGCTCGCCAGCCACGATCTCGATATCCGTGGTGCCGGCAACCTGCTCGGCCAGGAGCAGTCCGGGCAGATCAAAGAGGTCGGCTACGAGCTGTACAACGCCATGCTCGAAGAGGCGGTCGCAGAAGCGCGCGAGCGGGGTGAGGGCGCCGAAAAGGAGCCGCGGCGCACGGATTGGATGCCGCAGATCACGGTCGATGCCGCTGCGTTGATCCCGGAGGCCTACATCGCCGATCTCGATCTGCGCTTGAGCGTCTACCGGCGGCTGGCCGGCTTGCGCACTTCGGACGAAATCGACGGCTTTGCCGCCGAACTGCACGATCGCTTCGGGCCGATCCCGACCGAGACCGAACAGCTGATCAAGCTGGTGCGCATCAAGCAGCTTTGCCGCAGTGCCGGTGTTGCCAAGGTCGATGCCGGGCCGAAGGCCGTCGTGGTCGGCTTCCATGAGAATCGCTTCGAACGGCCCGAAAGGCTGGTCGACTGGATCGCGTCTGGCAAACGGCCCGTGAAGCTGCGCCCGGATCACAAGCTGGTCCTGGCGGAAGCGAGCAGTTCACCGCAGCAGCGTTTGCGCAAGATCGAGGGGCTGGTCGGCCAGCTCGCCGGTCTGGCCGCCTGAGCGCACGCGGGCAACCGCCGTGACCCGCGTCGCGCTGAATACGCCGCAACGTGCTTTCCCCTTGCGTTTAGCCAACCTTTCCCGTTGGTTCTAGCAAAAGGCATGGGAGGTACGTGCGTGGGCACGCTGATGTTTGTGCACAAGTCTGCGCTGGCGCATGACACTGGCCCCGGGCACCCGGAGCGGCCGCAGCGCCTGCAGGCCGTGCTCGGCGCCATCAAGCAAAAGCGGCCCAACGGGCTGGTGGTGCGCGAGGCACCGGAGGCCACGCTCGACCAGATCCGCGCGGTGCATCCCGGCACCTATGCCGACGACATCCTCAAGCGCGCGCCGGCCTCGGGCATCGCGTTCGTCGATGGCGACACGGTGATGTGTGCCGCTACGCCGGAAGCGGCGGTGCGCTCGGCCGGTGGCGCGATCGCCGCGGTCGATGCCGTGCTCAGCGGCGAAGCCAAAAACGCGTTTAGCGCCATGCGCCCGCCCGGCCACCATGCCGAGAAGAACAAGAGCATGGGCTTTTGTTTTTTCGACAATGTCGCGGTCGCGGCCGAGCACGCCCGACGCGCCCACGGGCTGAAACGCGTGGCGATCGTCGATTTCGATGTCCATCACGGCAATGGCACGCAGGACATTTTCGCCGACGAGCCGGACGTCATGTACTGCTCGATTCACGAGTGGCCGCTGTTTCCCGGTACCGGGCGGCGCGATGAGACCGGCATCGCCAACAACCTGGTCAACGTGCCCGTGCCCTATGGCACCACCGGCCCGCAATGGCGTCACGCGATCGAGACCGACATCGTCACGGCGCTCGATCGTTTCGAGCCCGAGCTGGTGATGATCTCCGCCGGTTTCGATGCGCACAGCAACGATCCGCTGGCCGGCCTCGAGGTCGATGAGACCGACTTCGCCTGGGTGACCCGTCAGCTGATGGCAGCCGCGGATCGCCGTGCCAAAGGCCGGGTCGTTTCGGTGCTCGAGGGCGGTTATGATCTGCATGCGCTGGCGAATAGCTGCCTGACCCATCTGGAAGTGCTCTGCGAGCGCTGAAGCCGGGGTCGTTGACAGCGCCGGGTCGCTCGGGCAGGCACTCCCAGCAACAGACGTCACCCGAATGTCACGAAAGGACGAGCCATGACCGATCAGCCGGAACCGCCGGTCGATGAGCATGGCGAGGTCTTGAGCTTTGAACAGGCGCTGAGCGAGCTCGAGCGTATCGTGCAGGATCTCGAGCGCGGCCAGCTCGATCTGGAAAGCGCGTTGCAGGCCTATGAGCGGGGCACCGGCCTTCACAAATATTGCCGCAGCAAGCTGGACGATGCCCGCTTGCGCGTTGAAAAGATCACCGCAGATGCCGGCGGCGAGCCGGTCGCCACGACCGACGAGACTGCCAGCTACCGCCCATACTGACCGTTGAGATCTAGCGCCTGCATGGCCGATTTTGCCGATTTGTCCGCAAACCTGCCGGAACGCCTCGACGCATTGCTGGCTGAGCTGCTGCCGCAGCCCGCAGGCCCGGCCGCCCGTCTGGCCGAGGCCATGGCGTATGCCGTCAAGGGCGGCGGCAAGCGCGTGCGCGCGCGGCTCGTGCTGCTGTCGGGCCAGGTGTTCGGCGTTGCGCCGGGGTCTTGCCTGCGCACGGGCGCGGCCATCGAGTGCCTGCATGCCTATTCGCTGATCCACGACGATCTGCCGTGCATGGACGATGCGCTGACCCGGCGTGGCAAGCCGGCCTGCCATCGTGCCTTCGATGAAGCGACCGCCGTGCTCGCCGGCGATGCGTTGCAGGCACTGGCATTCGAGATCCTGAGCGATCCCTTGACGCATGCCCAAGGCAGCGTGCGTGCCGAGCTGACGCTTGAGCTCGCCCGGGCAGCCGGTGCCGGCGGCATGTGCGCCGGCCAGATGGTCGATCTTCTGGCGCAGGGCCACGTGCTCGATCTGGCCGCGATCTACGCCATGGAGCGGCTCAAGACCGGCGCGCTGATCCGTTTCTCGGCCCAGGCCGGCGGCATTTTGGCTCAGGCCGAACCACATCATCGCGCGGCTCTCGGGACTTACGGCGAAGCGCTCGGCCTGGCTTTCCAGATCCGCGACGATCTGATCGATATCCAAGGCGATGCCGAAGCGGCAGGCAAAGATCTCGGCCGCGATCAGGCGAGCGCCAAGGCGACGCCCGTGGCGCTGCTAGGTAGCGCAGGTGCCGAGGCCGAGCTCGATCGCCTGGCGCAGGCCGCATCAACGGCCCTGGCAGATTTGCCCGGCGACGTCGCCGGGCTGCAGTCACTGATTGGCTTTGTTGTCAACCGCGACAGATAGCTTGGTTTACGTATCGCGTTTCAACGTTTGAACTGTCATGTCCGCTGTAATGTCTGAGAATTGCCAAGAAGGCACCCCGATGACGACCACACCGCTCCTCGACATCATCAATGAGCCCGAGGACCTTCGTCGGCTCAAGCCTGAGCGTATGCGCCAGGTGGCCGACGAACTGCGCGCGGAGATGATCGATGCGGTGTCGGTGACCGGCGGGCATCTCGGTGCCGGGTTGGGCGTCGTCGAGCTCACGGTCGCCTTGCACTTCATCTTCAACACACCGCACGATCGCCTGATCTGGGATGTCGGCCACCAGTGCTATCCGCACAAGATCCTCACCGGCCGGCGTGATCGCATTCGCACCCTGCGGCAGCCGGGCGGCCTGTCCGGCTTCACCAAGCGCGCGGAAAGCATCTACGATCCGTTCGGTGCGGCGCACAGCTCGACCTCGATCTCGGCCGGCCTCGGCATGGCCCTGGCGCGCGATTTCATGGAGCGCGACAACCGCGTCATTTGTGTCATCGGCGACGGTGCCATGAGTGCCGGCATGGCCTACGAGGCGATGAACAATGCCGGTGCGCGTCAATCGCGGCTGATCGTCATTTTGAACGACAATGACATGTCGATCGCGCCGCCGACCGGCGCGCTCAGCAATTATCTCTCACGCGTCACCAGCTCGCAGAGCTATCGCAGCTTCCGCCATGTCGCCAAGCAGCTCACCCGGCTGCTGCCGGACAGCGTCGCGCGCGCGGCCTCGCGTGCCGAACACTCGGCGCGTACGCTGGCGACCGGTGGTTCGCTGTTCGAAGAGCTGGGCTTTTACTATGTCGGCCCGATCAACGGCCATGATTTCGACCATCTGCTACCGGTGCTGCGCAATGTCCGCGAGCACGAGGGCGATGGCCCGGTCCTGATCCATGTCGTGACCAAGAAGGGTAAGGGCTACGCCCCGGCCGAGGCCTCGAGCGACAAGTACCACGGCGTCGTCAAGTTCGATGTCGCCACCGGCACCCAGTTCAAGGCGAAGAGCAACGCACCCAGCTATACCAACGTGTTCGCCAAGGGTCTGATCGCCGAGGCCCATGCCGACAAGCGCATCGTCGCCTTCACGGCGGCCATGCCGTCCGGCACCGGCCTGAACAAGTTCGCCCAGGAGTTTCCCGAGCGCTGTTTCGATGTCGGCATTGCCGAGCAGCACGCCGTGACCTGCGCCGCCGGCATGGCCAGCGAGGGCTTCAAGCCGTTCTGCGCGATCTACTCGACCTTCCTGCAGCGCGCTTACGATCAGGTTGTGCACGATGTCTGCATCCAGAAGCTGCCCGTGCGCTTCGCCCTCGATCGTGCCGGTCTGGTCGGTGCCGACGGGCCGACCCATGCGGGCAGCTTTGACATCGCCTATCTCGGCTGCGTGCCGAACATGATCCTCATGGCCGCCGGCGACGAGGCCGAGCTCATGCACATGGTCGCCACGCAGGCGGCGATCGACGACATGCCGAGTGCCTTGCGCTATCCGCGCGGCGAGGGCATCGGCATCGACCTGCCTGAGCGCGGCGAGGTGCTCGAGATCGGCAAGGGCCGCATCGTGCGCGAGGGCTCGCGCATCGCGCTTTTGTCCTATGGCACGCGCTTGAAGGAAGCCCTGGCCGCGGCCGACGAGCTCGAAGCGCGCGGCTATTCGACCACGGTCGCTGATGCCCGCTTCGCCAAACCGCTCGATCACAGCCTGGTCCGCGGTCTGGTCGGCCATCATGAGGTGGTCTTGACCATTGAGGAAGGCTCGATCGGCGGCTTCGGCAGCTTCGTCCAGCAATTTGCCCTGGATGACGGCCTGCTCGATTTCGGCGTGTGCAAGCTGCGCAGCCTGGTCCTGCCGGACCGCTATATCGACCAGGGCTCGGTCAGCGGCATGTATGCCGAGGCCGGCTTGAATGCGGCAGATATCGTCGCGCGCGTGCTCTCGCTGGTGCGCGCCAAGGACGGCGAGATCGACGCGGCGCGCCGCTCGATAACCTCGCGCGGGTAACGCACGCTTGGCCAAAATCCGGCTCGATCAGCTTCTGGTCGAGCGCGGCCTCGCCGACACGCGGAGCAAGGCGCAGGCGCTGATTCTGGCCGGATCGGTGTTTGCCGGTGAGCAGCGCCTGGACAAACCCGGCACCAGCGTCGGCGATGACATCGAGATCGAGGTGCGCCAGAAGGGACCCGGCTATGTCTCGCGCGGCGGTCTCAAGCTCGCGCATGCGCTGACGTACTTCGAAATCGACCCTTCCGGCGCGATCGCCCTGGATATCGGTGCCTCGACCGGCGGCTTCACCGATGTGCTGTTGCAAAACGGTGCCGCCTGTGTCTACGCCGTCGATGTCGGCCATGGCCAGCTCGACTGGCGCTTGCGCAACGATCCGCGCGTCGTCGTGCTGGAAAAAACCAATGCGCGCCATCTCGAGGTTGCACAGATCCCGGACGCGCCCCGCCTGGTGGTGTGCGATGCCAGCTTCATTTCGCTCGAGCTGGTGCTGCCGGCCGCGCTGGCTCTGGCAGCGCCCGGTGCCGTGCTGGTCGCCTTGATCAAGCCGCAATTCGAGGTCGGCAAGGGGCGCGTGGGCGAGGGCGGTGTCGTACGTGAGCCGGCGCTGCATGCGGAAGTCTGCGTGCGTATCGCGGCCTGGCTCGGCGAGACCATGGGCTGGCACGTGCGCGGCATCGAGCCCAGCCCAATCCTCGGCCCCAAGGGCAATCGCGAATTTCTGATTTGTGCCGACAAGCCCGCCTAGCTAACGCGCGGCATCGAAGCGGGTGAAGCCGGCTTCCAGATCCTCGATCAGATCGGCCGGCTCCTCGAGCCCGATATGCAAGCGCATCAAGATGCCCGCATCGCTCGGCCTGGTGGCCGTGCGCAGGCCGGTCAGGCGTGAGGGGATCAACAGGCTTTCATAGCCGCCCCAGGAATAGCCCATGCCGAACAGCTCCATCTGATCGAGCATGGCGGCGACGGCCTCTTTCGGCGCATCGATCAGGCGCATGCCGAACAGGCCGCTGGCCCCGCGGAAATCCCGCCGCCACAGGCTGTGGCTCGGGTCTTCGGGCAGGGCCGGATAGAGCACATCGAGCACTTGCGGCTGGTCGAGTAGCCAGTTGGCGACGACCAGCGCATTGCGGTAGTGCCGCTCGAGCCGAACCGAGAGCGTGCGCAGTCCGCGCAAGGCCAGCCAGCAATCGGCCGGCGAGACGCTGCCGCCGAGCTCCTCGATGCCGAGGCGCACCGGCTTGGCCAGGCCGTCTGTGGTCGTGACAAAGCCCATCATCAGGTCCGAATGGCCGCCGATATACTTGGTACCGGCCTGGATGACGACATCGGCGCCATGCTCGAACGCCTTGAAATACAACGGCGATGCCCAGGTGTTGTCGAACACGACGAGACAGTCCTTTGCATGCGCCGCATCCGCGATCGCCGGCAGATCCTGGACCTCGAAGGTCAGCGAACCGGGCGATTCGGCGTAGATGACCCGGGTTTCCGGGCGGATCAGCTCGTCAATCGCGCCGCCCAGCGCCGGGTCGTAAAACGTCGTGTCGACGCCCCAGCGCTTGAGGAATTTCTGCGCGGCAAAGCGCGTCGGCGCGTAGACGCTGTCCGCCATGAGCAGGTGCTCGCCGGGCTTGAGCAGGGCGAGCAGGCTGCCGACGATGGCGGCCTTGCCCGAGCCGGTGACGATACAGTGTGCGCCGCCTTCCAGACTGGCGACGGCCTGCTCCAGCTCGCGCGTGGTCTCCGTGCCGTAGCGGCCGTAGCGGTTCTCGTCTGGGCTCTTGGGCCGTTCCAGGTCGGCCAGCGTCGGAAACAGAATGGTCGAGGCACGATAGACCGGCGGATTGACGATACCATCATGCTTGTCGGGATGGCGGCCGAGCGTGGTCAACAAGGTATCGTCGTGCATCGAGGATCCCGCGGTCTGGCATGGCTGTAAGCCGGCAGTCATGGCGTGCGAAGCCCTGCTTGGCAACGCCGGCAGCAGTCTTGCCCAAGGCTTATGCAGCAACATCTTGGCAGCTTGATAAGTGTGCACTACGCTTTCGGCCAAGCCGTAGAGCCTATGACGGCAAGCGAATGGCCTGCGATTTGCTGGCCAGCGAGTCGATCGAAAGGCGTCTGTCCGGAGCCGCGATGCCCGGCGGGCGCATGCAAACAATCTGGCCTTTGGGAGCTCACAATGACGTACACCTTGCCCGCAGCCGGTGCTGTCGCCCTCGCGGCGCTGCTCGGTACTTCTTCGGTCCAGGCCGGCGAGATCCTTGATGCCATCAAGGAGAAAGGCTTCATCCAGTGCGGTGTCAGCCAGGGGCTGCCCGGCTTCTCCAGCCCCGACGACCAGGGCAACTGGTCGGGCATCGACGTCGATGTCTGCCGCGGCGTGGCCGCCGCCCTGTTCGGCGACGCCGATGCCGTGAAATTCTCGCCCTTGTCGGCCAAGGAGCGCTTCACCGCGCTACAGTCCGGCGAGATCGACATGCTGTCGCGCAACACCACCTGGACGCTGACGCGTGACACGGCGCTCGGCCTCGAGTTCACCGGCGTCACCTATTACGACGGTCAGGGCTTCATGGTGCGCAAGGATCTGGGCGTGTCCTCGGCCCTCGAGCTGGACGGCGCATCGGTCTGCACCCAGTCGGGCACGACCACCGAGCTCAATCTCTCGGACTACTTCCGCAAGAACAACATGAGCTTCGAGCCGGTGGTGTACGAGAACAACAACGAGGTCATCGCGGCTTATGACGCCGGCCGCTGCGATGTCATCACCACGGACGCCTCGGGCCTGTATGCCGAGCGCGTCAAGACCTCGGACCCCGACGCGCACATGATCTTGCCGGAGATCATCTCGAAGGAGCCGCTCGGTCCGGTCGTGCGTCACGGCGACAACGAGTGGGGCGATGTCGTGCGCTGGACGCTGTACGCCATGGTCGAAGCGGAAGAGCTCGGCGTGTCGTCGGAGAACGTCGCGGATCTGGCCGAGAACGCCGAGGTGCCAAGCGTGCGCCGTCTGCTCGGCCTCGAGGGCGACCTGCATGACGGTCTGGGCCTGCCGCAGGACTGGGCGGTGCAGATCATCAGCCAGGTCGGCAATTACGGTGAGCTGTTCGAAAAGAACCTGACCGAGCCGCTGGGCATTGATCGCGGCATCAATGCGCTGTGGACCGAGGGCGGCCTGCAATACGCCATGCCGGCTCGCTAAGGCAGCAAGACGGGGCGCTCTCGACCAGCTTGGGAGCGCCCTTTTTGCACCATCTGGCTGTCATTGAACTGTCACCCGGAGGCGCGCCTTGGCTACCCAGGTCGACGACGCCCGCTACGATACCAGCAGCGCACCCACCAAGCCGCCGTTCTGGCGTGATCCTCGCGCCCGCGCACTGATCGTCCAGGGGGTTTTTCTGGCCGTCGTGCTCGGCACGATCTTCTGGCTGATCAACAACACCATGTCGGCCATGGAGCGACAGGGCATCGCCTCGGGCTTTGGTTTCTTGAACTCCGAAGCGGGGTTCAGCATCTCGCAGACGCTGATTTCGTACGATCAGACCAACACCTACGGCCGGGTGTTCATCGTCGGCCTGCTTAACACGCTCCTGGTCTCCGCCTGCGGTATCGTCCTGGCGACCATCCTCGGCTTCATCATCGGCATCGCCCGGCTGTCGGACAACTGGCTGATCTCGCGCCTCGCCGCGGTCTATGTCGAGATTTTCCGCAATATCCCGCTGCTGTTGCAGATCTTCTTCTGGTATTTCGCGGTGCTGCGCCAGTTGCCGCAACCGCGCGACATGCTCGAGCGCGGGCAGGTGGTCACCACCTTTAGCCTGAACAATCGTGGGCTGTATGTGCCCAAGCCCCTGTTCGGCGATGGCATCGAATGGGTCGGGCTCGCCTTCGTCGCCGCGCTGGTTGGCATTTATGTCCTGAGGCGCGTCGCCCGGGCGAAGCAGATGGCGACCGGCAAGCAAATGGCCATCCTGTGGCCATCGCTGGGCATGCTCATCGGTCTGCCGCTGATCACCTACCTGCTCGCCGGTGTCAGCCTGACCTTCGACTATCCTGAGATGGGCGGCTTTCGCCTGGATGGCGGCTTGCTGATCATTCCGGAATTCGTCGCCCTGCTGGTGGCGCTCTCGGTGTACACGGCATCATTCATCGCCGAAATCGTGCGCGCCGGCATTCTCGCCGTGAACCGCGGCCAGACCGAGGCGGCGTTCGCGCTCGGCCTGCGGCCGGGGCCGACCTTGCGGCTGATCATCGTGCCGCAGGCGATGCGCGTCATCATCCCGCCGCTGACCAGCCAGTACCTCAACCTGACCAAGAACAGCTCGCTGGCGGCGGCCGTGGCCTATCCCGATCTGGTCAGCCAGTTCGCCGGCACGGTCTTGAACCAGACCGGCCAGGCTATCGAGGTCATGGCCATGACCCTGGCGGTCTATCTGACCTTGAGCCTGACCATCTCGTTCTTCATGAACTGGTACAATGCGCGCAGCGCGCTGGTGGAGCGCTAGGCCATGGCAAGCACCTTGCGCTACGTCCGTACCGAAACCGGCGCCGTGCTCGACGCACCGCGCGGCGCTACCGGCGGCTTCTGGTCCTGGTGTCGGCAGAACCTGTTTTCGACCGCATCCGACACGGTCGTCAGCATAGCACTGCTGCTCATCATCGTCTGGACGGTGATCAACATCCTGAACTGGGCGGTGTTCAACGCCACCATCGCCGGCGACAGCCGTGACGCCTGCGAGGGCGTCTCCGGTGCCTGCTGGACCTTCGTCAAGGCCCGCTTCGGCCAGTTTATGTACGGCTTCTATCCCATCGAGGAGCGCTGGCGCGTCAATCTGGCCGGCATCATTTTCCTGACCGCGTTTGTGCCGCTATTCTTCGATGCCATCAGCGCCAAGGTGAAGCTCTATCTGGGCGCGTTCTTGCTGGTCGTCTTCCCGTTCGTCGCCTGGACGCTGTTCTCCGGCGGTGTGTTCGGGCTCGAGACCGTCGAAACCCCACGCTGGGGCGGGCTGTTCTTGACCTTGGTGATCGCCTCGGTCGGCATCGTCGCCAGCCTGCCGATCGGCATTCTGCTCGCGCTCGGGCGGCGTTCGGACATGCCGGTGATCAAGGCGTTCTGCGTCGTGTTCATCGAGTTCTGGCGCGGCATCCCGCTGATCACCGTGCTGTTCATGGCCTCGGTGATGTTCCCGCTGTTCCTGCCGGAAGGCATGAATTTCGATAAGCTCCTGCGCGCGCTGATCGGCGTGGCGCTGTTTTCATCGGCCTATATGGCCGAAGTCATCCGCGGCGGCCTGCAGGCGATTCCCAAAGGCCAATACGAGGCGGCGTCGGCCATGGGCCTGGGTTACTGGAAAACCATGGGCCTGGTGATCCTGCCGCAGGCGCTGAAGATGGTCATTCCGGGCATCGTCAACACCTTCATCGGCCTGTTCAAGGATACCACGCTGGTGTTGATCATCGGCCTGTTCGATCTGCTGGGCATTGTCCAGGCGGCGACGCAAGACCCGGAATGGCTGGGCTTTTCCACCGAGGCTTATGTCTTTGCCGGCTTCGGCTTCTGGATCTTCTGCTTTGGCATGTCGCGCTACAGTCAGGCAATCGAGCGCAAGCTGCAGACCGGCCACAAGCACTGATGAGCGCTTTCGAAAGAGGGTAAGGCGATGAGCGTACCGGCAATGAATCAGGCCCCGGTAGTGAGCATCATCTTGCGGGGCGTGCATAAGTGGTTTGGCCAGTTCCATGTGCTGCGCGACATCAATCTCGAGGTCGACAAGGGCCAGCGCGTGGTCGTTTGCGGTCCGTCAGGCTCGGGCAAGTCGACCATGATCCGCTGCATCAACCGGCTGGAAGAACACCAGCAGGGCCAGATCTTCGTCGATGGCATCGAGCTGACCAACGATGTGCGCAACATTGATGCGATCCGCCGCGAGGTCGGCATGGTGTTTCAGCACTTCAACCTGTTTCCGCACCTGACCGTACTGCAGAACCTGACGCTCGCGCCGATCTGGGTGCGCAAGATGCCCAAGAAAGAGGCCGAAGAGATCGCCATGCATTTCCTCGAGCGGGTCAAAATCCCCGAACAGGCGCAGAAGTTTCCCGGCCAGCTCTCCGGCGGTCAGCAGCAGCGCGTGGCGATCGCGCGTTCCTTGTGCATGAAGCCGCAGATCATGCTGTTCGATGAACCGACCTCGGCGCTCGATCCCGAGATGATCAAGGAAGTGCTCGATACCATGATCGGCCTGGCGGAAGAGGGCATGACTATGATCTGCGTCACCCATGAAATGGGCTTCGCCAAATCGGTCGCCGATTTCGTCGTGTTCATGGACCTTGGCGAGGTCGTCGAGATCGCGCCGCCGAGCGAGTTCTTCACCAACCCGCAAAACGACCGCACCAAGCTGTTCTTGAGCCAGATCCTGGCGCACTGATCAGCCTTGCGCCCCAGCGGCCTGCGCCGGGCGCCGCCGGTCACTCGGTGAGCTGTCCCCGGTCGGCGAGGTGATCGCCAAGCCGCAGCGCGAGCTGCACGATGGTCAGGGTCGGATTGGCGTGGCCGCCGGTCGGGAAGACCGACGAGCCGAGCACATACAGGCCCGGGCGCTCGAACACCTGCAGATCGGCATCGACGATGCCCTCATCCGGTGTCGACGCCATACGCGTGCCGCCCATGTGATGATAGCCGGCGAGCGTGTCGGTGCCGGGATAGGGCATGTCATCATCAAGCAGAAACGGTGCCATGCGCGCGCGGCCGAGATCGTTGTCGGCCAGATAGCGGCCGAACAGCTCGACGGTCACCCGGGCGGTGCGCTTATCCAGCGCGTTCTTGTGCCAGTGCAGGATCGGCCGCGGCACGCCGTACGCATCTCTGGCTTGCGGATCGAGGGTGATCCGGTTCTCCGGCGTCGGTGATTGCTCCCAGGCCATGCGCAGGGCGTTGAACGGGCCATCGAGGCGAAAGCAGGACAGCTTCTTGCCGCGCACGGCCAGCGAAAACGTGTTCGCACCCGGAATGGCGCAGATATACTCCTTGACCTCGCTCTTCATGGAAAACTCGGTCATGGAAACGACGCGCAGACCAGCGTTCATGATCTGGTAGCGTTGCATCGCCAGCTCGGTCGGCGAGAAGATCAGCTCCTCGACCGCCTGCACCTGGCTGAACAGCGGATCCTTGAGCTCGGCTTCCCCGACGGTATAGGTCGGATGCTCCAGCCAGTAGCGGCCAAGCGTCTGCGCATGGGGAATGAGCTGGCCGCCACTGACCTCGTTCGACCAGAGCAGCAGGCGCGAGTTCTCGATACCGCCACAGGCGACGACGAGGTTCAGCGTCTGCAGTTTGAGCTCGACGCGCTCGGGGCTGATGCAATCCAGCTCGTAGCCGCCCTCGATCGGCGTGATCGCGCGGACATAACAATTCAGACACAGGCTGATGCGGTCCGAGTTCTCGATCTCGCCGCGATACTTCTCGCCGAACAGGACGGGCGGAACGCTGAAGACGAAGGCGGCCGGCTTGATGAACGCGTCCAGCGGCTCGCCATCGACGATCGGGTCGATTTCCAAGATGCCGAGCGCTTCGTCCATGTAGGGCGCAATGGTGTCTTTGCTGATCGGCCAGCCGGTATTGGGAATGCCGTCGCGCTTGGTGAAGTCGATTGCGTCCAGGGGGCGGCACCAGCCGGCCCAGTGATTGGATGTTCCACCAAAAAAGCGCAAACGGGCGTTTTCCAGAAAGAAATACGGGTCGCCCTCGACCTTGCCGCGATAGACGTCCTGGGAGTCTTCCTCGTACTCGAAGCCGCCGGCCTCAAGGAGCAGTGACGACATCCCCTGCTTTGCCAGGCGGCGGGCAAGCGTGATGCCGGCCGGACCTGTGCCGATAATGATCGTGTCTTGGGGATCCAGGCTGGCAAGGGCATCGAAATTGATAAGCATCGCGCGGCTTCTCAAAATGACGAACGAGAGACAAAACGAAAGGTAAACCGTCTCGACGCAAGAACGACGGCACGCGCCGACGTCGTGCGCAAGCGTGCTACCCGGATTGGCAAACGATTTATGTATTTGGGTCCAAGCCGGACCAGAAACTGATAGAGCAGTACTACAGCTCGCTGAGGCTTAGGCAAAGGGCTTCAGCATCAACTCTTGGTCGAAGTGACGTCGTGTCGCCTATTTCTGCACGATCCAGCCATCTTCGATCACAAGGTTGGGTGCATCATCCTTGATGATCAGCGGTTGCTGTTCACCGCGCGGCCGATACAGCGATGCGGCGGTGCCGGCGACACCGACGGCGACCGCCAGTGAGCCGATGAACATCATGTTACGTCGCGTCAACAGCGCCATAGGTCATCCCCCACAAAATCCTTGGACTTTATGCCCGCACGTCGAGATTACGGGCCGGTCCTTGATCGGGCCGTCATAAGCCAACTACCGGCTGTAATACAAGGCGAACTCGCCAGCCGTCGGTTGTTTGGCAATGACGGCGACGTCCTGGCGTTTCTGTTCGATATAGGCATCGATCAGCACGCGCGGAAACACGTCGTCGCGCATGAGAAACTCGTGATCCTCCTCCAGGGCCGTACAGGCCTGCTCCAGCGAGGCACAGACCGTGTCGAGATCGCGCAAGGCTTCAGGCGGCAGATCGTAGAGGTTCATATCCATCGGATCGCCCGGATCGAGCTTTCGCGCCACGCCATCCAGGCCGGCCATGACGATCGCGCTCAAGGCCAGGTAGGGATTGGCGGTCGGATCGGCGAAGCGCACCTCGATGCGCTTGTCGTCCGGCTTGCGGCTGTAGGGCACGCGCAGCGCCGCCGAGCGGTTGTGCGCCGAATAGGCCAGCACGATCGGTGTGTGCATGCCGGGCTGCAAGCGGCGGTAGCTGTTCACGGTCGGATTGAGGAACGCATTCAGCGCGTGCGCATGGTGCAGAATGCCGGCGATGTAGTGCAGGCAGATCTGGCTGACATCGGCGTAATCGGTGCCGGCGAACAGCGGCTTGCCGGCTTTCCACAGGGCCTGATGCACATGCAGCGACTGGCCGGGGCCTTCGCCCAGCGGCTGTGCCATGAAAGTGGCGCTCTTCTGGTAGGCTGCCGCGGTATTGTGCACGACATATTTGAAGATCTGCATGCGATCGGCGCACAAGGTCAGGCCGCAGGGCGCGAAATCGACGCGGTTTTGCCCTGGCAGTTCACCGTGCGCGTGGCGCAAGCGCTCCGCCCCGAGATCTTCCATGGTGCCGGCGATCTCCGCGCGCAGATCGGCAAAGCGCTCGATCGGCGGCAAAGGGCGCCGGCCGGTGTGGACGCCCGGACGATGGCCGGGATTGCCGCCCTGGTAGGCCAGGGCGGTGTGCTCGCTGGCCTCTTCGCTCGACAGCTTGACCATGGAGCCGAAGCGGCCGGTTTCGAAGCGGACATCATCGAACAGGAAGAAGTCCATCTCCGGTCCGGCGACCACGCGCTCGGCGCCACTCGAGCGCGTGACAGCGGCTTCCGCCCGTTTGGCAACCGAACGCGGATCGCACGGATAGCCTTCGCCGCTGTCGGGTTCGGCGACATCGGCCAGGATCACCAGCGTCGGCTGGGCGGCGAACGGGTCGAGAAAGGCGCTCTGCGGATCGGGGATCAGGGCCAGATCGGACGACGTGACCTCCTGCCAGCCCGGCACGCTCGAGCCATCGAAGAACACGCCGCGTGCCAGCCGGTCCAGATCGCTCGCACGCGCGCCGTAGGACAGATGCTGCCAGTTCCCGGCGAGATCGGTGAAGCGAAGATCGATCGTGCGCACACCATCGGCTTCGATCCGGCTCGCCAGCGCGCTCAGATCCTGCATGCCTGCCTCCCCATCACGGCCCAAGCCTGGCCCGATCGACCGCCGCGGTCCTCAAAGTTGCGCACGCCCGGTGCCATTGGCGCGCGTTGTCAGCTTCAAGATCACGAAACCGGTCACGCCGGCGATCAGCGATGCCGTCAGCACGCCGTAGCGCACCTGATCGCGCAACGCCAGTGCCGTCAGGCGCGCGCTTTCCGGGCTCATCTCCGGCGCGGCCGCGGCAATGATGCTTTCGGAATAGGCCAGACCGCCGATGAACAGGCTCATGGTGAAGCCGATGCCGGCGAGCAGGGCGGCACCGGTGATCTGACCCCAGCTGACACCTTCGGGCATGCGGCTCAGGCCGCTCAGCACGACCAGCAGGCTGGCGCCGACAATGCCGACCAGCTTGCCGGCGAACAGACCGAGGATGATGCCGAGCGGCAGCGGTTCGAGCAGGTTGGCCAGCGAGAAACCGCTCAGATCGACGCCGGCATTGACGAAGGCGAACAGCGGCATGACCAGGAACGCCACATAGGGCTTCAGGCTCAGCTCGAGCTCGTGCACCGGCGCGCGACCGTCCTCGAGGCGCAAGGGGATCATCAAGGCGAGCAGGACGCCGGCCAGCGTGGCATGCACGCCGGATTTGAGCACGGCGACCCACAAGATGATGCCGAGCAGGATGTACCAGGCGATGCGACGCGCACCGAACACGTTCAGGGCCAGCAAGAGGGCGGTGATGATGCCGGCCACCTGCAGCGGCAGGCCGGCCACCTGATCGGTATAGAACACGGCAATGATGACGATGGCGCCGATGTCATCGATGATCGCCAGCGCCAGCAGGAAGACCTTCAAGGCCGGCGGCACGCCGCGCCCGACCAGGGCGAGCACGCCCAGGGCAAAGGCGATGTCGGTCGCAGCAGGTATCGCCCAGCCATTGCGCAATACCGGATCGCTGCCGTTCAGCCAGAAGAACACCAAAGCCGGCACGAGCATGCCACCGATGGCGGCGGCCGCCGGCAGGGTCACCTGGCTCGGCGACGCCAGGCGGCCCTCGCGCAGCTCGTACTTCACTTCCAGGCCGACATGGAAGAAGAACACGGCCATCAGGCCGTCGTTCACCCAAAGCAGCAACGGCTTGTCGATGACCAGATCGCCAACGGCAATCGCGATGCGCAGGTCCTTGAAACCGTCATAGACCGGCGACAGGAACGAGTTGTCGATGATCATGGCCAGCACGGCGGCCAGGCACAGGATCACGCCACCCGCCGCTTCGTGCTGCAACAATCGCTGCCAGTTGCTCACCGCACCCGCTCCTTTCGGCGTGGGATCAAGCCGCAGCACATGCGCGCCCGACGTTTTCTTCCACTCTCGCAAGCCTGTTCGACATCTGCGTGATCAGTGCGCGGCGTGCCCGTCATGCGTGCATGGCCGCTGCGCATCTTGCGCGCAGCGAAACGCGCACGGGCGTGCTATGGCTGGCGCCATGGCCAGACGAGAAGCCGTACCAACGCCGCACGGACCCGGTGCCAGGGAGGCGGTGACAACGCCTGTGACGCACAACCTGACCGCGATCGGCTTGATGATCGTGGCCGTGATGCTGCTCACCGTCCTGGATACCTCGGCCAAGCTGCTGACCGCCAACCTGCCGAGCGTGCAGATCGTCTGGGTGCGCCTGCTCGGTCACCAGATCCTGGTGACGCTCATTGCCGTTGCGCTCGAGGGGCCTGGGGTGCTGCGAGCGCGCAAGCCCGGCCTGCAGGCGCTGCGCTCGCTGATGCTGACCGCCAGCACCTTGTGCAATTTCGCAGCGCTGGCCTATCTGCCGCTGTCGACCACCTCGGCGATCTTCTTTTCCGTGCCGCTGTGGACGGCGGCGCTGGCGGTGCTGCTGCTCGGCGAGCGGGTCGGGCCGCGGCGCTGGACCTGTATCGCCCTTGGCTTCGTCGGCGTGCTGATCATCATCCGTCCGGGGCCGGATATCCTGCAAAGCGCCACGCTGATCGCCTGCTGCACGGCGGTGTTCGCCTCGCTGTACAATCTGAGCACGCGCGCACTGGCCGGTGCCGACACGACCCAGACGACGCAAGCCTATTCCGCCCTGAGCGGTGTGATCATCCTGGCACCGGTCATGCCGTTCGTCTGGGTGACGCCGCCGCATGCCCTGGACTGGCTGCTGCTCGCCATGACCGGGGTGTTCGGTGCCGCCGGGCACTATTGCATCATCCTGGCACACCGCTACGCGCCGGCCTCGGTGATCGCGCCGTTCATTTACCCGCAGATCGTCTTCATGACCCTGTCCGGTTTTGTCATCTTCGGCGACCTGCCCGACATCTATGTCGTGCTCGGTGCTGCGCTGGTGATCAGCAGCGGCCTGTATCTGTGGCATCGCGAGCGCGTCCTGGCCAAACGCGCCAGCTTGCCGATCTAGGCGATCAGGCCCACGCGCCGGCGGATGTCGTCGTCGCGCAAGGAGACGTCGACGCCGTGGAACGCGGCCGCATCCTTTGTGCACAGCCAAGCCACTGCGCGGGCCGGCCATTCCGGGGGAATATGCACGGCCGGATCGAGCTGGCTGACCGGATTGATGCCCGAGGCCTTGATCGCGAGCTGCATGTCGGTGGCGACCGTGCCGGGGCTCAGGCCGACGACGCGCACTCCTTGTGCATGCACTTCCGTGTCGGCGCAGCGGGTCAGGGACAGGACGGCCGCCTTGCTCGCACAATAATGGCTCCAGCCCTCGAGCGCGCTGGTGGCCGCGCCCGAGCTGATATTGACCACCACGCCGGCGCGCTGGGCGATCATATGGGGCAGGGCGGCGCGCAAGCCGAAATAGACGCCCTTGACATTGACGTCGATGGCATGGCCCCAGGCGCCCGGATCGCTGGCCGGCAGCCGCGCGATCGGCTCGATGACACCGGCATTGTTCACCAGGATGTCGATCCGGCCGAAGCGATCGATGGCCCGGGTGACCAGGTTCTCGACTTCAGCGAACTCGGTGACATCGCACAAGATGGCCTCGGCACGGCCACCGCCGGCGGCGATATCGGCTGCGATCGCCTCGATCACGTCGCCGGAGCGTGCCGCGAGCAGCACCGCGGCGCCCTGTTTGGCCAGCTCGCGGGCGGTGGCGGCGCCGATGCCGCGGCTGGCACCGGTGACGATGGCAACGCGTCCCTGTAGCTCGGTCATCATGTCCCCTTCATTCCGCGGCCGCCGCCTTGGTCAGACGCTGTGGTGTCTGCGCGTTCAGCTCGGCCATGAAGTCGCCGAGCATGGGCACGAACTGGTCGCCATAGCCCTTGGCCATGGCGATCTTGTAGACGCCGTAGACCGGATCGCCGAGCAGGGTCGATTGGCCGAGCGCGTCGGCGAACTGGGTGTAGTAGCGCAAGTCCTTGGTGCAGTTGGCGATCGCGAACGCGTGCGCGGATGGATCGCCATGCAGCACGCCTTTGGAAAAGTTCTGGAAGTTCGGGCAGTTGAGACCGGCGGCGGCGACCACCTCGTAGAGCACCTGCTGGTCGACGCCGGCCTTGGCACAAGTGGCATAGGCCTCGGCCCAGAGCGCGGCATAGCCCATGGCGATGAAGTTGTTGCACAGCTTGGCCTTGTGGCCATTGCCGACCGGTCCGGCCAGGATGACGATCTCGCTATAGGCATCGAGGATGCCGCGCACCTCGGCGATCTTCTCCTCTGGCCCGCCGATATAGACGACCAGCGTACCGGCTTCGGCCTGCACCGGTGAGCGCGACATCGGCGCATCGAGCAAGGTGACACCCGCCCGGCCGAGTTCGTCGGCCAAAGCCAGGGTCGACGCCGGGTCCGAGGTCGAGGCATCGATGACGATCATGCCCGGGCGGGCAGCCTGGAGAATGCCGTTCTCGCCACGCACCAGGTCCTCGACCTGCACCGAGGAGGTCACGCACATGACGACGACATCGACCTGTTCGGCGAGGGCTTTGGCCGTGGATGCTTCGCTGGCGCCGCGTGCCACCAGATCGTCGACCGGTGCGCGGTTGCGATGGCCCATGACCGTGAGCGGATAGCCTTTCTCGAGGATGTTCTTGGCCATGCCGTGACCCATGAGGCCCACGCCGATGAAGCCGACGCGCTGTTTTTCTGCCATTGGAAAAGCCTCCCGGTCTGTTATTTAAATCGATTAAACCAAAGCTAAGCCTCAAGGCGTCCGAGGCCAGCCCGTGGCAAGCGGCGCCAGCAGTGAAGCAGCAAAACCTGGGAGCCGAAAGATGTTGCTGGCAGGCAAGACGGCGGTGATCACCGGAGGCGCATCCATCCGCGGCATCGGTCTGGCAACCGCCCGGCTGTACGCGCAGCACGGCGCGCGCTGCGCCATCATTGATCTGGATGCCGCCATGGCCGAAGATGCCGCCGGCTCGCTCAGCGGCGAGGGCCATCTCGGCCTGGCGTGCGATGTCACCGACAAGGCAGCCTGCGAGGCGGTCATCGCCGATGTCCAGGAAGCGTTCAGCCGCATCGACATCCTGGCCAACATCGCCGGCATCACCCAGCCGGTGAAAACCCTCGAGATTACGCCGGAAGACTACAGCCGGATCACGAACGTGAACCTTGGCGGCACGCTCTACATGAGCCAGGCCGTGCTGCCGATCATGCAGGCGCAAGGCGGCGGTGCGATCGTCAACATGAGCTCGGTCTCGGCCCAACGTGGCGGCGGCATCTTCGGCGGGCCGCATTACAGCGCCGCCAAGGCCGGCGTGCTCGGCCTGACACGGGCGATCGCGCGCGAGTTCGGCCCCGACAACATCCGCGCCAACGCCGTGACGCCGTCGCTGATCGCCACGGACATCACCGGCGATGTTATGACGCCCGAACGCAAGGCCGAGATCGCCGCCGGCATCCCGCTGGGGCGTCTGGGCACGGCCGAAGACGTCGCCGGCGTGTTCCTGTTTCTCGCCAGCGACCTGTCTGCCTATGTCACCGGCGCGACCATCGACATCAATGGCGGCAGCCTGATCCATTGAGCGAGCACCAGCGGCAATGGAGAAACATGTAAAGAGCCTTCGACGCCTGCCGGGGCCGCATTCATGGCTCGACGCGCTGTCGCGCAGGGCCGTCATCGCCATGCCCGGCATGTGCCGCAGTTGTCTAGCCGGCTGAGCGTTCGACCATGACACGTTCGCCGGTCCGCCGCATGACGCAACGGCGTTTGGCCGAGCAACTGGGCCTGTCGCCGGCGACCGTGTCTTTGGCCTTGCGCGACTCGCCGCTGATCGCCGAGGCGACCCGGGCCGAGGTCAAGCGGGCCATGGCCGAGACCGGCTATGTCGCCAATCGCGCGGCAGCGGCGCTGCGCACCGCACGCAGTCACCTGGTCGGCGTGTCGTTTCACGACGTCACCAACCCTTACTTCGCCAGCCTGCTGGCCGCGCTCGAGGCCGAACTCGCCGGCTCGGGCCGCGTGCTCATGCTCAACAATCACGGCGACGATCCGGCCAATCAGGCGCGCTTTCTCGATGCCCTGCATGGCCATGGCGCCGATGGCGTGCTGATCTCGCCGGCGCGCGGTGCCGGGCGGGCGGCGCTGACCCGGTTCATCCAGGGCGGTGCGGCCGTGGTCACGGTGGCGCGTGACATGCCGGCCGACCTGGCCGATCTGCGCCATGATTTCGCCGGTGCCGATGATCGCGCCGGCCTCAAACTGGCCACCGCTCACCTGATCCGGCTGGGGCACACGCGCATCGCCATCATCGGCGGCTTTCAGGATATCACCGTCGGCCGTCAGCGCGTCGCCGGCTATCGCGATGCGCTCGAAGCCGGCGGTCTGCCCTTCGATCAGCGCCTGGTCATCGAAGCGCCGTTCACGCGCAGCGGCGGATTGAGCGCGGCGCGCCACGTCATGGCCTTTCGGGAGCCGCCGACAGCGCTGGTCGGCTACAACGATCTGGTCGCCTTCGGCGCTATGAACGCCTTGCGCCAGCTCGGCCTCGAGCCGGGCGTCGATGTCGCGGTCACCGGCTGCGACGACCTCGAGGAAGCCGCGGGCTGGGTACCCCCGCTGACGTCGGTGGCGACGCGGCCGGCAGAGATCGGCCAGGCGGCGGCGCGCATGCTGATCGAGCGCATCGAGCGGCCGGAGCTGGCCAGCCGGCGGTTCCTGCTCACACCCAGCCTGTCGGTGCGCGTGTCGTGCGGCGCGCAAGGCGGTCCTCAGCTACGCCGTTTGACCGACACGCCGGCGAGCGCCTCGTAGACTTTGACCACGGCGGCGTCATCGAGCTGGCCGTGACCCAGGGCGGCAGCGGCCAGGAACTGCTGATGGGCGGCGGCGGCCAAAGGCAACGGAAAGCGCAAGGTTTTGCCCGCGTCGAGCACCAGACCCAGGTCCTTGACGAAGATCTCCACGGCACTTTGCGGCGTGTAGTCGTCATCGAGCATGTGCGGCACGCGGTTTTCGAACATCCAGGAGCGCCCGGCGGCACCTGAGATGACGTCGAACACGGTCTGCGGCGCGAGGCCGGCCTTGGCGCCCAGCGCCATGACCTCGGCGGCGACCGCCAGATGCGTGCCGGCCGCGAGCTGGTGCACGACCTTCATGGCCGCGCCCATGCCCGGCTGGTCGCCCATGCGATGCACCTTGCCGGCCATGGCATCGAGCAGCGGCGCTGCCAGCTCGAAGGCGGTGGCATCGCCGGCGGCCATGATCGACAGCGTGCCGGCCTCGGCGCCGACCGTGCCGCCGCTGACCGGCGCATCGAGCAGGTGCCAGCCATGGGTAATCGCGCGTTCGGCAAAACCTTCGACCGCTCGCGGCGGCATGGTCGAGCATAACATCACCAGCGCACCGACACCGAGCGCGCCGACGGCGCCGTTGTCGCCGAACAGCACCGCTTCGGTCTGGGTATCATTGACGACCATGGAGACGAGCGCCTCGGCATCTGTGCAGGCGTCAGCGACGGTCGTGCTCGGCGCGCCGCCGCGCTGTTGCAGCCAGACGAGACTGCTTTCAGCGACATCGAAGCCGCGCACCTCGTGGCCGGCGTCGAGCAGATTGGCAGCCATACCCCGACCCATGGCACCGAGGCCCACAAACGCAACACGCATCGACCTGCTATTCCTTCACGGCACCGGTCATCGAGCTGACATAATGCTCGACAAAGAAGCTGTACAAGATCGCCACCGGCAGCGAGCCGAGCAAGGCGCCGGCCATGAGCGCACCCCAGTGATAGACATCGCCGTCAACCAGCTCCGACAGGACCGCCACCGGCACGGTCTTGTTGTCCGAGCTGGAGATGAAGGTCAGGGCATAGATGAACTCGTTCCAGCACAAGGTGAATGCAAAAATGCCGGCCGAGATCAGCCCCGGGACGCTCAAGGGCAGGATGATCTTCATCAGGATCTGTAGCCGCGAGGCACCGTCGATCAGGGCGCATTCTTCCAGCTCATAGGGGATCGACTTGAAATAGCCCATGAGCAGCCAGGTGCTGAACGGGATCAGGAAGGTCGGATAGGTCAGGATCAGCGCCAATGGCGTGTCGAACAGGCCGTATTGAAAGACCACAGTGGCGAGCGGAATGAACAAAATCGATGGCGGCACGAGATAGGCCAGAAAAATCATGCCACCGATCATCTGCGAACCCGAGTAGCGGATGCGCACGATGGCATACGCCGCCATGACCGAGGAGGCGACCGACAGGAAGGTCGCCACCACGGCCACCAGCATGGTGTTGAGCATCCACGACGGGTAGTCGGTGTTGAACAGCAGATGCTTGAAATGGGCCAGCGTCGGTGCGTAGACCAAGAGCGGGTTCTTGGTCTGGATGTCGAGCAGTTCTTCGTTCGGCTTCAGTGCCGTGATCGACATCCAGTAAAAGGGAAACAGCAACACAAAGACGATGACGATCAGCGGCAGGTAGATATTGACCCAGCGCGAGCCGAGCGTTTCCAGATAGGCCATGCCTTCGCGGTCATCGCGCTTGGCCTGGCTCGTGCCGGGGCGCTGGCTGATATCGGCAGTGCGTGTAGCCATGGCGTTAGGCGCCTCGCAAGATCGGGTCAGTCATCGCTCTGGCCCTGCTGCCATTTGCGCCGTTGCAGGCCGAACCAGGAGACCATGATGCAGGCCAGCAGGAAGGGGATCATGGCGGTCGCGATCGCCGCACCTTCGCCGAGATTGCCGCCCAAAATCGCGCGCTGGTAGCTGAGCGTGGCCATCAGATGGGTGGCGTTCACCGGCCCGCCGCGGGTCATCGCCCAGATCAGCTGGAAGTCGGTGAAGGTGAACAGCACGGAAAAAGTCATGACCACCGCAATGATGGGGGTCAGCATCGGATAGGTGACATAGCGGAACATCTGCCAGCGCGTCGCGCCATCGATCACGGCGGCCTCGTACAGGCTGGGCGGGATGGTCTGCAGACCGGCGAGCAGCGTGATGGCGACAAAGGGCACGCCGCGCCAGATATTGGCGAAGATCACGCTGGCGCGGGCATTGTTCGGATCGCCCAGGAAATTGATGTTCTGGTCGATCAGGCCGAGATTGGTCAGCGCCCAGGAAATGATCGAGAACTGGCTGTCAAAGATCCACCAGAAGGCAATTGCGCTCAATACCGTCGGCACGATGAAGGGCAACAGCACGATGGCGCGCAGGAAGGCTTTGAACGGCAGGTGATTGTTGAGCAAGATGGCCAGATACAGACCGATGGCGAACTTAATGACGCTGGCGACCGTGGTGTACAGCATGGTGTTGAACACCGACAGCCAGAACACGGCATCGCCGGACAGCCAGCGGAAATTCTCCAGCCCGACGAACCAGCCAGGCCGGCCGATCTTGGCGTCAGTCATGCTCAGCCAGATGCCGAGCCCAAGCGGGTAGGTCAAAAACAGCAGCAAGAATGCCGCTGCCGGCAGCATGAACCAGAAGCCCAGGAAATTGCGGTGGCGGGAGATCTGCTGCCAGCGGCTGGTTTCGGCCGGAAGCGCTCTGACGCCGACGTGACGGGCTTGGGCTGTGCTGCTCATGCGCGGTTCCGAACGGGCAGCGCGACGCGCGCCGGGTGGTGCCAGTTTAGCGCCACCCGGCGGCTCGGGCTGCAGGCTTAGCTGCTACGGTAGATACGCTCGGCCTTGCGCGCCGCCTGCTGAATGGCCTCCTCGGGTGAGGTCTGGCCGGTCGCACTGGAGGCGAACATGTCGAGCACGATGAACTCGGCGAGCGCGGCCGCCGCCTTTTCGCCGACCGAACCGAGATGGCCGGCCGTCAGGGTGCGCTTGGCGGCCTCGCGGAAGATTGTCCGTTTGGGATCCTCCGTCCACACCGGGTTGTCGTCATAGGCGTTGAGCGGATGGGTCAGGTAGCCGACACCGCCCATTAGCCACTCATCATATTGCGGCCGTTCCAGGATGAAGGCCATGAGCGCCTTACAGGCATTCGGGTACTCGGTGTAGGTGAACGCCATGAGCGGGTAGCAGATGTGGAATTCGGTCGGCTTGCCCGCCGGGCCCTCGGGCCAGAAGGCGTGATCGATGTCCTCGGCCATCTCCATGCCGTCGACCACGGCTTTCTGGTAGATCGAGATGCCGTTATTGGTCAGGGACACCTCGCCGGCGAGGAAGGCCTTGTTGTTGTTGCCGTCGTTCCAGGACGCCGTGCCCGGAATGAACGTCTGATACAGCTCGTTGACATAGTTGCACGCGGCCAGCGTCTCGGGGCTGTCGATGATGACTTCATCGTTCTCGTTGACTAGGTAGCCGCCATGGGACCACAGCGCCCAGTGCACCCAGGCATTGCCGTCACCGGTGGCGTGGCCGAGCGCCATGCCAGCCGGCGTGCCCTGGGCGTTGAGCGCCTTGCACAGCTCGAGGAAGCCGGCATTGTCTTCCGGGAAGGTGCTGAAGCCGGCCTGCTCGACCATCGACTTGCGATAGTTGATCATATTGCCGTTGTAGCAGAGCGGAATGCAGATCCATTTGTCGCCGCTGGTGCCGTACGTCACCGCCGAGTCGACCCAGCCACCATATTTGTCGCCGAGATAGGTGGCGACATCGGTGACCTCGACCAGCTTGTCCGGGAACAGGTGCGGCGTGGAATACAGACCCCAGATCAGGTCCGGGCCGCTGCCGACATTGGCCGCCACCGAGGCTTTGGGCTGGATGTCGTCCATGAACTCGCTTTCCACCGTGACCTCGACGCCGGTGGCCTCGGTGAAGGCGGCGATCAGCTCGTTAAAAGCGACATCCTCGGACTCGACAAAGCGCTGCCAGCGCAGAAGGCGCAAGGACGCGCCCTCTTCCGGGGTGAACGGATTGTCGGCGGCCCAGGCCTTGGCCCAGGCGAGCAAGTTCGTACCGGTCAGCGCGCCGCCGATGGCCAGCGCTGAGCTGTTCTTGAGGAAACCGCGCCTTGTCTTGATGAACATCTTGTTCTCCCTGGTCCTTGCTTCCCTGCGATGTGACCCCGGCGGCTCACGTCCTGGTGCCGGTGGCGATGTGATGCGAACGCGGTTCAGAGCCGTTGACCGCTTTCGGCATCGAACAGATGGGCGTGCTCGGCTTCAGGCGCGAGATAGATGGTTTCGCCTGGGCTGAGCGGGTGGCGATCGCGAAAAACGGCCGCGACCTCGATTTCGGCGATCCGGCTCATGACCTGGATCTCCGTACCGGTCGGCTCGACGACATGCACCTCGGCCGGCACGCCGTGGGCGCTGCCGGTCAGGTGCAGTCGGTCCGGGCGGATGCCGTAGACCACGCGCTGGCCGTCCTCGCCGGCGTGATCGGGCGTTGCATGCAGGCGCAGGCCGTCGTCGGTTTCGACATAGATCGCGCCATTGCCCCGGCGCAGATGGCCTTCGAGGAAGTTCATGGCTGGCGAACCGATGAACCCGGCAACAAAGGTGTTGGCGGGATTGTCGAACAGTTCGAGCGGCGCGCCCATCTGCTCCACGATGCCATCATGCATGACCACGATCTTGTCGGCCATGGTCATGGCTTCGACCTGGTCATGGGTGACGTAGATGGTCGTCGTGCCAAGCCGCTGGTGCAGCGCCTTGATTTCGGTGCGCATCTGCACGCGCAGCTTGGCATCGAGATTGGACAGCGGCTCGTCGAACAGAAAGACCTGCGGATCGCGCACGATCGCCCGGCCCATGGCGACACGCTGGCGCTGGCCGCCGGAGAGCTGGCGCGGGTAGCGATCGAGCAGGGCACCTAAACCGAGGATGTCGGCCGCAATGCCGACGCGCTCGGCGATATGGCTGCTGGTGTCACCGCGCAGCTTGAGCGAGAAGCCCATATTGTCGCGCACGGTCATGTGCGGGTAGAGCGCGTAGTTCTGGAAGACCATGGCGATGTCGCGCTCTTTCGGCGGCACCTGGTTGACCACGCGGCCGCCGATGCTGATCGTGCCCGAGGTGATCGGCTCGAGCCCGGCGATCATGCGCAGCAACGTGCTCTTGCCGCAGCCCGACGGGCCGACCAGGACAACGAACTCGCCGTCAGCGATCGGTACGTCAACGCCGTGGATGACCTCGACGATACCGAACGACTTGCGCACATCGACCAAGTCAACCGAAGCCATGCGGCTCCTGCCTCCCCAACGCCTGTTGCGCATCGGCCAGCTGATGTTCGGCTTCTCGTCACGGCACCGGCCAGGCAAGCGCACTTGCCTCTTTCGCCGTCGCGCCGCGCGGGCCATGCTGGGCTTAAACGCGCATGCAACACCCTGATTTCGTGCGTAAGCATGCCGCACAGGACGAGGCGGTCAATCTTTTTTTAATCGATTTAATGGCGTCTCGGGACGGCCTGACGCGGCCTGAAACACAACAACGTATACGTGGAGGCATACATAAATGGCCGGAATCCTGATGATTGCACCCATGGTCGAGGACGTCATGGCGCGCCTCGATGCCGGTGCCACACTGTTTCGTTACTGGGAGCACCAGGGCGATGACGCCTGGCTGGAGGGCGTCGCAGCGCGCGTCCAGGCGATCGCTACGACCGGACATCATGGCGCCAGCGCCGAGCTCATGGCCAAGCTGCCGGCGCTGCAGATCGTCGCCTGCTACGGCGTCGGCTACGATGCCATCGATGTCGGCTACGCCAGCGCGCACGGCATCAAGGTGACCAACACGCCGGATGTGCTCACCGACGACGTCGCCGACATGGCCCTGGGCCTGATGCTGGCGATCTGCCGGCGGATTCCGCAGGCCGATCGTTTCGTTCGCGACGGTAACTGGCGCAAGGGCAACTACCCGCTGACCGAGCGGCTCGGCGGCAAGCGCTGCGGCATCGTCGGCCTGGGCAGGATCGGCAAGGCGATCGCCCGGCGCGCCGAGGCATGCGGCATGCACATCGCCTATCATGGCCGCAACGAACAGCCTGGCCTGGGCTATGCCTACTACGCCGATCTGATCGCCCTGGCGTGCGATGCCGACTATCTGGTCGCAGTCGTGCCGGGCGGTGGCGGGACCGACGGGCTGATCAGCCGGCAGGTGCTCGAAGCGCTCGGGCCGAAGGGCACGTTCGTCAATATCGCACGCGGCTCCATCGTCGACGAACCGGCCCTGGTCGAGCTGCTGCAATCGGGCGGCCTCGGCGCCGCCGCGCTGGATGTCTTCGCCGATGAACCCCGCGTGCCAGAAGACCTGCTGAGCCTGGACAATGTCGTACTCAGCCCGCACCAGGGCAGTGCCACGCATCACACGCGCTGGGCGATGGGCGATCTGGTCGTGCGCAATCTCGAAGCGCATTTCGCCGGCCAGCCCCTGCTGACGCCGGTGAACTGACCGCGCGTCCAGCGGCTCAGTGGTTGTGGCGCGGCAGCTGCTCGGCGATGCGCTGATAGGCCGTGGCGAAATCCAGACATGCGCCGGTGGAAAGCTGGCCGACATGGGCGCGCTGCAGTTCCTGCCACGGGGTCTGGTGCTGCAGCGTGCGCTCGGGCAAGGCCGCCCGGCGCGCGGCGATGTCATCATCACTGAGCAGAACGTCGAGCCGCCGTGTGTTCAGATCCAGGCGCACCGGATCGCCGGTGTGCAGGATCGCCAAATTGCCGCCGACGGCCGCTTCCGGTGAGGCATTGAGGATCGACGGGCTCTCCGAGGTGCCGCTTTGCCGACCGTCGCCGAGTGTGGGCAGGGCGCTGATGCCGGCTTTGATCAACGCATCGGGCGGCTGCATGTTGACCACCTCGGCGGCGCCCGGATACCCCACCGGGCCAACGCCGCGAATGACCAAAAAGGTATTGGCGTCAATGCCTAAGCTCGGATCGTTGATGCGCGCGTGATAGTCTTCCGGACCGTCGAACACGGCGGCCTTGCCGTCGATGATCCCTTCCTTGCCCGGTCGCTCGAGATAGCGTGTGCGGAACTCATCGGAAATGACGCTCATCTTCATCAGCGCGGCGTCGAACAGATTACCGGCAATGACCAGAAAACCGGCATTTTCCCGCATCGGCCGCTCGTAGGCATGGATCACCGCCGGATTGGCGCTGTGCGCGCCTGCCAGATTGGCGGCTACGCTCTTGCCACTGACCGTGAGGGCGTCGCCGTGCAGCTTGCCCGCCTTGAGCAGTTCGGCCATGACCGCCGGCACGCCGCCGGCCAGATGGAAGCCTTCGCCCAGGAAGGCGCCGGCGGGCTGGATATTGGCCAGCAGGGGAATGGCGTAACCGATGTCCTGCCAGTCCTGGATATCGAGGGCGACGCCGGCATGCCGGGCGATCGCGGTGACGTGCGGCGGGCAGTTGGTCGAGCCGCCAATTGCCGAGCACACGCTGATCGCGTTCTCGAAGGCGCTGCGGGTGAGGATTTTCGACGGCTTGAGATCTTCGCGCACCATGTCGACGATGCGCAGACCGGTACGATAGGCCATCTGCGCCCGCTCGCGATAGGGCGCCGGGATCGAGGCGCAGCCGGGCAGCGACATGCCGAGCGCTTCCGCCATGCTGTTCATCGACAGCGCTGTGCCCATGGTGTTGCAATGCCCGGCCGAGGGCGCCGAGGCGGCCACCCGCTCGAAGAATTCGTCGGTGTCGATCTCGCCGACGGCGAGCAGGCGACGGCTTTCCCAGACGATCGTGCCGGAGCCGACCAGACGGCCGCCAAAATGGCCATCCAGCATCGGCCCGCCAGAAAGGACAATCGCCGGAATGTCGACCGTTGCCGCGGCCATCAGGCAGGCGGGCGTGGTCTTGTCGCAACCGGTGGTGAGCACGACGCCGTCGATCGGATAGCCGTGCAGGATCTCGACCAGCGACAGATAGGCGAGATTGCGATCCAGTGCCGCGGTCGGCCGCTTGCCGGTTTCCTGGATCGGATGGGTGGGAAACTCGAAGGCGACGCCGCCGGCATCGCGGATGCCGTCGCGCACGCGCCTGGCCAATTCGATGTGATGCCGGTTGCACGGCGCCAGATCGCTGCCAGTCTGGGCGATGCCGATGATCGGCTTGCCGGCCTGCAACTCCTCGCGGGTCAGGCCGTAATTCATGTAGCGCTCGAGATAGAGCGCGGTCATGCCCGGATCGCTCGGATCGTCAAACCAGGCCTGCGAGCGCAGTCTGCGCGTGGCGTGCTCGGTCATGCCATGCCTCCCGCTAGCTTGTCGTTGCTTCACAGCAGACAGAGACGCCCGGCGGCAAAGGTCAAGTCTCGGGCAACAGGTCGTGCAGGCGCAGCCAGGCGATGCGTTCGATCTGCGCCAGCGCTTGCGTGAATTCCGTGTCGCGATCATGGGCCAGCCGGCGCTCGAAGGCAGCCAGGACCTCCGTGCGCGCGCGCCCCTTGACGGCCATGATGAACGGAAAGCCGAACCTGGCCTGATAGGCCTGGTTCAAGCTTGTGAACCGTTCGAGCTCGTCGGGCGTGCATTGATCGAGGCCAGCGCTTTTTTGCTCGGTGGTGCTGTCGGCGCCGAGCGCGCCCGCCAAAGCCAGGCGTCCGGCCAGATCGGGATGCGCGCGAATCAGTGCCAGCTTGGCATCGTCGTTCGCTGCGCGCAGCACGGCCACCATGGCGGCGTGCAGGCCGGCGGCTGTGTCATGGCGTGCGTCCAGGCCGGCATCATACGTCGCCGCGGCGATCCAGGGCGTGTCCTCGAAGACCGGGCCGAAGGTCGCGACGAAGGCAGCACGAGACATCTTGCTTGGCGGCGTGGGCAAGGCATTCTCCAGGGCATCAACCAGCGTTGTCACCTTTCAAGAGCCGACGTAGCAAGGGGTCAACTGACATGGCCGGCGGACGTTTGACGACACATGTGCTCGATACCGCCCAAGGCCGCCCGGCAGCCGGGCTCAGCCTGGCGCTTTACCGTTTCGAAGGCGAGCGGCGCGTGCCCTTGGGGGAGCGCACGACCAACCATGACGGCCGCTTGGCAACCCCTTTGCTCGAGGGCGATGCCATGACGCCCGGGGTCTACGAGCTCATTTTCGCCGCGGGTGACTACCTGCGCGCCGGCGGCGTGACCATGCCCGAGCCGCCGTTCTTGGATGAGGTTGTCATCCGCTTTGGCATCGCAGATGCGAGCGAACACTATCATGTGCCGCTGCTGCTGGCACCGTTCGGCTACAGCACCTATCGCGGGAGTTAAACGATTTGAGTGGCTTATGGCCGGTTCTGGGCGATTGGCTCGAGCTTCTCGTGCGCTGGGTGCACCTGCTCGCCGGTATCTTGTGGATCGGCACGTCGTTCTATTTCATCGGCACCGATATGAGCCTGCGCCGGCGCGACCGCCTGCCCGAGGGTGTCGGTGGCGAAACCTGGCAGGTCCATGGCGGCGGTTTCTACAACATCCAGAAATACATGGTTGCGCCGGCCCACATGCCGCGTGAACTGCACTGGTTCAAATGGGAAGCCTATTCGACCTGGATTTCCGGCGCTTTCCTGATGGTGTTGATCTATTACGCCGGCGCCGAGCTGTATCTGATTGATCCGGCAGTGCTTTCTGTCTCGAAGCCGATGGCCATCGGGCTCAGCCTGGTCTCCCTGGCGCTCGGCTGGCTTGCCTATGACCGCTTGTGCAAGTCAGCGCTCGGCACAGACAGCCGCATCCTGGCGCTGGCCCTGTTCGCGTTGCTGTCCCTGGCGGCGTTTGCCTACACACAGGTCTATTCCGGCCGGGGGGCCTACATCCATGTCGGCGCCTTCATCGGCACAATCATGGTCGCCAATGTCTTTTTCGTGATCATCCCGAACCAGAAAATCGTCGTCGCCGATCTGCTCGCCGGCCAGCAGCCGGACCCGGCGTTGGGCGCGCAGGCCAAGCAGCGCTCACTGCACAACAATTACCTGACGCTGCCAGTACTGTTCGTCATGATTTCAAATCATTACCCGATGGCGTTCAGTGCCGACCTGAACTGGCTGATCCTCATCGTGGTCATCCTCGCGGGCGGGCTCGTGCGCCATTTCTTCAACGAGATGGACGCTGGGCATGGGCAAAAATGGTGGCTCTGGGCGCCGGTGAGCGCCTGCCTGGCATTGGTCATCGCCCTGAGCCTGCCACGTCCGGTTGCCGGCACCGGCGAGGCGGTCGCGTTCAACGACATTGCACCGATCGTCGCCGAGCACTGCGCCGTCTGCCACGCCGAGCATCCGAGCTATGACGGTTTTGCCGAGGCACCCGCCGGCATCCTGCTCGATACGCCCGATGCCATCATCGGCGCGGCGCCGTTGATCCACGAGCAGGCGGTCGTCGCCAGGGCCATGCCGCTCGGCAACACGACCGGCATGACCGACGACGAGCGGGCCTTGCTGGCCGCCTGGATCGCCGCCGGTGCGCCGGGTCAGGCGGACTAGGTGCCGATCACGTGGGCGGTCTGCGCAAAACCTCAGCAGACCGCTTGGCCACTGCCGCATTTGCTGGCAGGTCTTGATGCGTGTGGCCGCCGGACCGGGACTGCCGGGCTTGGCATCCGGCTTGCTCGGCAATCGGCCAGTGCATCGCTGCTATGACACCAGGCTTCGGAAGGATCTTCGTCCATGCTCGCCCGCCGACCCTTTCTTGCCCTTGCCGGCGCTGTCGCCAGTGCCGTCATCGGCCTGAGCGCGCCAGCCAGCGCGCAAACGCCACTAAAATTCTCGCTCGATTGGAAGTTCGAAGGCCCGGCGGCGCCGTTCCTGCTCGCCCTGGAGAAAGGTTACTACGCCGAGGCAGGCCTCGATGTCAGCATCGACACCGGCAAAGGCTCGCTCGAGGCGATCCCGCGCGTGGCCAGCGGCACCTATCCGATGGGCTTTGCCGACATCAATTCGCTGGTCAAGTTCCGCGACCAGAACCCCGATCTGGACGTCAAGGCGGTCATGATCATGTACAACAAGCCGCCCTTTGCCATTGTCGGCCGCAAGAGCCTCGGCGTCGACGTGCCCAAGGACCTCGAAGGCAAGACGCTCGGCGCGCCGGCACCCGATGGCGCCTACGCCCAATGGGCCGCCTTCGTCGCCGCCAACGATATCGACGCTTCCAAGGTCGCCATCGAGAATGTCGGCTTTCCGGTGCGCGAACCGATGCTCGCTCGCGGCGAAGTTCAGGCGATCACCGGCTTTTCCTTCAGCTCGTTCATCAATCTGAAGGCCAATGAGGTGCCGGAAGACGATATCAGCGTCCTGCTCATGGCCGATTATGGCCTGGATCTCTACGGCAACGCCATCATGGTCAATCCGGACTTCGCGGCGGACAATCCGGACGCGGTCAAGGGCTTCATCGCCGCGACCATCAAAGGCCTGGCCGACGTCATCGCCAATCCGGAAGAGGGCGTCGAGGCCGTGCTGAAGTACAATGACGTCGCCCGCAAGGAGGTCGAGCTCGAGCGGCTCAACATGGCCCTGGCGCAGAACATCCTGACCGACGAAACCGCGGCCAACGGCTTTGGCGGCGTCGACTATGCGCGCTTCAACCGTTCTATCAAGCAAATCGCACAAACTTATGACTTCGAAGGTGATTTGCCGGCTGGCGAAGACGTTTTCACCGACGCGTTCCTGCCACCTGCCGATGCGCGCATGCTGCAGTGAACGGCGAGGCGGTGCACTTCGTCGATGTCGACAATGTCGCGCTCAGCTATGGCGGGCCGGACGAACCACCGGCCGTTGACGGCCTGACCCTCAAGGTCGATCGCGGCGAGTTCGTCGCCGTGGTTGGCCCGTCGGGCTGTGGAAAATCGACCCTCATGCGCCTGGCGACCGGCTTGCGCTTTCCCGATCGGGGCAGCGTGACCGTGGACGGGCGCGAAGTCGCCGGCCCGGTGAAAATTGCCGGCATGGCCTTTCAAAACCCGGTCATGCTGCCCTGGCGCACGGTGCTCGACAATGTCCTCCTGCCGCTCGAGATCGTGCAGCCGCATCGCGCGCGCCTGCGCCGGGAGCGGGCGGCTTATGTCGAGCGCGCTGAGCGCCTGCTCGCCTCGGTCGGGCTGGAAGGCGCCGGCGAAAAATTTCCCTGGGAGCTGTCCGGCGGCATGCAGCAGCGCGCCTCGTTATGCCGGGCGCTCATCCATGAGCCGGCGCTGCTCATGCTCGATGAACCGTTCAGCGCGCTCGATGCGTTCACCAAGGAGGAGCTCTGGTGTGTCATGCGCGATCTGCATGACGAGCGCGGCTTCACGGCCATTCTGGTCACCCATGAGCTGCGTGAGGCGGCGTTTCTGGCCGATCGCGTGGTCGTCATGAGTGCAAGGCCCGGGCGGATCATCGCCGAGCGGCAGATCGCCTTTCCTCGCCCGCGCGATCTGGAAATTACCTACGCGCAGGACTTCATCGACACGGTCCATGAGCTGCGCGGCCACATCAAGGCGGCGCGCGCATGACCCGCACGGGGCGGATCGACTGGATCAGATGGGCGCCTTGGCTGTGGACCCTCGGGCTGTTCGCCTTTTGGGAGCTGGCCTGCCGCGCGCTCGATGTGCCACCCTATATCCTGCCGACGCCGAGCGTCATCGCCGGCGCCTTTGTCGAGTTTCATCGCGCGCTGTGGAACAACTCGATCCAGACCTTGTGGACGACGCTGCTCGGCTTCGGCATGGCTGTCGTGTTCGGCATGGCGATGGGGCTCTTCATCGGCTGGTCGCGGGCGATCTATGCCGGGCTCTATCCGATCATGATCGGTTTCAACTCGATCCCGAAAGTGGCGGTCGTGCCGATCTTGGTGTTGTGGTTCGGCACCGGCTGGATCCCGGCGGTGCTCACGGCCTTCCTGATCTCGTTCTTTCCCATCGTGGTCAATGTCGCCACCGGCCTGGCGACCATCGAGCCGGAGATGGAGGACGTCCTGCGGGCCCTTGGCGCGCGCAAGCTGGACATCATGTTGAAAGTAGGGATCCCGCGTTCGCTGCCGTATTTTTTCGGCTCGCTGAAGGTGGCGATCACCTTGGCCTTCGTCGGTTCAGTGATCAGCGAAACGGTGGCGGCCAATTCCGGCCTGGGTAACATGATGCTGGTGGCCCAGGCCAATTTCGAGGTGCCGCTGGTCTTCGCCGGGCTGGTGGCGCTGGCGATCGAAGGCATCGGCATGTATGCGGTGATGGCATGGCTGGAACAACGCATGACCGGCTGGGCGCATCGCTCCGGGTTTGCCCAAGGCTGAGCGACCGGCGGGCGGTGCAGCCATGAGCGTGACCTTTGTGCTCAACGGGACGACCGTCCGGGCCGATCTCGCACCATCGACGACGCTGCTCGACTATCTGCGCGTCCATCTGCGTTTGTGCGGTACCAAGGAAGGCTGCGCCGAGGGCGATTGCGGGGCGTGCACCGTGCTCGTGCTCGATCTAGACGCGCAGCCGGCCTGGCGCGCGGTCAATAGCTGTATCCTGCTGCTGGGCCAGGTGCACGGCCTCGCTGTGCGCACGATCGAGGGCATCAGCGATCCGGCGCAGCCGCTGCATCCCGTGCAGCAGGCGATGATCGCGCAGAACGGCAGCCAGTGCGGCTTTTGCACGCCCGGCATCGTATTGGCGCTCGTGGCGCAGCACGGCCAGGGACGGCTGCACGGCGTCGATGCCATTCACGACGCGCTTGCCGGCAATCTGTGCCGGTGCACGGGCTACCGGCCGATCGTTGATGCTGCGCGCGATGCCGCAACCGAAGCGGCGCCGTGGCTGGAGGCGTGTGCGTGCCGAGATGCGGCGCTTTGCAGTGCGACTGTGCAACGCCAGGTGGGGGCCGCGGGCACTGGGACACCGTCCGTGCCTGACGCTGCCCAGGCCGACGATCCGCCGGACGATGGCAGGTTCGCGCGACCACGCACACTCGATGCGCTGCTGCACATGCGGGCCGAGCGACCCGATGCGCGCCTCGTTGCCGGTGCCACCGATCTCGGCCTGATCGTCGCCAAGCGCCAGGGCCGGCTGGACGAGATCATCTGCACGCGCGATGTCGCGGAGCTCAGGCAGATCGAGGTCAATGAACAGCATGTGCTGATCGGCGCAGCGGTGTCGCTGGAATGGCTGCTGCCGGTGGTCGAACGGCACTATCCGAGTTTCGCGACCATTTTGCGCCGCTTCGGCTCCAGCCAGATCCGTTCTCAGGCGACGCTCGGCGGCAATCTCGGCACGGCCTCGCCGATCGGCGACGGTGCGCCGTGCCTGATCGCACTCGGTACAGAGATCGAGCTGGCCGGGCCGGCCGGGACGCGCCGTCTGCCGCTCGAGGCGTTCTTTCTCGACTACCGCAAGCCGGATCTGCGGCCCTGCGAAGTCATTGCCCGCCTCCGCTTGCCGCTGCCGAAACCCGGCGACTCCTTCCGCGCCTACAAGGTCGCCAAGCGCTATGACCAGGACATTTCCTGCGTGCTCGGCGCCTTTCGCTTGCGCTTGGACGCCACCGGCCTGATCGGGGATGCACGCATCGCCTTCGGCGGCGTGGCGGCAACGCCTGTGCGCGCAACGACCGTCGAGCAGCGCCTGATCGGCCGGCCCTGGTCGCTGACGACCGTGCGCGAGGCAGCCGAAACCGCGCGTTCCTGCTTCACGCCATTGAGTGATGTCCGCGGCACTGCCGGCTATCGTCGCTCTGTGCTCGGCAATCTTCTGCTCCGTCTCTGGCACGATCTTGACGGCCAACAGGTCGAGGTCATGGCCTCATGAGCGCACCCGGGCCCGACGTTGCCGGCAAGGCGCTATCGCACGCGGCGGCCCGCCACGCCGACGAGGCGCAAGCGCAACGCACTGCCGTTGTCATCCCCGGCCAGACCCACGCGCCGCAGGCCAGTGTCGTACCGGCAACAGCGTTGCCGCCCGCGACCATCAAAGGCGGCGCGCATCAGGCCATGCAGCATGACAGCGCGCGCAAGCACGTCACCGGCGAGGCGCCCTACATCGATGATCTGCCGGAATGGCCGGGCACCTTGCATGTCGCGCTCGCCGGCAGCCCGCAGCCATGCGGTCGCATTACCCGGCTCGATCTTTCGATCGCGCGCGCCATGCCTGGTGTCCACGCGATCCTGACAGGAAAAACTTTCAAAGGGGTTAACGACATCGCGCCGATCCTGTCCGGCGAGCCGGCGCTGGCGATCGATGAGGTGCAATGGCTGGGGCATCCCGTCGCCGCCGTAGCTGCGGACAATCTGGATCAGGCGCGCGCCGCGGCCAAGGCCATCGAGGTCGAAATCGAACCGCTGGCGCCGGTGTTGTCGATCGACGAGGCGCGCGCGCGCGAAGACTATGTCTGCAAGCCCCAGCGCATCGTCCGCGGCGATGCCGGGCAAGCGATCAAGGCCGCGGCGCAGGTTTTCGACGGCAGGCTCGACATCGGCGGCCAAGATCATTTTTACCTGGAAGGGCAGATCGCTTACGCCATCCCGGGCGAAGACCACGACATGCGCGTCCTGTCATCGACGCAGCACCCGAGCGAGGTGCAGCATGGCGTAGCGCATGTTCTGGGTGTGCCGTTCAATGCCGTGACCGTGGAGTGCCGACGCATGGGCGGTGCGTTCGGCGGCAAGGAGAGCCAGGCGACCATCATCGCCGCCATTGCCGCCGCCCTGGCCGAGCGCACCGGTCGGCCGGTCAAGCTGCGCCTGCCGCGCGACGATGACATGATCATGACCGGCAAGCGCCACGACATGCAGGTGGACTACACGGTCGGTGTCGATGCCGGCGGCCGCGTGCTGGCGGTGGCCATGCGCTTTGCCGCACGCGCCGGCAATGTCGCCGACCTGTCCGGGCCGGTGATCACCCGCGCGCTGTGCCATGCCGATAATTGCTATGACCTGCCGAACGCGGACCTGCGCGGCTTCGCCTGCCGGACGAACACGGTGTCCAACACGGCGTTTCGCGGCTTTGGCGGGCCGCAGGGCATGCTGGCGATCGAATGCCTGCTGGATGACACGGCAAGGCGCCTCGGCCTCGGGCTCGATGAGCTGCGCGCGCGCAACTATTACGGGCCGGAGACCGGTGAGATCACGCCCTACGGTCAGGTCGTCGAGGACAACCAGATTGCGCGCATGGTCGGTGAACTGGCTGATCGGGCGGACCTTGCCGCCCGACGCGCCGAGATAGCCGCCTTCAATGTCACTAGCCCGGTGCTCAAGCGCGGTCTGGCGACCATGCCGATCAAGTTCGGCATTTCGTTCAACCTGCCGACCCTCAACCAGGCGGGCGCTCTGGTGCATGTCTACACCGACGGCTCGGTGCACCTGAACCATGGCGGCACCGAGATGGGCCAGGGCTTGTTCGTCAAGGTCGGCCAGGTGGTTGCCGAGGGCTTCCAGATCGATCTGGATAACGTCAAGATCAGTGCCACGGCGACCGACAAGGTGCCCAATACCAGCGCCACGGCAGCGTCATCCGGTTCGGACCTGAACGGCAAGGCGGCGCTGGCGGCCGTGCAGACCATCCGGGCGCGCATGAACGCGGTCGCCGCCCGGCATTTCGCGGTGGACGAGCGCGCGCTGGAGTGGCGGGGCGGGCGGATCTATGCCGGCAACGAAGCGATCACGTTTGCCGATCTGGCGCAGAAATGCTGGGCTGAGCGGGTGTCGCTGTCGGCAACCGGCTACTACCAGACGCCGAAGATCCACTGGGATCCGCAGACCATGACCGGCCGGCCGTTATTCTACTACACTTAAGGCCCCGCGGCGGCTGAGGTGATCATCGACACGCTGACCGGCGAAAACCGCTGCCTGCGCGTCGACATCGTCCAGGATTGCGGCACCTCCCTCAACCCGGCGATCGATCTCGGTCAGATCGAGGGCGGTTTCGTCCAGGGCATGGGCTGGCTGACCTCGGAGGAGCTGGTCTGGGACGATCGGGGCGCGCTCAGGACGCACGGACCGTCGACCTACAAGATCCCCGGTTCGCGCGACGTGCCGCCGGTGTTCAATGTCCACATCGTGCCGGATCTGCCCAATCGCGAGGACACGATTTTCCGCTCGAAGGCCATTGGTGAGCCGCCGTTGATGCTGGCCATTTCGGTGTTTCTGGCGATCCGCGATGCGCTCGGCACGATCGCTCCGCCACGAACGCCCATCCCCTTGCAGGCACCGGCGACGCCCGAAGCCGTGCTCATGGCGGTGGAAAAGTTGCAATCATTAGGCGCCAAGTAGCTCCGCCAGGGTGCAGGCGACGACCTCGGTGGCGCCATCGAAATCGCTCAAGCGCACATGTTCTTCAGCGCGATGGCCATTGGCTTCGAGAAAGCTGCGCGGTCCGGCGCCGTAGGACACGGTCGGCACGCCGGCCTCGGCGTACAGGCGTGCATCGGTGTACAGCGGCACGCCCTCGATCTCGAGCGGGTGGCCGAACACCCGTGCGCCATGGCGCTGGATCGGATCGATCAGAAGCTCGGCGCCGTCCAGTTGCCGCAAGGGTGAGGCGCGCAGCAGGCGCTTGATGTCGAGCGCGATCCCCGGCCGATGAGCTACCGCGCCCTGGATGAGCTGCATCAGCGCGGCTTCGACGGCGCTGGCGTCCTCTTCCGGAATCAGGCGTCGATCCAGGCGAAAGCTGACCTTGTCGGGCACGACATTGGTGTTGATGCCGCCGCTGATCAGGCCGATGGTCAGTTGCGGGCTGCCGATGCCGGCTGTCGCCGAGACCTGTTCGGCCAGGATCGCGCGCTGCTCGTAAAGGGCGGTCAGGACATCGTTCGCGGCCTCGAGCGCGTCATGGCCGGTGTGCGGCGCGGCTGCATGGGCCGAGCGGCCGCGCACGGTGACCTCGAGGTGCAGGCAGCCATTGTGGGCGGTGACGACGCTGTGGCTCAAGCCGGCGCTGATGCACAGAGACGGCTTGGACAGGCCCTGATCGAGGATCCATTTCGGACCGATCAGGCCGCCGATCTCCTCGTCGAAGGTGATGTGCAGTTCGACCACGCCGTTAAGGCGATCCGCGACAGGCGCCAAAGCCTTGAGCGCGAAGGTGTAGCTGGCGATGTCGGCTTTTGATACGGCGGCGCCCCGACCGTACAGCGCGCCAGCGTCGATTTCGCCGCCATAGGGCGCGTGCTGCCAGCCGTCGCCGGGTGGGACGACATCGCCATGGGCGTTCAGCGCCACCACTGGCCCGTCGCCGCTGCCAAAGCGCTGGCGCACGATCAAATTGGTACAGCTCAGCATGCCATGGGCGCGCACGACCTGGTCAGGAACGGCGTGGCGTTCGACGGCGAAGCCATGCCGTTCGAGCCGGTCGGCAGTGGTTTCGGCGATGGCTGTGCAGTCGCCCGGCGGATTGTCGCTCGGCGTCTGCACCAGGCTTTGCAGGAAGACGATGCGGGCGTCGCGCTCTTGTGCCAAGGCGGCTTGCAGAGCGCTCAGGCTGGCGGCATCCAGGCTCATCGGCGGTCATCCAGATCGAGGACAGTGGCGAGCAGGACGCGCACGGCGATGTCGGCATCGTCGGCCGTGATGCTTTCATTCGGGTGGTGGCTGATACCACCTTCGCAGCGCACGAACAGCATGGCGCACGGGCACAGCGCGCTCATCGCGGCGGCGTCATGACCGGCACCGCTGGCCAGGCGGCGCGCAGGCCAACCGGTGATTTGCGCGCAGGCGCGGGCCAAGGCGTCGCCCAGGGTGGCATCAAGGCTGATCGCGGCATGGTCATGGGTCAGCTCGATCTGCACCTGCAGGCGGCGCTCATCGGCGATCCGTTGCACACTCTCGCGGATGGTTGCCAAAGCCTGCAGGCGCGCGGCATCGGCCGGTGCGCGGACATCAACGCTGAAGCGGACCGTGCCGGGGATGACGTTGATCGCGCCGGGCAGGGCCTCGATCCGGCCGACGGTGGCGACCAGATGATCGCCCGCGCGCGCGATGTCCTCGATGCTGCGGATCATTGCCACTGCGCCGGTGAGCGCGTCCTGGCGCAACTCCATCGGCACGGTGCCGGCATGCCCGGCCATGCCGGTGACCTGCACAGCCAGCCGCGACTGGCCGTTGATGGCGGTGACCACGCCGACTGGCAGGTCCAGGGCGTCGAGCACCGGCCCCTGTTCGATATGCGCTTCGAGATAGCCAACCACGGTCGCGGGATCGCGCGTGGCCGCGCTCAGGCGCAGCGGATCGAGCCCGAAGGCGCGCATGGCCTCGGCGAGCGTCACGCCGTCGTCGTCGCGCAATGCCAGGTCTTCTGGCCGGCGCGTGCCGGCGAGTGCGCGCGAGCCGAGATAGGCGGCGGCGAAGCGGGCACCCTCTTCGTCACCGAAGGCGTAGATCTCCAGCGCATGGCGGGTCGATCTGTCCGCATCGTGCAGCGCCTGGGCGACCTCGATGCCGGCGAGCACCCCGAGCATGCCATCGTAGGCGCCGGCATCGCGCACGGTGTCCTGGTGCGAGCCGACGATCAGCACCGGCGCGTCCGGTTCAAGGCCCTCGCGCCGGCCGATCAGGTTGCCGGCGGCGTCCTCGCGCACGGCAAGGCCGGCGTCGTGCATCCAGACACCGAGCAGGTCGAGGGCAGCACGGTGTTCCGGCGTCAGGTAACGGCGGCAATAGGCTTCCGGCGTTTCGCTGATCTGGCGCAGGGCGGCGCAGCGGGCCATGATCCGCGCGCCATAGGTCGCCGCCGCCTCGCTCATGCCTGCCGGTCCCTTTGCCAACGTGTCGGGCGACAAGCCTAGACGCGTGCGCGCGCCGGTGAAAGGCGGCAGTGTGGCCGCCCGGTGTGCTAGGTCCCGTCCAGTCTGATGCGCAACGATCGCGAGCCGGGAGAGTCGCCATGGCCAAAGGCAGCCTGTTGCCCCTCTTTTCGCTACCCTTGAGCGGTGATGTGCGCCAGCGCATCCTGCCGAGCTGGTTCTCGCCCACCTTCAACTTCGATTTCCAGGGCGATGTCGACGTCGAAACTGAGGTCGTGCGCGAGGTCGCCAGCTACGGCAGTCAGCTCGGCACGCTGATCGACGCGGTCCTGGTCATGGCCAGGGACCGCTATGGCGATGACGGCCAGCCGGCGGCGCTACGCGATCTGGCCGATCTCCAGCGCAGGGTCGAGGCCATCAAGGCGCGCCATGGGTACGGCGCGGATGTGGCACAGCGTTTGGCGGCGCTGGAAAAGGAGAATGCGGCGCTCAAGGCCGAGATCGCCACGATGAAGGACGCCCGTCAGCACGATCGCCTGGGCATCGTCAAACAGGACCCGGCGGCGTGATCGATCTCAGCACCGAACGGGGTGCACTGGTCGCTTCGGCGGCAGCGTGCCTGGTCATCGGCGTCGTGGCCTTGATCGCCGCGGCCTTTGCGGATGCGCAAGTCATCCTGCTCGATGGCCTGTTCAATCTGGTGTTCTTTGCCGCCGGACTGTTCACGCTCAAGGTCGCGGCCCTGGTGCAGCAGCCCGATGACGACGACTTTCCCATGGGCTACGGCTATTTCGAGCCTTTGGTGAACGGCTTCAAGGGCATGCTCATCTTCGGCATGTGTGTGCTGGCCGGCTATGGCGCGATCGAGGCGCTGTTCGAAGGCGGTCGCGCGGTCGAGGTCGGCGTTGCCATTGCTTATGGCGCGTTTGCGACGCTCGCAGGCCTGACCATGACCCTGCTCATGCGCCGTTCGGCGGCCATGCAGATCAGCCCGCTGGTTCAGGCCGATGCTACCAACTGGCTGGTCAATGCGGCGATCTCTGCGGCCGTGCTGCTCGCTTTCGCGCTCGTGCCCGTGGTCCAGCACTCCGAAGCCGCCTGGCTGGCGCCATATGTCGATCCGATCCTGGTGCTGGCCGTGATTGCGCTCTCGATTGCGGTGCCGATCCGCATGGCCTGGAACGCGCTCATGGAAATGCTCAACCGTGCGCCGCCGCTGGCGACGCGCGAAGCCGTGCGCGATGTCGTGGAAAAGGCGCTGCAACCGCTGCCGATCGATCGCTTGCATATCCGCGTGATCCGCCCGGGGCGCAGCCTGCAGATCCTCGTGCACGCGATCATGGCGGCGGATTACCCGGCCGAAGACCTTGATGTGTTCGATGCCCGTGCGCGCCAGGTGCGCGATTCCCTGCGCGCGGCTTTTCCCGGCGCGATCGTCGACACCGTGTTCACCAAGGACCCCGGCATCGGCGCGCCCATGGCGCCGTTCTAGCCCGGATCGCGATCGAGCGCATTGGCCAGGGCGGCCAGGTGCTCCAGGCGGCGCTCGTTCATGGTGCGCATGGTGACGCCATAGGCCACGCCATCGCGTTCGACATAGCGCAGGCTGAGATACTGGGTCAGCGGGCCGAGCGGCCAGGCGCAGCGCATCTCGCGCGCGCTGCCGCCCGGGCGGTCTTGCGGTGCATCGCAGCCCTGCAGCGGCAGATCCTGAAAGGCCTCGAGCTGTTCGACGCTGCCGGCGAGCTGTTCGGCCCAGGCATTGCCATCGAGCGGGCTATCCGGCCCGGCCAGGAAGGCGCTGACGGCATTGGTCGTCCCCGACAGATCGACGACCAGACGCTCTCTCAGCCAGGCATCCGGGTCGTCGACCGGCTCGGGCAGCTGGTAGACGCGCAGCGAGGTCAGCGGCGCAAACCAGGTCTCGTCCGCCGGTGTGACCTTGGCCTCGACATGGCCGTCGGCGCGCAGCTCGGTAACGCAATCCAGCTCCAGTTCCGCAGGGATCGCCATGAGCGCGCACAAGTTCTCGCTCGCCCGTGCGGTCAGCGCACCGGCCATCGCCAGCACGAGACCGAGACCCACACCAAGCGCCATGCGCGCAACCATAGACCACCCTCCATCGTGCCAAGCCGTTCCAGGCTCGCATATGGCGGCTCAAGCGACGGCGCGCAAACCTTTCGCGGAAAACAAGACATCATCGACCAGGGCACAGCCGCTGAGACGCAGGGCCAGCTTTTCGGCGTGGCGGGCATCGAGCGGGCCGACCTGCAGGTCAATGGCCAGCTGGTCGGCCTTCGGGCCGATGACGTCGGCATGGCAGCGCAGCGGCACGATGTTCTGGGCGGCAAAGACCTCGAGCACGCGCGGCAAGGCGCTCGGGTGATGGTCGGTCAAAACGGAGAAACAATAGATCGTCGGTAGGGACGACATGACAACCTCGACAGGGGAATGGGGGCGAGCTGCGGCAGCGGCAGCCAGATGTCCCGGCCTCCTGATCAGGAAGCCGGGCTGCTAATTCGCCGCTGATGCCAGTCGAGCTGTGTCATGAGGTGAGCTAGCGCCTGTGCCGCGCGTTGGTCAAGTGAGCATCGGCGGTTCAGCCGAGTTGGATGGCCGCACCGAGCAACTGGCGCAAATGCTCCATGCCCTGTTGCGAGACGCGATAGCGGCCGCGCTGCAGCGCGAAGACGCGTTTGGCGAGCAGGTTCTGCTTCACGCATTGCGACGGGTTGCCGATCTTGACGCTTTGCTCGGCGAGCAGGCGATTGGCCTCACCGGTGCCAAAGGCGTTGTCGCTGTTGCCGCGTTGGGCGTACCAGCCGGCGGCGAGCATACGATCGACATCGGTGATCGTCTTCGGCATGTGCTGGACGTACTCGCCGAAGCTCTCGGCGGGCGGCCGCGCGCTCGTGCGGGCCGCGCCGGCTGGCGCCGGCGCCGGGTCGGGCTCAGGCGCGTCGACGAGCTCGCCGGCATTGTCCAGCCGGGCGATCAGGCTGTCGATATGCTCGGCGTAGCTGGCGACAAACTCTTCGCTGCCTTCGATCTCGATTTCGCGGGCGCTCAGGCTGACGCGGATGCGGGCGCGCGGTGTATCCATCCGACTCAATGATCCGGTTGATGGGCCTTGAGTCGTTATAGCTATGCGCGCCGGCTAGGCCACCAGGATCGTTGCCAGCGCCGTGCGAATTTGCGCCGGGATCGGCGCCGACCGGCCGGTCGCCTTGTCCACCCAGACATGCACGAACTGGCCATCGGCGCTGGCGATCTCGTCATCGCCGCGAAAAATGCCGATCTCGTACGTGCTCGAACGCTCGCTCAAGCGGCGCGTGCGCAAACCGGCGACGATGAGATCAGGAAACGCGATCGGCTTGTGAAAGCGGCAGCTGGTTTCGACCGCGAAGCCGACCACCGGCGAGGTGTCGGGATTGAATGGGTCGAGGCCGCCATGCTCCATGAGGAAATGGGCGATGACCGTGTCGAAATAGCTGTAATAGACGACATTGTTGACGTGGCCGTAGATGTCGTTGTCGAGCCAGCGGGTCGGGATGTCGCGAAAAAAGTGGAAGCTCGCACGCAGCGCCGGGGCCGGACGGTTCACTGGCCGGACTCGCCGGTAAATCGGTCTTCAAGCGCGCTGAACAGGGCGCGCAGGCCCTGGGCTTCGCCGCCCTTGGGCCTGCCCGGCCGGGCGCTCTGGTTCCAGGCGTAAACATCCATGTGACACCAGCTCTTGGCGTCCTTGGCGAAGCGCTGCAGGAACAAAGCCGCGGTGATCGCCCCGGCGAAGCCGCCGCTGCCGGCATTGTTGATGTCGGCGATCGAGCTTTCGAGCATCTTGAGATAGGGCGTGTGCAGGGGCAGGCGCCAGACCGGATCATCCTCGCGCACGGCCGTCTCGGCGATCGCGGCCGCCAGAGCGTCATCATTCGTGAACAGCGCCGGCATGTCCGGGCCGAGCGCGACGCGCGCCGCGCCGGTCAGCGTGGCGGCATCGCAGATGACGTCGGGCGTGTCCTCCAGCGCCAGGCTCAAGGCATCGGCCAGTATCAGCCGGCCTTCGGCATCGGTATTGCCGATCTCGACATAGCTGCCGTCGCGCGCCTTGAGCACATCGCCCGGGCGGAAGGCCGCGCCGCTGACACTGTTCTCGACCGCCGGGATGAGCACGCGCAGACGCACCGGCCAGCGCTGCAACATGATCGCCTTGGCCAGCGCCAGCATGATGGCGGCACCGCCCATGTCTTTTTTCATGAGCAGCATGGCGTTGGACGGCTTCAGATCGAGCCCGCCGGTATCGAAGCACACGCCTTTGCCGACCAGGGTGAGCCTCGGCGCATCCAGCTCGCCCCAGCGGATGTCGATCAGTCGCGGCGGGTTCTCGCTGGCCCGGCCGACGGCGTGGATCAGCGGCAGGTTGCCGGCGAGCAGGTCATCGCCAACGGTGACATTGAGCCAGGCGCCGTGCTGCGCGGCCAGATCCTCGGCGACGCGGGAGAGCTGCTCCGGGCCGAGCTCGTTGGCGGGCATGTTGACCAGATCGCGCGCGAGCAAAATGGCCTCGCCGATGCTCTGGGCGCGATCGACCGCCGGGCTCTGCGCGATATCCAAGGCGACCATACGCTCATCCGGCTCGCGGTAGCGGCAGTACTCGTAATCACCCAGCGCCCAGCCCAAGGCGGCCTGACCGTCATCAATGTCGCCATCGATGCGCCACTGACCATTGGGCAGGGCCTCGCGAAAGGCGGCGAAATCCCAGATCTCGGCCGGATCGGACAGGATGCCCAGCGCGTGCTCGGCTCGGCCATCGGCGTCGGGCAGCAGGGCGCAGGCACCGCCCTTGGCGTCGAACGCCCGGCTGACCAGCCACGCCCGCCAGGTTGCCGGCGCCTTGGCCAGCCAGCTTTGGTATGCGCTGTTGGTGATCACATGGAGCGTGCGGGTCGGCTCGTCGGGCGAAACGGTCAGGCAGGTGAGCATACCGTCCTTTCGGGCAGTGGCCGGCCGCGGGGTCGGAGCAGGACCTGTCACGGCATCCGGCCTCAGGTGAGGCGCGCCAGGGCGGCACGCAGCTTGTCGAGCGCCTGGCTTTCGAGCGCCAGGCGATTGCGCTGCTCTTCGACAACAGATACGGGCGCTTTGGCAATGAACGCCTCGTTGGCAAGCTTGCGCTCAATCTTGCCAATCTCGGCTTCCGCTTTTGCCATTTCTTTATGCAACCTAGCCTGTTCGGCGTGCAAATCGATGACACCTTCGAGGGGGGCGGCATAGGTCGCCTCATCGATGACCACCTGGACCGACCCTTTGGCGACCGCGCCTTCAGCGCCGGCCACCGTTTCCAGGCGGGCCAGGCGCTTGAGGGCCTCGTCATGGCGCGCCAGGCGCGCCAGCGTGCGCGCGCTGGCATCACGCACCTGCAGATCGAGCTTGCTGCCGGCCGGAATGTTCAGCTCCGAGCGCGCCGTGCGGATGCCGGAAATCAGCCGGATCAGCCAGTCGATCTCCTCGACCGTGGCAGCATCGACCAGCGCGGCATCGGCCGCCGGCCAGTGCGCATTGACCAGCATGTGCTCGGCATCGAACAGCCGCTCGTGCAACGCTTCGGTAACGAACGGCATCAGCGGGTGCAACAGCTTGAGCAGACGCGCGAGCGCCCAGGCGGCGCTGGCGCGGGTTTCCGCCTTGAGCGCTTCGTCCTCGCCATAAAGAGCCGGTTTGGCCAGCTCGAGATACCAGTCGCAAAAGCGGCTCCAGGTGAACTGGTAGGCCGCCAGGGCGGCTTCGTTGAACCGATAGCTGTCGATCGCCGCGGTGATCGCTTCGGTCACCTGGACGGCCTCGCCGATGATCCAGCGATTGATCGGATCGCGTGCTGCGGCCGGATCGAAGCCGGCATCGAGCCGACAGTCGTTCATTTCGCAAAAGCGCGCCGCGTTCCAGAGCTTGGTGACGAAGTTGCGATAGCCCTGGACGCGGGCTTCGGAGAACTTGACGTCGCGCCCTTGGGCCGTGCTCGCCAGGATGGCGAAGCGCAAGGCATCAGCACCGAAGGCGTCGACCATGTCGAGCGGGTCGACGACATTGCCCTTGCTCTTGGACATTTTCTGGCCGTGCTCGTCGCGCACCAGGCCGTGGATGTAGACGTCCTTGAACGGCACATCGCCCTTGAAATACAGGCCGAACATCATCATCCGGGCAACCCAGAAAAAAATGATGTCGAAGCCGGTGACCAGGCAGCTGGTCGGGTAGAAGGTGCGCAGGTCTGCTGTGTCGTCAGGCCAGCCGATGGTCGAGAACGGCCACAGGCCCGAGCTGAACCAGGTGTCGAGTACATCCGCATCGCGGGTGAGGCTGACGTCTTCGCCGTAATGCGCTTTGGCGGCGGCATGGGCCTCGGCCTCGCTTCGCTCGACGAAGATCGCGCCGTCCGGACCGTACCAGGCCGGGATACGATGGCCCCACCAGAGCTGGCGCGAGATGCACCAGGGCTGGATGTTGCGCATCCATTCGAAATAGGTGTTCTCGTAGCTCTTAGGCACGAAGCGGGTGCGCCCGTCCTCGACCGCGGCGATGGCCTCTTGAGCCAGCGTGGCGGCATCGCAAAACCACTGGTCGGTCAGATAGGGTTCGATGACCACGCCCGAGCGATCGCCGTGCGGCACCATGTGCCGGTTGGGCTCGATCTTCACCAAGAGGCCGGCGGCTTCCATGTGCGCGACGACGCGCTTGCGCGCCTCGAAGCGGTCCAGGCCACGATAGGCGTCGGGCGCGTTGTCGTTGATGCGCGCATGGATATCGAAAATGTTGATCGCTTCGAGATCATGCCGCTTGCCGACCTCGAAGTCGTTGAAGTCGTGCGCCGGGGTGATCTTGACCGCGCCCGAGCCCTTTTCCGGATCGCTGTAGTCGTCGGTGACGATCGGAATGCGCCGGCCGACCAGCGGCAGGATGGCGTGCCTGCCATGCAGGTGCGCGTAGCGCTCGTCATCCGGATGCACGGCCACGGCGGTGTCGCCGAGCATGGTCTCCGGCCGGGTCGTGGCAACCACGATGGTCTCGTCCTCGCTGCCCTCGATCGGGTAGGCGAAGTGCCAAAGCTGGCCGTCGACCTCGGTCGGCACGCATTCCAGATCGGAAATCGCCGTGAGCAGCTTGGGGTCCCAGTTGACCAGGCGCTTGTCGCGGTAGATCAGGCCTTCCCGGTGCAGCGCCACAAAAGCTTCGCGGACGGCTTTGTTCAGCCCTTCGTCCAGCGTGAAGCGTTCCCGCGCCCAATCGGGCGACGCGCCGAGGCGGCGCAGCTGACCCGTGATCGCACCGCCCGATTCCGCTTTCCACGCCCAGGCGCGTTCAAGAAACGCGTCCCGCCCAATTTCGGCGCGGCTGGTCCCTTCGGCGTCGAGCATGCGTTCGACCACCATTTGCGTGGCGATGCCGGCATGGTCGGTCCCCGGCTGCCACAGCGCGTCGCGCCCCTGCATCCGGCGATAGCGGGTCAGCACATCCTGGAGCGTGTGGTTGAGCGCATGGCCCTTGTGCAGGCTGCCGGTCACGTTCGGCGGCGGCATCATGATCGTGTAGGGCGCGCCGCCGGAGTCGGGGCGGGCGGCGAAGGCGCCGGCGCCCTCCGCGCGCTCGTAAACGCGCCGTTCGATTTCGGCGGGATCGTAGGTTTTATCGAGCATGCTGTTTAAAGACCCGCGTTGTCAG
>JBHJHH010000092.1:0-11194 GCA_050331015.1 Geminicoccaceae bacterium
AAAGTCGGCGCAGTGGGACAGCGAGTGGCCCGTGTCCTCCTGGATAGCGACCGCCTGGACGCGCTGGGCTGGGCTGAGCTTGAAGTTCACGGTGCAGGTCTGGGTACGCGTCTGGCCTTCCGAATTGACCAGGCTGGCCCAGCGATCGCTGCCAGAGAGGTTCTTGAAGAACTCGGCACCAGAACCATCCCCTTCGTCTTCGCGGTGCTTTTTGTAGGTCACGAGCACGGCGCCGTCGTCGAACGTCTGTTCGATTTCGGGCGCACCCCAGGCGGTGACCACATCGGAAAACGAATGGCCGTGCCACGCCTCCAGGCGCGCCTGGTGGTCACTGATCGCGGAACGGGCACCGACCGTCGCCAGCAAAGCGTTCGCATTGGTCGATTGCAGCGCTTCGTCGCTGACGCAGCCGGTGGCAAATGCGATCGGCCAGAAGGCCAGCGCACATCGTTCGTATCGCTTCATCATCGCCCCTCCGGCGCCGAAGCACTTAGCCAGATATTGGAACATGTGATGTCGGCTGGCTACCCGGGCGACAATGATTCTTGATGAAATCCGCGCACTTGCGTTTTCACATGCTATTCATGACAGCGACTTTTGGCCATTTGTAGCAATTCTTTGGTCAAAAAAGCGCTCAGCGCAGGCGGATGTCCTGGATGACGAAGCTGGCCTGGGTGCGGCCTTGCCAGGTGTTGCGCGTGATCCGCCCGGCGACGTCGAGCGGGCCGCCGTCATGGCCGCGCAACGCCTTGCCCAGGGCGGTGGTCGAGCAGCGAAAGGCGATCGCCCGGTGGCGCGCGCCGCTGACATCTTCCAGCGTGGTCGCCAGATGATAGCGGCCGACCACGCGCAGATCGGCGATGCGCACATCCGGCAAAACGAACAGCGGTTCGTCATAGCCGGCACCATAAGGCGCCAGGCTGTCGATCTGATCGGCCAGGCGCGGCGTCAGGGCACTGAGGGCGAGCGCGCCGTCCAGCTCCATGATCGGGGTCGCCGGATCGGCCCGATGGCTGGCCGAGGCGTCGGCGCAGGCCTTGGCGAAGGCGGCGTCGACGAAGCGGCGAAAGGCCGCCAGCCGGTCGATCGGCAGGCTGAGCCCGGCCGCCATGGCATGACCGCCGGCCTTGCTGAGCAGGCCCTCATGGCGCGCGGCGATGACCACGGCGCCCATGTCGAAGCCGGGCAGCGAACGGCCGGAGCCTTTGCCCTCGCCGCCCTCGAAGCCGATGACGAAGGTCGGCCGGCCGTAACGTTCGACCAAGCGGGCGGCGACGATGCCGATCACGCCCGGATGCCAGCCCTGCCCCTGGGCGATGATGACGCCATCACCGCGATCGACCTGCCGCTCGACGGCATCGATGGCAAACGCGAGCACATCCTGTTCGACCTGCCGGCGGCGCTCGTTCAGCTCATCGAGGGCACACGCGATCGCCCGGGCTTCGTCTCCATCGGTGGCGCTGAGCAGCCGGGCGCCCAGATCGGCGCGGCCGATGCGCCCGCCGGCATTGATGCGCGGGCCGAGCTGGAAGCCGCAATGGCTGGCGGTCAGCGCGCCGTCGATCTTGCAGGCTTTCGCCAGGGCGCTCAGGCCCGGCGTGCCGCCGCGCGCGGCGACCTTCAGCCCCTGGACGACGAAGGCGCGGTTCAAGCCGGTCAGCGGCACGACATCGCACACCGTGCCGAGCGCCACCAGATCGAGCAGCGCGGTCAGATCCGGCTCGCGGGCGCCCTTGAAATGGCCGCGCGCGCGCAGTTCGCGATTGAGCGCCACGACCAGCACGAAGGTGACGCCGACGGCGGCCAGGTTGCCCAGCGGGCTGTCCTGATCCAAACGGTTCGGGTTGATCACCGCCAGCGCCTCGGGCAGGCGCGCTTCGGCGGCATGGTGATCGACGACGATGACCTCCTGGCCGGCGGCGGCGGCATGGGCGAGCGCCTCGAACGCGGTCGTGCCGGCATCCAAGGTGACCACCAACCGGCAGCCGGCCTCAGCCAGCGCATCCATGAGCCGGACATTAGGGCCGTAGCCATCTTCGATGCGATCGGGCACGGCCAGATGCGGCTCGAGACCGACGGCGCGCAAGTAATGGGTCAGCACGGCGGCGGACGAGGCGCCGTCGACGTCATAATCGGCAATAATGCCGAGCGCTTCGCCATCTTGCACGGCATCCGCCAGCCTTGCTGCGGCGACATCCATGCCGTGCAAATGCGATGGATCCGGCAGACAGGCACGCAGGCGCGGGGTCAGATGGCCGGGCACCGCCTCGGCCGACACGCCACGGGACGCCAGCACGCGAGCCGCCAGCTCGTCCAGATCATGGCTGAGGGCAATCGCGCGCGCCTCGTCCGGATCGTAAGCCCGTTCGCGCCAGACCCGGCCGCTGATCGACAGGGCCTCGGCGGGCTTCGGCGTGGCTGGCGCGAGCTTGGCAGCGGCGGACACAACAGCCTTTCAGGCGAGAAGAAAAACACCCCCGTCCGGCTGGCCGGGCATTTGCGCCAAGGTGCCAGCCGGAGATGTGCAGGGCAAGGCTGAAGATCTGCTGCTTAATGCTTGAAGTGCGGGACGATTTCCGTCTTGCGGTGGAAATAGTGCTCGGCTTCGATGACGCGCACCGTGCCGGACTTCGAGCGCATGATGATGCTCTCCGTGGCGACCCCGCCCGGCATGCGGCGCACGCCCTTGAGCATGGTGCCCTCGGTCACGCCGGTGGCGGCGAACATGACATCGCCCTTGGCCATGTCTTCCAGATCATAGATACGCTGCGGGTCGTCGACGCCCATCTTGAGCGCACGCTGGATTTCCTCGTCATTGCGCCAGCGCAGGCGACCCTGCATCTGGCCGCCGATGCAGCGCAGAGCGGCCGCGGCGAGCACGCCTTCGGGCGCACCGCCGGCGCCCATATAGATGTCGATGCCGCTGTCCGGGCGCGCCGTGGCGATGACGCCGGCGACGTCGCCATCACCGATCAGCCGGATGCGCGCGCCGGCCTCGCGGACATCGGCGATGAGCTGGGCATGCCGTGGCCGATCGAGGATCAGGACGACGAGATCTTCCAGATCGACGCCCTTGGCCTCGGCCAGGCGGTTGAGGTTCTCTCTGGGCGGCGCGGTGATGTCGAGGATGCCGGGTGGCAGGCCGCCGCCAACCGCGATCTTGTCCATATAGGTGTCGGGCGCGTTCAGGAAGTTGCCCTTCTGCGCCATGGCGATGCAGGCGATCGCGTTCGGGCCGCCGGTGGCGGTGATCGTCGTGCCTTCGAGCGGATCGAGGGCGATGTCGATCGCCGGGCCGCGGCCGGTGCCGACGGTCTCGCCGATATAGAGCATCGGCGCCTCGTCGCGCTCGCCCTCGCCGATGACCACGGTGCCCTTGATGTCGAGCGTGTTGAGCGCGCTGCGCATGGCATCGACGGCCGCCTGATCGGCCGCCTTTTCGTCACCGCGACCGATCCAGCGCGCGCTGGCCAGCGCCGCCGCCTCGGTGACGCGCACCGCTTCCAGCGCCAGGTTGCGATCGGAAACGCGAATATCTTCCATGCTCACTCACTCCCACCCTAATCGGCCCTGGCATATCCCGGGCCGTTGCCTGCAAAAAACCCAAAACGCCGCGACAGCGCCCGCGCGCTTTGGCGCAGGCCGATCCTTTAGCCCCATCAAACCGCAGCCGGTCAGGCCTTTTCTATACGAAGCATACGTGGCGGTTGCAGGACGATTGGTAGCGCCTCGATGCGTGCTAACGCCGCGAGCAGCGAGGCCTCGTCGGTCTCGTGCAGGGTCATGACGATCGGCACGGCCTGGTAGGGATTGCGGCCGCGCTGCAGCAGGCTTTCGATCGAGATGCCGTGATCGCGCAGGCAGGCGGCGATGTCGGCGAGCACGCCTGGCTGATCGCGCACCTCCATGCGCACGTAGAACGGGCCGACATGGTGCTCGGGCGCGGCCGCCGGCAGCGGCGCGAGCGCAGCCGCCGGTATCGCGAACGCCGGCAGGACATGGCCGCGTGCCAGATCGACGACGTCGCTCAGCACCGCCGAGGCGGTGGCATCGCCGCCGGCGCCCGGGCCTTCGAGCATGAGCGCGCCGACGGCATCGGCCTCGACGGCAATGGCGTTGAACACGCCGTCGACGCGGGCGATCGGCAGCGTTTTCGGCACCAGGCAAGGCTGCACGCGCTGCTCCAGGCCGTGCTCGCTCATCGACGCGATGCCGAGCAGCTTGATGGCGTAGCCGAGCTCTTCGGCGAAAGCGATGTCGGTCGCCGAGACATGGCGCACGCCCTCGGTGCGCACCGAGGCGAAATCCGGCGGGCAGCCGAAGGCGAGCGCGGCGAGCAGCGCCAGCTTGTGGGCGGCGTCGATGCCGTCGATGTCGAAGGTCGGATCGGCCTCGGCGTAGCCGTTCTCCTGCGCCTGCGCCAGCACGCCATCGAAGGCGGCGCCGCTGCGGCTCATCTCGGTGAGGATGAAGTTGCAGGTGCCGTTCAAAATGCCGGTGACCTTGCGCATGCGGTTGCCGGCCAGGGTCTCGCGCATGGTCTTGACGATCGGAATGCCGCCGGCGACAGCCGCCTCGTAGGCGATGCAGACACCGTGCGCGTCGGCCAGGGCGGCCAGCTCGGCGCCGTGCACCGCGAGCATCGCCTTGTTGGCGGTGACGACATGCTTGCCGTTGATCAGGGCCGTGCGCGTCAGCTCCAGGGCGACGCCGTCGGTGCCGCCGATCAGCTCGACCACACACGCCAGCGCCGGATCATGCGCCAGCGCCAAAGGATCCTGCACCCAGCGCGTCCGGCTGAGCGCGAAACCGCGTTCCTTGGTGGCATCGCGCGCGCTGACCGCGCTCAGCTCCAGCGGCCGGCCGGCGCGGGTGGCGAGCATGTCGGCCAGGTGCTGCAGGCGATAGCAGGTGGCCGAAGCGACCGTGCCGAGGCCGGCGACCGCAAGTCGAAAGGGCGCGTTGTCAGGCATGAGGCGTGTCGCTTTTTGTCAAACAGGCGGGACGACGGGCAGCCAGGGCTGCACCAGCCCCCGGCTTTAGGCGACCGCGCGCGACTGCACCAGCCCGCGACGCTGGAAAAACGCGCGGATGTTGCGCACGGCCTGGCGGATGCGCTGGCGGTTCTCCACCAAAGCCAGGCGGACATGGCCATCGCCATACTCGCCGAAGCCGATACCGGGCGCGACCGCGACGTCGGCCTCTTCGAGCAGCAGCTTGGCGAATGCGAGCGAGCCCATGGCCTTGAACGGCTCGGGGATCGGCGCCCAGGCGAACATGGTCGCGCGCGGGCTGGGCACCTGCCAGCCGGCCTGGGCCAGGCCGTCGATCAGGATGTCGCGGCGGGCCTTGTAGACATGGCGGATGTCGTCGACGCAGGCCTGATCGCCATTGAGCGCCGCCGTGGCGGCCACCTGGATCGGTGTGAACGCGCCGTAGTCGAGATAGGATTTGATGCGGGTCAGCGCCGAGATCAGGCTGCGGTTGCCGGTGGCGAAGCCGATGCGCCAGCCCGGCATGTTGTAGGTCTTGGACAGCGAATAGAACTCGACGGCGACGTCGCGCGCGCCCGGCACCTGCAAGATCGACGGCGGCGGGGTGCCATCGAAATAGATCTCGGCATAGGCGATGTCGGACAGGACATACATGTCGCTTTTCTTGGCGAACGCCACGGCTTCCTTGAAGAAGTCCAGATCGACCACTTCGGCCGTCGGGTTCGAGGGAAAGTTCAGCACCAGTGCCGTCGGCTTGGGCACCGAATAGTGCGCCGCATGGGCCATTTCGCGGATCAGGTCCGGCCCGGGCTTGAACGGCACATGGCGAATGGCGGCACCGGCGATGATGAAGCCGAACGGGTGGATCGGGTAGCTGGGATTGGGCACCAGGATGCTGTCGCCGGGTGCGGTGATCGCCGCGGCCAGGTTGGCCAGGCCCTCTTTCGAGCCGAGCGTGACGACGACCTCGCTGTCCGGATCGACCGCGACATCGAAGCGCCGCTGGTAATAGGCCGCCAGCGCGCGGCGCAGGCCGGGAATGCCACGCGAGGTCGAATAGCGATGCGTGCGCGCGTTATCGACCGCTTCTTTGAGCTTGGCGACGATATGCGGCGGCGTGGCCCCATCCGGGTTGCCCATGCCGAAATCGATGATGTCGCGCCCGGCGGCGCGTGCGCGCGCCTTCATTTCGTTGACTTCGGCGAAGACATAAGGCGGCAGGCGGCGGATGCGGTGGAACTGGTTGTCCGGCATCGTGGGGTCCGGTGGCAAAGACAAACAACAAAAGCGCCGGCAACGACTGGGCGCGGCCCGCCTGTTTAGCATGAACCGACGGGGCGTGTGCAAACCCCAAGCGTGTCCGTGCCGAGCCTGCCCTGCGCGCCGCTCAGGGTGCCGGCTCGGCCGGCGCTTGCGGTGCGCCGACCTGCCAGCCGAACACCTGGTACAGCCATTCATCGAAGGTCGGGTCGTCGCCGTCATCTTCGTAGATGTTCGGACTGGTCTCGCCCTGATGTCTGCGCTTATAGGCAGCGCTGAGGAACTGCGCTTCGATGCTGTCGTCGAGAAAATTGGTCAGGCTGTCGTCGCCGGCGAGCAATCGCGAGGGCTGCGCCGGCGTTGGCGCGCGCGGCACCGGCCGTGCCGCCGTTGGCGCGTCACTGTCGGCCGGCACTGCCTCGCCATCATCGGCGCCATCGTCTGACGCGATTTGCGCGGGCGTCGAAGCGTCACCATTTGCAGCGGGTGAGGGCGGCGGCGCGTCCTCCGGGCTTAGCGCATATGCGCGAATGTCGGCCGTGTTCCGGCGCAGGCTGGTGCCATCGGTTGCGAGGCGTTCGCCTAAGTCATTGGCTTCTTGCGGTGTGTTGATCGACTTGGGCCTGGGCGGCACGTCGCGCAGGTCCGGCGGCACGGCGGCGTCCCGGTCGGCGGCGCAGGCGACCAGCACAACGCCGGCGAGCAGGCAAGCGGCGAAACGGAGCGACGTCGGGCGAAGCTGAGGTGCCATGCGACAGAGCGTATCAAGTGCGAAGCGGTTTCAACCAGCCAGCCGGCTTGGCCGCAGTGCAGCAATGCTTTAGGAAAATTGCCCGGGACGCAAGAGATTTTGCCTGCCCCCGTGAGAGCCGCGCGGCGCCGGATCGCCACCTGGCAACAACATGTGACGCTTGAATTAGGGAACTATCCATGTCCAATAATCCGGCCTCTAGCAACGGTCAAGGGGCTGAAATTATACAAATCCTGGGTGAAATTGCCGGCAAAAGTCAGGCTTTGGTCAGCGAATTTCTCGAACATCAGCGCGAAGAAGCCCTGACCAGTAAGCCGAGCGATCCGCTCAATATTGGCAGCGCGTTCTTCGAACTGACCCAGAAGCTGATGACGAACCCGCACTACATGGTGCAGGCGCAGTTTTCATTGTGGCAGGACTATCTGCGCCTCTGGCATTCGACGACGCAGCGCATGCTCGGCCAGGAACCTGAGCCGGTGGTCGTGCCCGAGCGCGGCGATCGGCGCTTCCGCGATCCGGACTGGGAAGAAAACGCCCTGTTCGATTTCATCAAGCAGTCGTATCTGCTGACCTCGCGCTGGTTGATGGAAACCGTCAACGAAGTCGACGGCTTCGACGAGCAGACCAAGCGCAAGATTGACTTCTACACCAAACAATATGTCGATGCGCTCAGCCCGAGCAATTTCTTGCTGACCAATCCCGAGGTCATTCGTCTGACCTTGGACTCGCGCGGCGAAAACCTGCTGCGCGGCCTCAAGAACATGCTCAGCGATATCGAGCGCGGCAAAGGCAAGCTGCAGATCCGCATGACCGATCTGGACGCCTTCGAGCTCGGCAAGAATGTCGCCAGTACGCCGGGCAAGGTGGTCTTCCAGAACGACTTCATGCAGCTTTTGCAATACAGCCCGAGCACCGAGCAGGTCAGCCAGGTGCCGTTGCTGATCATCCCGCCGTGGATCAACAAATACTATGTACTCGATCTGCAGCCGAAAAACAGTTTCATCAAGTTCGCCGTCGATCAGGGCTTCACGGTCTTCGTGATTTCCTGGGTCAACCCGGATGCGACTTACGCCCATCGCGGCTTCGAGGATTACATGCTGCAGGGCCCGCTGGCGGCGATCGATGCGATTGAACAGGCGACCGGATCGAAAGATGTCACGGCGGTCGGTTATTGCATCGGCGGTACGCTGCTGATCTCGACGCTGGCCTATATGGCGGCGCATAAAGACACGCGCATCAAGGCCTCGACGTTCTTCACCACCATGATTGACTTCGAGCACCCGGGTGAGCTCGAGATCTTCATCGATGAAGAACAGCTCCAGGCGATCGAGCGGACCATGACCCAGCGCGGCTATCTCGACGGCGCCGAGATGGCCGGCACCTTCAACATGCTGCGCGCCAATGACCTGGTCTGGTCATTCGTGGTCAACAACTATCTGCTCGGCAAAGAACCGTTCCCGTTCGACCTGCTCTACTGGAACTCGGACAGTACGCGCATGCCGTGTGCCATGCACAGCTTTTATTTGCGCAAGATGTATCTCGAGAACAAGCTGATCGAACCTGGCGGCATCGTCTTCAACGGCACGCCGATCGATATCACCAAGGTGCGCACGCCGCTGTACTTCCTGTCGGCCAAGGAAGATCACATCGCGCCCTGGACGTCGACCTATAGCGGCTTCAATCGCCTGAAGTCCCCGAACAAGCAATTCGTGCTCGCCGGCTCGGGTCATATTGCCGGTGTCATCAATCCGCCCGCCGCGAACAAGTACTGCTACTGGCAAAACAGCAAGAAAAACGTCGCCAAGCCGGAAGACTGGCTCGACGGCGCCGCGCGCACCGAGGGCTCCTGGTGGCTGCATTGGGCCGACTGGACCCGCAGCCATGCCGGCGACCTGGTCGATGCGCGCGTGCCGGGCGACGGCCAGCTCGCGGTCATCGAAGACGCGCCCGGCTCGTATGTGAAGTACCGCGCCGCCTGAGCCGGGCCTAAGTCTGGTGCGCGCCGGCGCTCACGCCGTTTTCGGGCGGATGCGCGCCGGCTCGTCGGCCTCCAGATAGGCCTCTTCCTCGGGCGACAGGGCAACCGTGGCATAGCCGGTGAGCATCGGCCGGACATGCTCGCGGAACGAATGGCCGGTGGTCAGCAAGTACACATGGGCGATGACGAAGGCGAGGATGGCATAGGCCGCCAGCAGGTGAATATTGGCGACCAGCTCGAGCCAGAGCGGCGCCTCCGGCACGTCCGACCAGAAGGTGTAGGTCACGTAAAGAAGGCCGCTGATCCAGATCGCCGGAAACAGCACCAGCTTGAGCACCAGATAGGCCAGCACCTGCAACGGGTTGTGCTTGCGCCAGTAGCGCTTGCGATAGGGGTGATGCTCGCCTTTGAAAATACCCCAGGTGTAGTAGCGCAAGACGCTGAAGACGCCGTCCAGGCGCGGCACGTAATGCACCCAGGTGCCAGTGGTGACATGCCAGAAAATGGCGAACAGCCACAAGACGATCAGCGCCAGCGCCGAGAGCGTGTGCACAGCGAAGGCCGCTTTAAACGGCATCAGCGCGTGCAGACCGCTGATGCGCAGGCCGGTGACCAGCAACAACAAGATGAGCAGCATCTGCGTCCAGTGCCAGAAGCGCTCGAAGCGGGGATAGACCTTGACCTCGCGCTCAACCATGGCGAGCACCTCCCTTATTGCGGCTGAGCAGCCGCAGGCCGGCATGGCCGATGATGGCGACCACGACCGCGACGACCATGGCCAGGCCGAACAGGCCGGCGGTGCGGAACGGGTCGGCGCCCGGCATGTAGACGTCGCCAATCGCGGCGAGGCGGCCGTCCGCGGCATGGCAGGCGCCGCAGTCCAGCGCCGCGCTGGCCGGTGCCACCATGTGGGTGATCGGCCAGTACATGTAGGTGTCGATGAAGCCGTAGGTGCCGGAATAGTCCTTGCCGGCGGCTGCCATGCCGGCGCTGATCGCCTTGCCCCAGTCGAAATTGCTCCAGAACGCCGTCTCGGTGCCCGGTCCCCAGACATGCGAATAGGCCAGGCGGTTGTGGCCGGCGTCATAGGCCTGGCGGCCCTCCATGCGCTTGAACGGCCAGATCCGGCTGCGGCCGTCGGCGCGATCGCCGACGACGCGGTTGATCTCGACGTGCCGGCTCGGATCGATGATCTCGTCACTGGTGGTGTAGCGCACCTGGCCGTCGAACCAGCGATAGTGCGGGACGACGTCCTCGCCCCAGGCGAAGTCGCCCTTGGTGCTCATATAGGTGTGCAGATGCGCGCCGTTGCCCTGGATGTAGCCCTCTTCGCTGAACGGCTTGCCGGCCTTGAGCCGGCCGGCGGTCGACCAGTCCCAGACCGTCTTGGTGGCGACGCCGCCGCGGGCGAAGCTTGGAATATGGCAGGTCTGGCAGGCCAGCGTCTCGGCGTGATCGTTCAGCTTGAGGCCGACCACCGTGCTCGGATGCGGCGCGCTGCCATGGCAACTCTGGCAGGTGGCGACATCGCGCCGCGCGCCGGGCTTGCCGGTGCCGTCCGGATCGGAGGTGTGCACCGCGTAGCGCGAGCCCGGCCACTGGTGGCTGTCGCTGACATGGCAGGTCGAGCAGGCGAAATTCTCGCCATCGACCGCCATATGGACGTCGACAGCTCGGCTTGGCGTGTACAGCGCCGAGGACAGATCGCCGTGTTTCACGTTATCGCCGCCACCGCCGTAGAAATGGCACTGGCCGCAGTTGTCGCGTGTCGGGTTGCCGACCGATTGCGCGGCCTTGACCAGATCGACCGGCCAGGCCTTGGCGCCAGTGACCGTCTTGGCCTGGTCGGGCACCTCGCCCAGCGGCGGATGGCCGGCGGCGGTGGCCGTTTTGGCGTACTGGCCGGAGCGGTCGTGGCAGACCAGGCAATCGACGGCGCTGGCCTGCTGCGGCGGCGGCTGGTCCATGTCCTCCCAGCCATAGCCGGCATGGCAGGAGGTGCAGCGTGCTTCATTGGCGACGACATTGCCGCAAAAGGCGTTGATGACCTCTCGCTTGCCGAGCGTCTGGCCGGTGCCCGGGTGATCGAAGCGCCAGGTGTAGTGGATCGCGTGCATGACCTGGTCGCTGGCCTCGGTATGGCAGCTCAGACAGGCTTCGGTGACCGCCGGCCCGGAGGCGAACGGCCCGTTCAGCGCCTCGAACTTGCTG
>JBHJHH010000093.1:0-48226 GCA_050331015.1 Geminicoccaceae bacterium
GTCGATGTCGCCGGCGCGCAAGAGGATTTCGTGGTCGGTCCGGCCGCCGATCAGGGCGATGTACAGGCCGATCAGCAAGAACAGGAAGGTCAGGTTGCGCACCAGCTTGGAGGCGTCGTCGACGCTGGCGCGTAGGCTGTCGATTTCGCTGTCGCGGTCGCGCTGCCCGTTGCGGGCCAGGATCTGATCTGTCCGCGCGCGGTGCTGCTCATTGCGTTCTTGCAGCTGCTCGCGCAGGCCGGCGACTTCCTGTCGAAGTGCGCGGCGGCTACGTGGTGACGGCTTCGATCCCTTGGTGCGTTGCGGGACCCGCATCTTTCGCCGCTCTCAACCCCAGGCTTCCAGCAGCTTTAATCAAACAGGCGCGCACGTCGTGTGGCCTTTCGCACAAGCGAGCGACTTGGACGGCGAGAGCGTCGCCGGCTCGCAGACCGGCCATCCGCGCGGCGGCAATGGGTTCAGAAGTTCAGTTTAGAGAGCGGAGAGATACGCGAAGGCCGGCTCGCCAGAGAACGCGCTTGGTACCCATATGGTACCCGAACGAAAAATCGCTCTCTCTGAATGCGCCTAAGTTATTGATTTACTTGGTGGGCGCACAAGGACTCGAACCTTGGACCCGCTGATTAAGAGTCAGCTGCTCTACCAACTGAGCTATGCGCCCCGCCACCAAAGTGCGCGGCTGTTTAACAAAATGACCGCGGGCGTCAAGGACCCTCGACCTGGGTTGCCGCCATGCTGGCGGTTGGCGCAGCGGCCACGCAGACTGCGCCACGCCCGCCGCCAAGCGTGCCTGATTTTGCCCATCCGCAGTGACGGCCGATGCGGTCCTGCCAGATCGACAACGCAAGCGTGCCTGATTTTGCCCATCCGCCGTGGCGCCCGAGGCGCGGCCGGTCCTGCCATTCCGCATCGATTGGCCAAGCGTGCCTGGTTTACCCATCCGCGCTGGCGGCCGTCGGCACAGACGGCGCATCCGCACCGACGGCCTGGGCGCCTCGGCGCTCATGTCAGTCGGCCTCGACAAGCGCGCATGGCTGGCTTACTGACAAGGATCAGCGCAGGGCGGAAAACCTGCCTGATGCGGGTGTAGCTCAGTGGTAGAGCAGTAGCTTCCCAAGCTTCGTGTCGAGGGTTCGATTCCCTTCACCCGCTCCAACCCGCGATGGACGCAAAACCAGGCGTGAAGCGGGCGTCCAGGCGGGCTTGCGCGCCTGCTGCCAGAACCCGGAAGCCGCTGCGCGGATCATCTTGCCGGTTGAAGGCATCGGTCATGTGGCTGACGGGCTCGAGCGCGAAGAAATCGGCCTGCGGCGTGAACACCACCAGACAGGCGGCCAGATCGCTGCCGCTGAGCGCCAGGCTGACGCCATCGTCCGGCCAGCGGACCACGGCGTGGCGATCCCAGCCGCCGAATACCGTATCGAGTAACGCGCTTTCGACATCGAGGCCGTCCGCGCCGGCCATCGGCCCGGGCTCGGCGCACCAGCCTTGCGGGATCAGCGTGGCATCGGTCGACCAGAAGCCGGCGCTGCGGGCAAACAGCCGGGCGCCGCCGTGCAGCGGCAGATAGGGGTGCAGGCCCAGGCCGAAGGGCATGGCGTGCGTGCCGGTATTGCTCAGGCTGAGCGTGATCGCCAGAGCACCCTGCTCGAGCCGGATGTGCTGTTCGGCGCGATAGGGCCAGGGCCACGGGCCATCGTCGTAAGCGTGAGCGAGGCGCACCGCGCGCGTGTCGCGATCGAGCACCTGCCAGGCGGCCTGCCAGCCGAAGCCGTGGATCGGGTGGGCGGACGGTGCGAAATTCAAGGGCAGGGCGACCGCGGTGCCCTCAAAGCTGAAGCGGCCGTGGGCGATCCGGTTGGAAAACGGCACCAGCGGGTAGCAGGCGAGGCGATTGGCGCTGCCTGAAGCAAGATCGTCCGCCGTGCTCGGCCGGAACAGCGCGGTTCCGTCTGCGACGGTATAGCTGGCGATGCTGCCGCCGATCGCTGGGCACACCGCGAGCGTGGCATGGCCGTCATCGAGCTGGACAAGCTCGGGCAGATCGCTGGTCATGTGGCCATCGCGCCCGTGCTCAACGCCTGCCGGTAGAGGCCGAGCGCCTGGTCATCGGGCAGATCGACATCGGCCATGCCGATCGGCTCACCTGCGGCCACTTCGCGTTTGAGAACGACACCATCGGCCAGGCCGATCGGCAGAACGTCGCGCGCGGCCGGATCGGCCAGCGTTCGAAGCTGGCCCCAGACGGTGTAGCCGCCTTCGCCATCGAGCTTGCTGCCGGCCGCGAGATCGCGCTTGGCGATGGCACCGACCGTGGCGCGCGTGGCGCGCGCCTGGCCGGTCGGCTCGTTGCGCAGGGCGGCCGCGAGCACGGAGATTGATAGCTCGAGGCCGATCAGATGATAGGGCTTGTACATGGCGGCATAGCGGCCGCTGGCGTCGGTGGCCAAGCCGTATTGGCGAAAGCAGGCGGCGGCGTAATCGTTGCGCGCCTTGATGACGACGTAGACGCCCCAGCGCAGATCGCGGTAGACCGAACGGCCATCGCGCTCGAGCGACGAGACCACCTCGACCATGCCGTCGGCTTCGAGCACGCCGCCTTGCGCGCGCGGCCGCAGGATATGCGCCAGATCGTCGACGCCACAAGCGGGAAAGAGGAGGCCGTCTGGCGCTGCGTTCAGATCGCAGGCATTGGCGATCGCGGCCATTTCGATGGCGCTCTTGGTGCCGTCGAGAAAGGAGTTGAACATTTTGGCGTTCATGCCGGCCGCGGCCGCCTGGTCGGGCGTCAAGCCGTAATGCTGCCAGACGTCGTCCGGCGTGACCTGGTGAAAGACGGGCAGATATTTGGTGCCTTTGCCGGCCGCGGTGACCTCGAAGCCGGCCGCGCGCGCCCAGTCGACCATCTCGGCCACCAGCGCCGGCTGATCGCCATAGGCCATGGAATAGACGACACCGGCGGCGCGCGCCTTGGCGCTCAGCACCGGACCGGCCAGAACATCGGCCTCGACATTGACCATGACGACGTGCTTGCCAGCCGCGATCGCCGCCAAGGCGTGGCGGATGCCGGCGCGCGGGTTGCCGGTGGCTTCAATGACCACATCGACGTCATCGCGCTCAGCCAGCGTGGCGCCGTCTTCGAGAAAAGCCGTGGCGCTCACGAGGTCGCCGTGCCAGCCGACCTGCCGGCAGGCTTCCTTGGCGCGGCTGCGAGCCAGATCAGCGATGGCGCGTACCTCCAGGCCAGCCAGTCCGGGCACTTGCGCGAGAAACATCGAACCGAACTTGCCGGCACCGATCAGGCCGACCCGGACCGGTTGATGCGCGTTGGCCCGCAAGGCGAGCTTGGCTGCCAGGTTCATGCTGTCTCCCCACGACTGGCCGGCACTCCGTCGGCCGGCGTTTTTTGCTCGTTGTCGGCGTGAGCCTAGCACCGATCACGCGGCGACGGCAGGCGCCGAACTCAAGCGCGCGGAGCGAAGACCTGCAAGGCCTTGGGCAGCACTTGGCAAAGCAGCGGCGTCCTGGTCAGCGGTTCGCCATCAAGCGTGACCGTGCGCGGGCGGCGGGTGCGAATGGCGAAGGCGTCGCCGTGCAGCGTGCGCACGCCATCGAAGCGGCCGTGGCGGCCGCGCCAGAGCCAGGGAGCCAGTGCCAGCAGCGGCCAGGCGCTGCCCAGCTCCAGGCTGTAAAGATCCAGTCGGCCATCATCGATCGTCGCCGAGTCTTCAATGATGGCGCCGCCGCCGTAGAAGCGGCCATTGCCGACGGTGATCTGCAAGGTGCGTACCGATATCTCGCCGTCAGCCGTCTTGAGCCAGGCGCGAAACGGACGCGCGCGGCTGAGCATCTGTGCGCTGGCGACGGCATAGCTAAAGCGGCCCGCGCGTCTCTTGAGCGAGGCGCGCTGCAGGCGTTCGGTCACCTCCGTGGCCAAGCCAATATTGGCGGCATTGAGAAAGTAATGGTCGTTCGCCCTCGCCAGATCGACGGCGCGCAGATGGCCCTCGGCGACGATGTCGATGGCGGCATCCAGATCGTCCGGGATGCCGAGCGTGCGGGCGAAATCATTGGCCGTGCCAAGCGGGAGGACGCCAAACGGGAGGTTTGCGGCCACCAGGTCGGGCAGGGCGGCATTGACCGTGCCATCGCCGCCGGCAACCACGATGGCATCCGCCGGTCGGGTCGCCAGCGTTGCCGGCCAGTCATGGGCGAGGGCATCGCAGCTCGCGACCATGTCCACACCTTTTACCTCGAGCCGTGCGGCTACATCGTCAGCCAGGCCGTCAGCGCGGCCAGCTTTGGCATTGAGCACCAGAACAACCGATCGAGGCGGCTGGGCAGTCGCTTCCGTCATGGGCAGGTGCACGCAAGGTCAAACAAAGGGGGCCGCCGGCGCGGCCACGTGGGCAGCGTCCGACGACCCGTCACCTGACACGCTTGCCGGCAGAATTAGCTGGTCATGTCTTGCCAGGTTTCATTCAGCGCGGAAACGGCAGACTCGTAAGCGCTGCCGATGGCGTCCTTGGCGTCATTGTAGCCGTCAGCGGTGGCATCGCCGAGGGCTTCGAGCTGGTTGGCGATGGTTTCACGCCATTGCTGCAACTCTTCGCGACGCAATTCCCAGGCCTCGTTGAAGTCATCGGACTGGTTTTCGGCGCGCTCATTGATGGCGGCGAGCTGTCGATCGATGTTCTCGAGCATGGTCTCGCCGGCTTGCTGGGCACGCTCACTTTGCTCGTAGGTGAAGCTTCTGAAGTCGTACCAAGCTTCCTCGGCACCATACCCCGTGTTCTGTGCGGCTTCTTCCAACATCGCGCCCTCGGCGGCCTGGCTGCCGTCCGTCTGGCTGCCCTCAGCCGCCAGCGGCGCATTGATAGCCAGCGGCAGGGCGACGAGACTGGTGCCCAAGAGCAGAGCAAAACGGTTGGTAGCGAACATGGCTACTCCTCTCGCGGTGGACTTTAAACCTGTCACCGCGACAACGCCGGCCGGCGCCGCAGGTTCCAAAACCGCGCCGGCACTGCGTGGCCGCTGCGGCCGGCTCAGTTGTGGTGGACTAAGATGAGGCGAGCACATCCTGTGCCTGGCGTATGGCTGATGCGTTGATCCGTTCACCGAACAGGATCATTTTGACAGTCAGATAAAGTATGCGCAGATCCAGCGCCAGTGACGCATGGCGGATGTAGTACAGATCGAGGGCGAATTTATCGGCGATCTGCAATTGTTGACCACCATTGACTTGCGCCCATCCAGTCATGCCTGGACGCACTTCGCTGCGCAGGCGCGACAGTTCTGCATGGCCGTTGGTATCGCGTTCCAGAAGCGGGCGAGGGCCGATCAGCGACATGTCGCCGATCAGGATGTTCCAAAGCTGCGGCAGCTCATCGATGCGGCTGCGGCGCAACAGCCGGCCGACATAGGGCGTGCGCTCGGCATCGCTCAGATCGCTGCCGTCGGCTGCGATCGGATCGCGCATGGAACGGAACTTGCGCAGTTTGAAAGGCTTTTGCCCAAGTCCCTGGCGGCGTTGAACGAAAAAGATCGGCCGGCCAACGAAGGCATACACACCGGCGCAGGTGAGCAGCATGAGTGGTGCTGTGAGTGTGATCAGCAAGAAGGCGACGAGCGCGTCAATCATGCGCTTGAAACGGACGTAAGAGAACGTGTCGCCGTCCTCGCTGAGCTGTGTGCCGTCTGGCGCGCGTTCGCGCAATCGGACCAGATCGGGCAGATCGTTGACGATGATACCGTGCTGCGCGCAGACAGCCTTTACCGTGTGCAGGAGATCCGCCGGGTAAGCGTCTTGCGGCTTGGTCAAAATCACCCGGCGCACGACCATGTCCTGCACGGCAAAGCGCGCCAGCGTGCTCGCCAACGCCTCGGGCCGGCCGAGCACGCGATAGCCGGCGATGGTTCGCGTGACGTCCATGTCGTCATCCAGGATGCCGAGCACCTCGATGTTCGGTGCATGCGCGTGCCACAGCAGTTCGCCCACAAGCGCGGCCCCGTCGCCGCCGCCGATGAGCAGGGCGCTGTCCGGCTGGGCCGCCGGCCTGCGCAGAACCCGGCGCTTAGACCAGCGATAGGTCAAACGCGTGGCAAGCATGCCGAAGAAGGTCAGCGCTGCCAGCAGCACCGGGATCGAGCGCGCCAGGCCATCGAGGCGAAACAGTAGGAATCCGGCGAAGGTGACGCACAGGGCGACGAGGATCGCGTAATGGATCAGGCAGATGATGTCGCGGACGGCGATGTAGCCCCAAGCATGTCGGAAAGTACCCAGCAGGACTTGGCAAAGGGCCGACAGAACGGCGAGTGTCACCATGATCGACGCGGTCTTCGCCGGATCGCCAAGCATGTCGTGCGCGTCCCCGCGGAGAATGATCGCGAGCGGCAGGGCCGCCAGGGTGAGGCCCAGATCGATCAGGAACACCAGATGGTTCCGGTACGGAACGCGTGTCATGACGGCTTGTCCAGCCCGCTTGCTCCGAAGATCGGCTGGCGTGCGTGCGCCCTGCCGGGATCGCCAATCGGTTCGCGCACAAGACCGCCAGCCCCACGCCGCGCGCCGCTTTTCCTGGCTGGCTGGCGCTTGCTGCCAGCAAACGCGCTGAGCGGCCTCGGCAGCAAGGGATTTGTCGACCGCGTTCCCGTAGGTGCGTATGCAGCGAATCGCTTTTACCGCGAATTGATAGCACCCGCGTCGCCGGAACACGAGCGTCTTGGCGTGTGCCAGCCGATGGCGCTGGCGGCATGGGGCGTCGGGTGAGCAGCCGCGACATGCCAATTGCCAGCGCTTTTGGTCTTCGCGGCAAGACACTCGGGACTTGTGCAGCGCCTCGGCAGGCCGATAAGCAAGCACCAATGGGTGAACAAAGGAAAACGACCTCGTGCATCGGCCGACTGAGCCCCATGTGCCTGGCTGGCTGGTTGCCGTGCTGGCAATCATCCTCGCTTGGTCACTGGTGCCGCTGGGCTCGAACCGGCCGTGGTCGTGGGATCTGCTCGCAGCGCTTTTGATCGTGCCCGGCGTCGCGGCCGTGTTCACCGGCTGTCTGCCGCCGCGCGCGCGGCGCATGCCGCCGGCGCTGGTGCTGAGCGCGTGGCTGTACGCGGCCTGCATCGCTTACGCGCTTGTGCAAGCCTGGCTGCCGGTCGACGCGCCTTATGCCCATCCGGTGTTTAGCGCGCTGCCGCTGGTGGACGCGCAATCGCGCCTAAGCGCGGCGCCCGCCGATACGCTGGACGGGGCCATACGCCTGAGCCTTTACGGGCTGAGCTTTGCGCTGGGCATGGCCTGCGGTGTCAGCCTGAGCGCGCGCGAACGCCTCGTGCATCTCATGCTGCTCGCGGTCACAGTTGTTGCCCTTTACGGCATCTGGCGCCTGTTCGCGCGCGAGTTGACCGTATTCGGCTATTACCAGACCCAAGGCGCGGTGGTCACCGGCACGCTCGCCAATCGCAACCATGCCGCCACCCTGTTCAACATATCGTTGATGATGGCCCTCGCTTGGCTCGCCAGCCTGGCCCGAACCGCGGAACCGCGTCGCGATGGTTGGTTGCGCCGCCTACTCGATCATATCGAACGACGGCGTGGGCTCTTGATCATGGCCGCCGTGCTCGCCGTCGCCAGTCTGCTGACCGCCTCGAAGGGTGGGTTCCTGGCTCTGGCATGCGGCCTGATCACCCTGTTTGCCCTGGGCGAGGGCGCCACGAGCTGGCGTCGCATCGGCCTTGCCGTCGTGGTCACGGCAAGCAGCCTGGCGCTGGCGACCTGGTTGTTCGGCGTCAGACTGATCCAGCGCATGAGCGTGCTGCTGCAGGATCCGGTCGGCCAGACCGTGGCCGATGACGAGGGACGCTGGCAAGCCTGGCTGGTGACGCTCGAGGCGATCGGTGATCGGCCGTGGCTCGGTCACGGTCTCGGCACCTATGCGGAACAGTTTCTCGCCTACCGGCCGGAGGGTTTCGAGGCCAAGTATTTCCACGCGCACAACGTCTATCTCGAATTGGCGCTTGAGCTGGGCCTGCCGGCTGCCGCCCTGCTGGTCCTGGCCGTTGCGCTCGTCCTGCTCTGGCTGCTGCGCGCATTCAGTAGGTGCGATGGGGACGCACGGTTCGTGGCACGCGGCGTCGTCGCCGCGGGTGTGGTCGTCGCCGTGCACTCCTTGGTCGATTTCAGCCTGCAGATCCCGGCCGTGTCGCTCTTCTTCGCCGTGCTGCTCGGCATGGCGTGCGGCGCCTGCCTCAAATCGCCGGCGACAGCGCAGCCTCGTTGAGCAGCGTTTCCGTGCGCTCGCGCAGGTCTTGTATATCGGGCAGATAGGGTGCGACCTGATCGGCGGCCGCCAGCGCCGCACGCGCGGCATCGTCATGGCCGAGCACGGCTTCCATATAGGCGAGCGCGGTCCAGGCCAGCGGGTCCAGCGGTGCCCGCGCCAGGGCCGTGCGCAAGGCACTGGCACCCAGATTGGCATGCGCCTCGGCAGCAACGCTGCCCAGACCGGCCTGATCGATCAGGGCCAGATGGACCAGGCCGCGCTCGGCCTGGGCCCGCGCCGGTCGGCCATAGCGCGCCGCACACTGACGTGTCGAGAACGCCCGCTGCAGCCCCTGTGGCGATGGCAATTGTCCCTCGGTGAGGACCGCCAGGGATGATTGCCCCTGCAACAGGCAGACATCTGCCGGCAGGCGGCCCGCCGCGACGACCAGCAGCGCGATCAGACCCAGGACAGGGAGCAAAAACAGCGTTCTGGCCATCATGACCTGTGGGCTTTGGCGACGAGGCGCACTTGATGATATGGCATGGTCACCGAATGTTCTCGCGAGCGATGTGAGAAGCCATTAGCATTTGCGTTGATGTAGCCGGCAATCTGCCACGACAGGCCAAGAGGGGCGAGGGCGCACGGTGCGCCTTGCGGGTGAGGCACGGTCAGCCAGGGTATGGATCAGCAAAAGCCACCGCGACGCTTCGATCAGCCGCCTGGATCGGAGGCTTACTATCCGCTGCCGGTGGCACGTCCGGCGCGCTCGGAGGTCGAGCGCCTGCTCTCGGTCGTCAAGCGGCGACGTGGCCTGATCGTGACCTTGATGATCATCGGCACAGGCCTGGCCATGCTGGTCGGTGCCCAGATCAAGCCGACCTACACGGCGCGGGCCGCCCTGGTCATCGAACCGCAGCAGGCCCGCATCGATGCCGGCCAGAGCCTGATCGAGGAGGCGCCGGCGGATCGGGCATTCATCGAGACGCAGGCCAGCCTGATCACCTCGAAAGAGCATAGGATCCGCGTGGCGGCCCAGCTACGCGGCCCGGAGGCCGAAGCGTCGGTTGTCGAGCTCAATCCGGCTGTGCACCTGTCGCATGTCAATCTGACCCTGCCGGAAACGTGGCAACCCTATGTCCGCTGGCTGCCCGATCCCTGGCTGTTGACGCTCGGGCTGGCGGAGGAGCGGGTGTTCGGCGAGGCCCGTGCGGCTTTGGCCGAGGACGCGCCGGTCACGGCGACGGCGGTGGCCGACATCGAGCAAACCGCGGCGCGGATCGAACGCGGCCTGCGCGTGTCACGCGAGGGACGCTCGGCGATCCTCGATGTTGCCTACACCGATGCCAATCCGAACCGGGCCGCGCGCGTTGCCAATGCCATCGTTGATGAGTTCGTGCGCCAGTCGCTCGAGCAAAAGCGCCAGGGCATGGTCGAGGCGCGCCGCTGGCTGGAACTTCGCGTGACCAGCCTTAGTCAGGAGCTCGAGGCCGCCGAAGCGGCCGTCGAGCAGTTTCGCCAGGACAACGATCTGATCGACGTCGGTGCCACCAGCCTGACCGATCTGGCGCTTTCGGACCTGACCCGGGACATCATCGAGGCCGACTTCGAGCTGCGCGACAAAGAGGAGCGTCTGGCCAAGCTGCGCACCATGTTCACCTCGGGCGCCGATGTGTCGATGCTGCCGGAGGTGATCAGCTCGCCGGTGTTCCTCGAGCTCTGGCGGCAGGACTACCAGCTGACCCAGCGTGAGACCGAGCTGCGCGCGATCTACGGTGAGCGGCATCCGACCTTGCAGACCGTCGTCGCCGAGAAGCAGACGCTCGATGCCAAGATGCAGGAAGAGGTCCGGCGCATCATCGCCAATCTCGACAACGAGATCGGCTTGTTGCAATCGCGCCTGGCATCGCTCGAGGCGGCTGCCGGTTCAGCCAAGGGCGAGACCATTGGTGATCGCAATGCCGGCCTGCGCCTGCGCGAGCTCGAGCGCAACGCGGAAAGCCTGCGCTCGCTCTACGAGAGCTTCTTGCACCGGTTTCAGGAAGCGCGTGAACAGGAACTGATCCAGCGGCCGGATGCCCGTGTGGTCTCACGGGCGACCGCACCGGACAAGCCGAGCAGTTTCGGCCTGATGTTCTTCGGCCTGTTCGGTCTGACCTTGTCGAGCGCGTTCGCCGTGGGCATTGCCGTGCTCAGCGACCAGCTCGATCGCCGTTTGCGCAGCGGCAAGGAGCTGGAGAATGAGTTCGGCCTGCCCTGTCTGAGCCTGGTGCCGCGCCTCGGACGCGGTGAGGTCGAGCGCCACAAGGGCCTGCACCGCTATGTGACGAACAAGCCCAGTGCCGCGCTCAGCGAAGCGGTCGGCGTCACCTTCACCCAGCTTCAGCTGATGGAAACGCGGCGCACACCGCGCATCATCCAGGTGACCTCAGCGGTGCCGAACGAGGGCAAATCGAGCTTTGCCGGTGCCTTCGCCGCGTCGCTCGCATCGGCCGGGCATCGCACCTTTCTGCTCGATCTCGACCTGCGCCATCCGAGCGTGGCGCGAAGCTTCGGCGTGGCGACGGACGAAGAGCTGCAGCGCTTCCTTGCCGGCGACGAGCCGCTCTACATCGGCGGTCAGCACGACGCGGCGACCGGGATCACGGTGGCATCGCAACATCACGCGCTGGCCAATCCGCCATCGCTGCTCAAGGCGGAGCGGCTGCGCACGCTGCTCGATACGCTCAGCCAGCGCTACGACATCGTCGTGGTCGACAGCCCGCCCGTGCTCGGCGTGCGAGACAGCCGCCTGATCTCGTCCGTGGTCGATGCCGTCCTGTTCCTGGTGCGCTGGGAATCGACCAGCCGCGACGTTGTTGAGGATGCCCTCAAGCAGCTCAGAGAGGTTGATGCGCCCTTGGCCGGCTTCGTGCTTTCCATTGTGGATGTTCGTCGTCAGGCACGCTATGGTTACGGTGGCCTGGATAGCTATTATGCGAAATACGGCAAGTATTATGCGAACTGATACGATGTATGGCCGCCTGCGCAAGCTGCTTCGCCGCAGTGCGCCGGCGCTTGGCCTGCTCGTCAGCTGCCTGGCCTCGAGTGCGATCGCCAATATCCCGCCCGATGCGGTCGAGATCGGCGCCGCCCGGCTGGTGGTACCGGCGGTTTCCGGCCAGATCGGCCCGGTCACGCGCGAGCTGGAGCGTGATGGGCAGGTCTACGCCGATGAGGTGATCAGCACGACCGATGGCGGAGCCACGCGCATCGTCTTCCTCGATGACACCGAGCTGACCATCGGCGCCAATTCCACCGTCGTCCTGGATCAGTACATCTATGATCCGAACCAGGGCACCGGCACGATGGTCGTCAACATGCTGAATGGCGTGTTTGACTTCAAATCCGGCAGCCTGCCCAGCGAATCCTACCAGCTCAATACCCCGTCGGCGACGCTCGCAATCCGCGGCACGCGCATCCGCTTCGTCGTTGAGCAGATCGGCGAGAACCAGTTCAAGCTGACCTTTTTCGTCACCTCCGGCACGGTCACGGTGACCTACTTCAACCCGGACGGCAGCGTGGCCTCGGTCACGGTCAGTGAGGGTGAAGGCATCAGTATCGACACCGAGTACAGAACCCTGGCCGATGGCTCGGTCGAGGCCGTGGTGATCGGTGCCGGGCTGGCGACCTGTTCGGGCGTGGCCTGCAGCGAAGGCGTGTTCGCCGCTGCACAAGGTTCCCTTGCGACCGAGATGGATCTGAACATTGCCCAGGCCGAAATCGATCCGGGCGCGGGCTTCACCACCCAGACGGCGACCGGCGGCAGCCTCGATCTCGGTTCGCTTCTTCAGCAGATCGGCGATTCCGTCAGCGACTTCTAGCGGGCGCATGCGTTGACAACGTAAGAGGAGCGCCGGTTGCGCAAGCTGCTCCAGCGGATTGATTGGCCGACCAGCGTGGTTGGCTCGCTGATGCTTATCGGTCTGGTGGCGATCCAGCTGTGGAATCCGCCGATCGTTGCCGGCTTGCGCCTGAAGATTTTCGATCAGCTCCAGCTCATGCAGCCGCGGCCGCCGCAGGAAGTCGTGCCGATCACCATTGTCGCCATCGACGACGCCAGCCTGCATGCCCTGGGCCAATGGCCCTGGCCGCGCGATCTGTTCGCCCTGCTGATCGACCAGCTTGGGCAGATGGGCGCGGTCAGCATCGTCTTCGACGTCATTTTCGCGGAAGAAGATCGCTACTCGCCGCCCAATCTGGCCGCGCGCATGCGCGAGCGCGCACCGGACGTCGCCGAGCGCCTACGCGGCCTGCCGGATACCGACGAGATCATGGCACGGGCCATGGCCGATCAACGGGTCGTGCTCGGATTGCCCGGCCTGGGCGAGGCCGAGATCGCCGCGCCGATGCCCGATCTGCCGGTGACCGTCGCCATGCTCGGTGCCGATCCGGATCGCTATATCGCCAAATTCGCCACATCCAGCGGCCTGCAGCCGGACCTGGCACAAGCGGCCAGCGGCATTGGCCTGGTGACCATGACGCCGGATATCGACGGCATTGTCCGGCGCGTGCCACTGGTGGCCGAAGTTGCCGGCGAAATCGTGCCCAGCCTGTCGCTCGAGGCCCTGCGCACGCTGACCGGTGAGCGGACCTTGGTCGTGCGTGGCGGCGAGCACGGCCTGGATGGCATTGTCATGCGCGGCGTGATGGTCCCGACCGGCCCGGACGGGCGCATCTGGGTGCGCTATGGCCAGCCCGATCCGGCCAGCTACGTCTCGGCGCATGACATCTTGGGCGGCAAGGCCGACCCGCAATCGATCAACGGCCGGGTGATCTTCGTCGGTGCCACCGCGGCTGGCCTGGGCGATGTCAAGACCGTCCCGGGTGGCTATCACTTCGCCGGCGTCGAGATCCAAAAGCAGTTGCTCGAGACCATGGTCAGCGGCGGCAACTTGCAGCGCCCGGTGGCGCTGATCAATGGCGAGCGGCTGTTCCTGCTCGCCTTCGGCCTGCTGCTGGCGTGGACCGGGCCGTTCCTGCGCGCAAGCTACATCCCGCCGGTGCTGGCGCTGGTCGCCGTGACGGCCGCCGGGGTCACCTGGTGGGCGTTCACCAGCCGCAACCTGCTCGTCGACGGCGGCTATATCGCGTTCGCGCTGGGCATGCTGCTGTTCTGGCTGGCCATGGCGAAATACATCCGGGAGGAGACGCAAAGGCGGCGCATCCGCAATGCGTTCAGCCGCTATCTCTCACCGGTAATGGTCGATCGCCTGACGCGCAGCCAGCAGGCCCTCAAGCTTGGCGGCGAAAAGCGCGACATGACCATCATGTTCACCGACATCCGCGGCTTCACAAGCATTTCCGAGACCTTCAATAACGATCCGGAAGGTCTGACCCAACTGCTCAATCGCTATTTCACCGCCATGACCGAAGCCATCCAGGCAAGCGGCGGCACGATCGACAAGTATATCGGTGATGCCATCATGGCGTTCTGGAATGCGCCGCTCGAGGACGAGCACCACGCGCGCAATGCCTGTTTGGCCGCCCTGGCCATGCGTGCCCGTCTGCATGAGGTCAATGACGAGCTCGTCGCCGCGTCCCAGGCCGGCGGCACGCCGGCGCCGCCGACGATCCGCTGCGGTATCGGCCTGAACACCGGCATGTGCTTTGTCGGCAATCTCGGTTCGGACCAGCGCTTCAATTATTCGGTGATCGGCGATCCGGTGAACGTCGCCTCGCGCGTTGAGGGGCAGACCAAGGGCTATGGCTGCGACATCCTCATCGGTGAAGATGTTTTCGCCCGCGCACCAGGCCTCGCCTGTCTCGAGGCTGATCGCGTCCAGCTCGTCGGCAAAAGCGAACCCCTGGGGCTCTACGCCTTGCTCGGTGATGAGACGGTCGCGCGCAGCGAAACTTTCCACGAGCTTCATGATCTGCATGAGCAGATGCTTGCGGCCTATCGCGATCGGGCCTGGGATTTGTGTCAGCGCCGCGCGCGCCAGTGCCAGAAACGCGCCTTGAGCTTCGGCATCAGCAAGCTCTACGATGTCTATATGCAGCGGGTCGAAGCCTACCGCGTCAACCCGCCGCCAAGCGACTGGCTGGGCTACGAGGTGGCCACCAGCAAGGCCTGAGCCAAGCCCGCCTGCGCCGCTGTCAGCCGAAGGCAGCGGCGGCTGTGAGCGGTGCGACCACCGGCTCGATGCCCATGCCTTCGAGAAAGAGCTGGTTGATCGCGTGGACGTCGTAGCGGTCTTCGGCGAGCTGGCGCGAACGTTGGCCCATGTCGCTGATGCGCTGCGGATTGAGGACGAACGACGACATGGCAGCCGCCAGGCTGCTGACGTCATGGCGCGGCACCAGGACACCATTGCTGCCATCGACGACGGTCTCGCGGCAGCCGGGTGAATCCGTCGTGATGATCGCGCGGCCCATGGCCATGGCCTCGAGAATGCTGCGCGGCAGGCCCTCGCGATAATAGCTCGGCAAGACGAAGACGCTGGCCTGTGCCAGCCACGGCCGGACATCCTCGACATAGCCGGGCCATTCGATGACAGCCTCATCGACCCAGCGCTGCATGCTCGCAGCAGAGATGCTCGGCACCAAAGGATCGGGCGCGCCGATCACGATGAAGCGGGCGCTCGGATAGCGCTCTTTGACCTGCCTGGCGGCCTCGCAGAAATAGGTGATGCCCTTGGCCGGGATCAGTCTGGCGGCGAGGACGAACGTGACCGGATCGGCGACCGGCTGCGCCTGGGCATAGTAGTCCAGATCGACGCCGCTGCCCGGCAGGCGGCGGATGCGGTTCTGGGTCGCCATGCCGGCTTCGACGAACAGCGCCCGGTCGTCCTCGTTCATCACGAAGATGCCGTCGGCACGGTGGAAGGCGGCGGCGTACATGCGTGACACCAGCGAGCGCAGCAGGGCGCGCCCGGGGGAGGGTGCCAATTCTTTGGTGAAAACGTAGCCGGCGCCTGCCACCAGACAGTAGCGCTTCGGCACGCCGGCCAGCTTTGCCGCAATCGTGCCGTAGATAACCGGCTTGATGAAATAGCTGAGCACAATATCGGGCTGCAGCTCGCGCAGTTGCGCGCGCAGCCGCCAGATATCGACAACATCGCGTATGGGTTGAAAGCCGGCACGATCAAGACTGATGCTGAGCGGCGTCGCGCCGAGCGCACGAATGGCCTCGGCATCACTTGCCTGAATGCGAGGAATGAGGGTGAAGACTTCAAAGTCATGCCGGATAAGTTCGGCGATCAACGGGCCGCGAAACCTTATCAAGGTGTCGGCCTGATTGCCAATCAACGCGAATCGACGACGCTGCACCAAGTATCCTTTTAGTTCTTTTCTGAAAAATCTATCCGCGAGATCACACCGTATCGAGCGAAGAAGTTCCATTCCGTCAAGGACTAATCCCGACGTAATTCACGAGATCGGCATATTCCAGCATGTTGTCTTGACGTGTCTGCCGCTTTTTTCGGCAGAGCGAATCTGCCGATGATACCGAGGGGGCTGCCGGCGGCGCCGCTCACCCCTGCCGCCCCCTCGGCGCGTTGTCCGAGGTGAGGTTCGACCGCGCAACGCCTGCCCGGGTGCGGCCATAGTGTTCGGCTTCTTCACTCAACTGATCCTCGAGAACGGCCAGCTCTGACGGGCACGGCTGCGGCGTGTCCGCGTCCGCGGCACCGAAGAACACCCGTTTGAGACCGGCGCGTTTCGCGACATTGACCAGCGTGTAGAAGCCGGCAGCGCGCAGCCTGAGTGACAGCCAGGCGCCGGAGCCGGCGATCCAGCGCGTCGTCGGAGCGCTGGCGGCGTTGATCCGCTGGCCGGCCAAATCACCCGGCGAACGCTCGGGTAAATCCAGGGCTTGGCACACGCTGCGGACATAGTGTTCCGGGGAGGCGCACAGCATGTCGAGATGCAGGGTGACGAAGTGCGCGTGCGGTATGAGGCGGTGCCAGCGCTCCAGGCACAAGCGATAGCGGCTCGCCGCAATGATCTCCGGGTGGCGTTTGAGCGCTTCGGCCAGGCCCGGTCCGATAAAGCCCATCTTGCGGTAGTGGCAGTAGTGCGACCAGGCGCGTTCGATCGGGTCGCGCAAGGTGAACACGATTGCGATCCGCTCGCCGACGAAGCTGGCCACGTGTGCCGTGGCCTGCGCATCCGGAAACAGGCTCGGCGCCACCTCGGCAATATGGAGATGATGATCGGGACGGTAGTGTCGGAAATGCCGGGCGTACCAGCCGGCGTCACGATCAAAGTGCCGGTCGAAGAAGAACGTCTCTTTGACCTTCAACGGCAGGCAAACGTCACCGCGCGCCGTGAGATACTGGTGCAGCCAGCTCGTGCCGCTGCGCATAGGACCGACGAACAGCACATCCGGGCGAATGGTGTCGTCGACCGATGATCTGCGCATGCGCACCGGGCTCAAGGCTCACTGGCGAGCGGCATAGGCGCCGGTCATCGCATAGGCCGGCGCGGCCGGTACCCGCCTGGTCTGCGCCGACATCGCGGCGGCAAGCTGCGGCAGGCAGGCCATCAGCCCGCAGACGAGCCAGATATTGCGCTGGCGCAAGCCGTACTGCGGTAAGCCATAGCATAACAGCGCCGCCAGGCCGATGAGCAGGCTGCACGCCAGCAGGCGCGTCGGCGCATGTGGGCTTGAACCGGCCCCGGCCCAGCAGTGCACCATGAGATAGGCAAACCAGAAGATCAGAAACACGGCGGCCGGAATGCCGGCCTCGACCGCCGCGCCGACATAGGAATTGTGCACCTCATGGCCGCCCAGCATCGGCTTGAACAAAGCCGGGCCGACGCCGAACACCGGCTCGTCGGGCATGAGCGTCAACGCGTCTCGGATCTGATTGACACGGCCGCCATCGACGAACTCGTCACCTTCGAGCCAGGCGGACAGCACCAGCGTCGCCCGTTGCCAACCCGGCGCCTCGAAGCGGCTGGCGTACTGCGTGCTCTGCGCCTGGATATAGAGCGTGGCGCCGACCAGAGCTGTGGTCAGCATGGCGAACAGGGCGAACAGGCGCACAGGCATGATCGCCCCCCGCCCAGTTTCCCGCAAGACGACCCAGACGACGCCCATAAGCACGAGCACGAGCATGACGAGCGCCGTGCGACTGCCGGTGCCGTAGGAGACCGCGATGATCGCAAAGGCAAGCGCGTAGAGGCCGAGGCGCAGCGGCGGCGCGACCAGCCGCGAAGCCGCGAAGAGCAGAGCGGCCGGCAACACGGGTATCAGGAATGACGGCACCTGGTTCTCGCGCCGCAAGGTCGATGACAGCCGCTGTGTGTTGTCATCCAGGGCCCAGTCCGGGCCATGGCCGGCGAGCGTGATCAGGCCGACCACGCAGACCACGACAGCGCCGGCCAGCCAGGCCAGCACGCAGCGCCAGGCTGTGCTCGTGCGATCGACGATCAGCGCGACGAGCAGGAAGGTCGAGAAGCTGTAGAGCAGGTTGAGCGTTTCGATCAGGCTGCTGAGGAACGCGCCCTGCTCATTGGCGCGGCCGGCATTGACGATGAAGGCGAGCACGTACCAGGCCAAGAACGGTACGCCGGCGAGGACAGCGCCGCTGGCGCGCTCAAGTTGAACCGGCTGGCGACTGAGCAGGAAGCCGATCCAGGCGCACAGCGCGACGAATTCCGGCAGGGCCAGTTTGCTGCCAACAACCGGAAGGTTGGGCGCCACCAGGATCGCGCTCGAGAAGAACAACGCGTAAAGGCCGTATTCGGGCGAGCGCGCAAACACCAAGACCATGCCGAGGCCGGCCAGCAAGGCCAGCGGTATGGCGACGGACAGGATGGTCGAATCGATGGCAGCGTCTCCCGCGCACCGTGCACATGCCCCGGGCCCGTCAACCCTTAAAGCCTCGTGCGCCCACCGGCAACGGGCGCCTAGTCCGGCTGCCGGTCGCGATCCATGCTTGTCACCGGCAAGCGCAGCCCGGTAAGCGCGGCAAGCCGGTCGAGGTCATCGGCGACATGGGCTTCGAACCGGCGCATGAACGCATCGCTCGGCACATACGCACGCCTTGGGCTGGTAATCAGGTGGTAGAACTTCGTTTGCAGACCGAAGTCGCGCTGGATGCGCAGCCACTTTTTCACCCGTCCGGTGTAGAAGAAGATCGGTTGCCGCAGGCGATCGATCAGGATGGATTTGGGCGTGCGGCCACTGTTCAGTCGGGGCAGAGACAACGGCGCATCCGGCAACTCCAGGAAGGCCAGCAAGCGCTCTCGGGTCGTTTGCCAGGTCTTGATGACATCGTCGTACGCCAGCACGAGCACATGGCTTGCCGGCACGATAGCCAATAGACGCTGCATCTGATCGCCGAATAGACAGAGCTGGTCGTAAGCGGTGAGCCAGGCGCTTTCCTTGCGACAGCGGATAAACCTGCCCCGCTGACGTTCGGCGCACAGGTCCCAGGCCCGCTCCGGGTCGTATTCGTGCTCTACGCCGATGCGTAAGAGCTGGTTGTGCCAGGCGAGGAACACATCGAGCGGCGGCCGGAACACGCAGATGAACCGCGCATCCGGCACGTCGCGCAAGATCGCCGGTACGGCCGTGCGCCAATGCAGATAGAGGATGGAGGCATCGAGCAGCCGCTGCGATGGCAGCGCCAGCTCATAAAGCGCCAGATAGGCATCGAGATCGGGCACGCGCGCCAGGCTGTAGCCCTTGTTGAAGTAATTCGGCTCCTTGACGTCCGGCAGAAAGATCTGCGGGTGTTCGCCCAGTGCGCGCGCCAGCGACGTGGTGGCGCATTTCGGCGCTGCACACAGGAACGTGTCGGGAAAGCGCCTGGCCACGGTCAACTCGCGAGCAGCTCTTGGTAGGCAGCGACGTAGTCCTTCGCCATGCGCTCAAGGCTGAATGCACTCAGATCCGGGTTGGCTGGCGCACGGCCATGGTCGTGCAGGCATCGGTCGCAGGCGGCAGCCAGCGCATCGACATCGAAGGCATCGACCAGATGGACATCGAAATCCCGCCCGTTCAGCAGTTCCTCAAACAGCGGGATGCGGCTGGCGACCACCGGGCGAGCCAGGCCAATGGCTTCGAACAGCACCAGGCCGAAGCCCTCCTGCACGCTCGTGCTCGGTACAACATTGAGGGCGGCATGTGCCATCCAGCGAAGGGCCTGGGCATGCTCCAGCCAGCCGGTGATGTGAAAGCGGTCCTGCAGCCCCGCTCGGTCGGCCTGCCGGAGCAGGTTTGCCCGCTCGGGTCCGTCGCCGATCAAGACCAGGTGCATGTGTGGGTGGGTCGCACGGAGCTGTGCAAAAGCGGCCAACAGGCGCGCCTGGCCTTTGACGTTGAATAGACGGCCGGTGCAGGCGATGTAAGGTGATGCGAACGGACGCTGGCTGGCGCGGGCCCCTGCCAGGGCCTGCAGATCGACGCCATTATAGATCACGCGCATGCGCGCATCGCCTTCGCACACGGTTTTGGACACGCCGATGCGCAGATGGCTGAGCGCAAGCTGCAACCGGGTTGCTGCCCGGGCGGCCGGATGCAGCGCGCCGAGACGGCCATGGCGGGTAATGACCACGCGCGCCTTGCTGGTTGCCCGCGTGCACAGGGCGGCCATACAGCCCGGCAGGTACGAGCTGGTCTGGACGATATCAGGCTGGAAGCGGCGCAGCACGCCAGCGAACGGCCGCGCGAACGCGACCAGGTTGATGCCATGCAGGATCGGATTCGATACCGCATGGAAAGCCTGAACGCGGTAGACCTCGCCCGGCATCGGCGAGTCTCCACCCCAGCTGCAGCCGTTGTCGAGGGCACAACTGGCGACGACACCGCCCTGGCGCGTGATCTCGTCGGCGATCGCGCTCATCAGGATCCAGATCGACGTCGCATAGGGCCGATCGACCAGCAAGACGCGCACTACCGCCGCCTCATGCGGATGTGCCCGGCGCTGGCAATCGACAGTTGAGCAAGACCATCGCGTGAACGCCCGTCAGGCTGACCAGGGTTGCCAGCGCGGCTCCGTACATGCCGGCTAGCGGAATGAGCACAAGATTGAGCGCGATATTGAGCAGCGCGGCTCCGCCATAGTAAGCAGCAATCCGTTTCTCGCCGCCCGCCAGCGAATGATAATGCCGCAGCGGTCCGGCCATGGCCTCGCCGATCGCCGGCACGCCGAGGATCAGCATCGGCCAAAGGCTATCAGCGAAATTCGCGCCGAAGGCAAGTGGCACGAGCCAGGTGCCCGCGACCAGCAAGATGGCGTAGGGCGGCAGCACGAGGGCGAGTGCGATCAGACGAAACGAGCGGATCTGTCGGCGGACCGCCGCGGGCGAGCACTTGGCGATGGCATCGATCATCGAGCCGACCCGCAGCGGCACCACGGCACTGGCAGCGCTGCCGATCAGCAGAGCGCCCTGTGCGGCGACCTTGTACAGGCCGACCTCGTCGAGCGGGCGATAGAGACCGAGCATGACGATGTCGGCCTGGCCGATGACCATGAAGGCGCTGGCGCTGAGTGCCAGATAGAAGGCGCGGCGCCACCAGGTCGATCGGCCCTCGAACGAGGCTCTGGCCTGGCGCACGGGCGTCGGCAGGTTGCGCCAGAACAGGCTGGCCGCGAGCAATACCGCGATCAGGCTGGTAGCCGCCTGCAAAGCCAGGCTGTCCCAGGCAGTGACGCTGCCGGCGAGCCGGGCGACGGCTGCGAACAGGCAGAGAAAAACGAAGGGACGGACGAAGAAGCCGATGGTGACTGCCAGTCGCGCCTGGCCGATGCCGGTCAGGCTGGACTGGCCCAGGCGTGCCAGGCCCATGCCGATGACCAGTACGGGCAGCAGGGTCAACAGGCTGCCGCTGACCGGCAGGGCGCCGGCCGGCAGCGCGCTGACCACGAGCAGGACCAGCGTGCCGGCCAGACAGGCCAAGAAGATGAGCCGCAGCGGTGCCCAGCGGATGATGCCCTTGGCACGCGACCAGTCGGCGTGCGCGCGGGCATTGGCCAGTTCGCGCAACAGCAATTGCGGCATGCCGGCTTCGCCGAGCACGCAGATCAGCCCGGCGGCGGCCATGACGAAGCCATAGGCGCCGTAGGCTTCGGTGCCGAGCGTGCGCGCGACGACGATGAGCGACAGCGCGCTGACGACCAGCCCGGCCGCACGGATGACCAGCACCAGGCCGATGGAGCGAAGTGCCTTGGCGCGCTGCACGATCGACCTTTCCTGTGCCACGGGGTTGGCCACGAGCTCATCGCTGCGGCGACGCCGGAGCTTGAGCGTGAAGGTGCGGGGTGCGTCAAGCGCCATGACACCCGGTCAGGCGAGCCGGCGCTCGACGCTTGCGCGGCCGCAGAAGGCAGGGCACTCAGCTCGACATGCTGCTTTACCTGCCGCGCGATGACGAATTGCCCGCCGCACCACACCCGGTGCTGAGCCATGGCCATTTTCGCAGAATCGTCACCGAGGCCGTGGCAGCATCACCGCGCTTTCGCCTGGCGGAGACGGCCGAGCGGGCCGATCTCGTCGTGTTCCAGGAGACCGACACGCGCTGGCAGCCGCACGCCATCGATGACATGGCGCAACGGCCGCTCATCCGCGCGCATGCCAGCAAGTGCATCACGCTGAAATGCCTCGATCTGCCGATCGTGCTGTTTCCCGGCTTCTATGACGGGCTGAGCACGAAGCAGCAGCCTTTTCTCGAGCACGCCGCCTTTCCCTATCTGCGCACAGCCATCAGCGAGCTGGCGCCACCGGCGCGAGCACCCGACACGCTTTGGTATTTTCGCGGTCTGCTGCGCACGCATGCTGTGCGCCGCCGCCTCTACGACCTGTGGCACGCCGATCCGCGCGGCTCGATCGAAGCCACCGCGACCCGCTGGGGCGCGCATGCCGAACTTGAGAAAGCGCACTTCATGCAAGGCATCGCCGGCGCGCGCTTTTCGCTCTGTCCGCGCGGCCGCTCGCCGTCCAGCCACCGGATCTACGAGTCCATGCAGCTCGGCACGGCACCGGTGATTATCAGCGATCACTGGGTGGCACCCGAGGGGCTACCCTGGGACAGCATCGCCGTGCGGGTTGCCCAGGCCGAGATCACACGGCTGCCGGCGATCCTCGAGGCAGAAGGGGCGAGGGCGGAGGATCTCGGTGCCGGCGCGCAGGCCGTCTGGCGCGACAAGCTGGCACCGGATCGCATCGGCCGGTTCTATCTCGAGCGCTTGGAGCGCTTTGTTGACCAGCGCTTCCAGCCGCGCCGTTTCGAGGAGCTGTACGATTTATGGACATCGAGCGCGTTTCGGCGTGCCTATGGGCTGAGCCGCCCGGCCATGTTGCGCCAGCACGCGGCTAACCGTCTCAACCATCTCTTGTGGCTTGTGCACGCCAGGCGACATGGCCTGCCGCACTGGTAGGGCGCGCGTCACCGCACCGGCATGCTCAAAACGGCACACCTTGCGCCCGTTTTTGCGTGCGCGCCGCCTCGGCCCACCAGAACAGCTCATCGAGGAAGCGATCGGTCGCGCTCGGGAGCCAGTCCTGTTGCACCGTACCGTCGAGCGCCACGGTCTTGCCGATCTCCGGCACCGGCAGCAGCGATGAGATCGTCGGCATGCCGAGCTCGCCCAGGGTCATGCGCAGTTGCATCGCCGCGCGCACGCCGCCGAAGCGGCCGGCCGAGTAACAGGCGATGCCGGCGGGACGCCACAGCCACTCTTCCAGGAAGTGATCGAGCAGGTTCTTCAGTGCCGGCGGGATGCCGTGATTGTACTCGGCCGAAACGATCAGCACGGCATCGGCGCGCGCGATCATCGAGGCCATGCGCTGCATCGCTTCCGGCGCCTCGCCGGCGGCGTATTCCTTGTACATGCGGTCCAGCAGCGGCAGCTGCAGCTCGAGCGGATCGGCCAGCTCGCTTGTGCCGCCGCGTGCGTCGATGTGCCGGCCGAGAAAGCGCGCCAGGCCGATGCCCTGGCGGTCCTGGCGTACCGATCCGTAGACGATCAGCGTGTGCAAAGCCTCGGCCATGCTTTGTCCTTTCCTTGCTGCGGCTCTTATCAGAAAGCTCTAACGCCGGCAGCGAAGATCAAGGGACTTGCACTTGGCGGGGTGCATCAGCTCGCTGACCAGACTTCGGCGGCAAAGGCCGCCAGCTCGGCATTGAACCGCTCCGGCGCCTCCATGAACGGTGCGTGGCCGACCTGCTCGTACCACGAGGCCACGGCGCTCGGGCAGTGATCGAGGGCAAAGCGCGCCATGGACGGCAGCACCACCGTGTCCTCGTTGCCGTGGGTGATCAGCGTCGGCCGATCGAGCGCCTTGAGCTCGGCCGTGAAATCGAGATCGCGGTTGATGAGAAAGCCACGCACCGCCGGCGGCGTCACCATGTTGTAGGCGAGCACGGTTTCGAACGTCTCGGCTGGCATCGCGGCGACGGTGCATTTGCGGATGAACGGCCGCATATGGGCGATGACCACGCCGAGATCTTCCGAGGCCGTTTTCGCTGCATGCTCCACAAAGGTCGGCCAGATCATGGTCGCACCGTCGATCGGGCGCAGGGTGAGCGCGGCGCCGACGAAGTGCACGCCGCCCAGGCGCGCCGTGCCGTATTTTCGGACATAGTCACCGATCACGAAGCCGCCATAGGACCAGCCGACCAGGATCGGGCGCTCAAGCCTGAAACGATCGAGAACCGCCTGGATGTCGTCGGCAAAGGCCTCGCCGCCATAGCTCTCCTGGGTCAGCGGCTTGGCCGACATGCCGTGGCCGCGCAGATCCAGACCCAGCAGGCGATAGCCGGTCAGGGCCGGGGAGCGGTATTGCCCCGACCAGCACAGTTCGGCCTGCGACCAGCCATGGATGAACAGGATGGCGCGCTCGCTGTCGGTGCCGTGCTCGGCGACATGCAGCGCGACGCCTTGCGCGCCGGTGACGCTGTGATGTGCCATGACCGACCCCCCACGCTGTTCGGCATGAACCATGTGTTACGCTATCACGCCGGGCGGGGCGGCTTCAATCGGCCGGTCGCCGGTGACCCGGCCATGCGAGGCGAACGGCAGCGCACCGGCCGGGTTCAGCCCGTGCGCTGCCGCGGGTATCGGGCGGATCGGGCCTTACGCGTTGCCGATCGCGTTCAGGCGCTCGATGATGGCATCGACGACCGGCTTGAGCACGTTCGACACCTCGCCATTGGCCAGGGCCGTATCGGCCGCCTCCCGCAGGGCCGGCATCTCGTCCTCGACGATCTGCGCCAGCGTCGCGCGCGTCTCGGCCGACATGTTGCCGACGGTGCTCTCGAGCTCGCTCAGCCGATCGCGGGCCTCGGTCAGGTTGGGCAGCAGGTCTTCGGCAGCGGCAGCGCTGTCGACACTCTCAAGCGACTTGGACAGCTCGGCAAACGAGCTGCGGAACGACTCGGCGAGGACCGCGCCGTCAACGCTGACCGCTTGCGCCGCGTCGTCGGCCACCTCGGCCGCCTGATCGGCTGCATCGCTGGCGACCTCGCCGGCGTTGTCCACCGCCTCGGTGACGGCTTCTTCGGCCTCTTCGACCTGCTCGGCGACCTGCTCCTCGCCGGGCGCGAAGATGTTGTAGGCGATGATCAGCAAAGCGATCACCGCGGCCGCGGCCAGCGCCGGGATCAGCCAGCCCGGGCGCTTCTTGGCAGCCGTCTCGACGCGCTCGGCCGTGTCCGCCGCCGCCTCGCGCACCGTGGTGCCGGCAGCCGCGGCCGCCGAACCGACGGCCTGGGCCGCATCGCCGGCGGTCTCGGCGGTGGCCGACGCAGCGTCGCCGGCAGCGCCGGTGAAGGCCTGGAAGGTCTGGTCCGCGCTCGAGCCGATCAGGCCCATCTTGTCGCTGAAGGCATCGAGCAGGCCGGTGCCCTCGAGCGAGCGGGCAAAATCGGCCGGCATGGCACGGGCGATCTCGTCACGGTGCTGATCGAGCAGGCCGAGCGCGCCCTGGGTGTCCAGGTTCTGCTCCTTTGCCTTCTTGCCGAGCGTGCCCATGACCAGCGAGCTGGCGACACCGAGCAGCGAGCCGCCGGTGTTGCTCGGCAGACCGGCGTAATCGGTCAGCTTGCCCGCCAGCGAGTCGATCTGGCCGCTGCCGAGCAAGGTGCCCAGCATGTTTTGGCCCTGACTGGCCACGGCCTGCGGGTTCTGGCCGAGCTGGCTGGTGGCCGTGTCGAGAAAGCCCGGCTGGATCTGGCCGAGCAGCTTGCCGAAGGCATCGGCACCGAGCGAGCTCTTGGTCGTGCTCGTGATTGCCGACAGCACGCCCGGAATGGCCGCGCTCAGGCCCTTCTGGACAACCGAACTGTTCGCGCCCAGCATGCTGCCGACCTGTGAAATCAGGCTCGGCGTGATCGCCTGGGCAATCATGTTGATCAAGCTCATCGTCTCTCTCCCCCGAGATTAGGTGATGGCGAGACTAGGGCAGAGCGATGACAGCGCGTTGCCGTTTCCGTGTCGGTTCAGGGACAATTGCCGGGCGTGCGCCGGGTGTGCGCACACAACGGCGGTTCGCACCGGCACCATGTCGGTCACGCACCGACTAGGCGCGTTGGTCGCGCAAGGAGATTTTTTTTGGGCGTTACGGCGCGCCGTTGCAAAGAGGAGGCCACGCATGAGCGCTGATCCAAGCCCGGAGAGTGTGGCGGCGTCGCTCGAGCGGGCGGTGCTGGACTGCCTGCACCAGTTCGACGATCCGATCTTGACGTCTTATCTGCAAAGCTGGCCTGCGCCGGGTTGGCAGGTGCGGCCGTGGCAGCCGCGCACCCTACCGGTGACCGACTATCTGCCTCTGGCGGTGCGCGCGAGCGTGCCGGCGACAGCGCCGTTGGTCAGCCAGCTCAGCGAAGTGGCCGGTGCGCTGTTTTGGGGCCAGACGTACAGTGCCGGCGATTTCGGTGCGGACTTCCTGACCCGTTATGGCTGGAGCGAGCTGGTCGGCCAGCGCGGGCCGCTGCCGTCCGAGGCGATCGCCTGCGGCTTTCTCATGCTTGGCCCCGATACCGACTACCCGAAGCACCGCCATGCCGCCGAAGAGCTGTATCTGCCCCTAAGCGGCGATGCCGCCTGGCAGCGCGGCGACGCCGCTTGGACGACGCTGGCACCTGGCACGCTGATCCACCACGCCCCATGGGTGCCGCACGCGATGCGCACCGCGCGGACACCCATGGTGGCGTTGTATCTGTGGCGTGGCGGCGATCTCAGTGCGAAGTCCGAGATCGGCTGAGCGCGCTCAGGCGCCGATGCCACCAAGCAGGAAGTATTTTGCCTCCAAATACTCATCCAGACCGTATTTCGAGCCCTCGCGACCCAGGCCGGACTCCTTGACGCCGCCAAAGGGCGCCACCTCGGTCGAAATGATGCCCTCGTTGACGCCGACCATGCCGGCTTCGAGCGCTTCAGCGACACGCCAGACCCGGCCGAGATCGCGGGCGTAGAAATAGGCGGCCAAGCCATAGACGCTGTCATTCGCCTTGGCGATGACCTCGGCTTCGCCCTTAAAGCGGAACAGCGGCGCCACCGGGCCGAAGGTTTCCTCACAGGCCGGCAGGGCATCGGCGGCGACATCGACCAGCACGGTCGGCTCGAAGAACGTGCCGCCGCGTTGATGGGCGCGGCCGCCGGTGAGCACCTTGCCACCCTTGGCGACGACGTCGGCGATGTGGGCTTCGACCTTGTCCAGAGCGTCGCCGTTGATCAGTGGTCCCTGGGCGACGCCGTCTTCATCCCAGGCACCGACCTTGAGCTCGCTCACGCGCGCGGCCAGCTTGGCGCTGAAGGCGTCATAGACCGCGTCTTGGACATAGATCCGGTTGGCGCACACGCAGGTCTGGCCGGTATTGCGGAATTTCGAGGCGATGCAGCCTTCGACCGCGGCATCCAGATCGGCATCGTCGAACACGATGAACGGCGCGTTGCCGCCGAGCTCGAGCGACAGCTTCTTCATGGTATCAGCGCACTGGCGCATGAGCAGCTTGCCGACCTCGGTCGAGCCGGTGAACGACAGCTTGCGGACATCCGGGTTGCGCGTCAGCTCGCCGCCGATCTCGACCGGACGGCCGGTGACGACGTTGAGCACACCGGCGGGCACGCCGGCGCGTTCGGCCAACACCGCCAGCGCCAGGGCCGACAGCGGTGTCTCTTCCGCCGGCTTGATCACGATCGGGCAGCCGGCGGCGAGTGCCGGGCCGGCCTTGCGCGTGATCATGGCATAGGGGAAGTTCCACGGCGTGATCGCCGCGACGACACCGACCGGCTGCTTGAGCACCAGGATGCGTGTGCCCGGCTTGGTCGCCGGGATGACGTCGCCATCGGCGCGCTTGGCCTCTTCGGCGAACCACTCGATGAACGAGGCGGCATACAGCACCTCCCCGCGGGATTCCGCGAGCGGCTTGCCCTGCTCTTGCGACATCAGCCTGGCCAGATCGTCTTGATGCTCGAGCATCAGATCGAACCAGCGGCGCAGGATGTTGGCCCGGTCCTTGCCGGTGCGTGCGCGCCAGGCGGGCCAGGCTTCCTTGGCGGCGGCGATGGCGCGCGCGGTTTCGCCCCGGCCCATCATCGGCACGGTCGTGATCACCGCGCCATCGGCCGGGTTGGTCACCTCGAACGTCTCGCCGGTATCGGCATCGAGCCAGATGCCGCCGATATAGCCTTGGCTGCGCAGAAGGTCGGTGTCGCTCAAAGTCATCGACGTGCACTTTCACAAACGGATGGAATGGCATGAGGTAACGGCGTGCGCCGGACGCGGGCGACCGCCCACGCACCGATCGGGTGCGTGGACGGTCAGCCTCGCGCGACAGCCAGCCTTGCAGAAGGTGGTCAGACGAGACCCTGGGTCTTCAGGAACTCGCTCGCAACCTTTTCGATCGACTCGTGATCGACATCGACCGCCGCGTTCAGGCCCTGCATGACCTCATCGCTGAAGATCGCCGCGAGGCCGTTGAGCAGACCTTCCAGCTCCGGATGGGCTTCCAGCGTCTCGGCACGCACGACCGGGGTCATGGCGTAAGGCGGGAAGAAGCCCTTGTCGTCCTCGAGCACGCGGAAGTTGAAGGCCATGATCCGGCCGTCGGTCGAATAGACCATGCCGGCATCAACGTCGCCGTTCTTGAGCGCGTTGTAGGTCAGGCCGATCTCCATGGTCTTCAGCTGCGCGCGCGGCCACTTGAAGCCATACGTGTCCATCAGACCCGGCAGGCCGTCCTTGCGATTGAGGAACTCGACACCGGCCGCCATGGTCACGGTCTCGCCGGCCGAGATCGCCTCGGCCAGATCGGAGATGGTGTGCAGCGGGTTGTCGTCGTCGTTGCGCACGCCGATCGCGAAGGTGTTGTTGGCGGTCGAGGGATTGAGCCAGACGATGCCCTTGTCCGCGTCGAGCTCCTTGACCTTGGCGTAGGTCTCGTCGGCCGGGAAGACCTCTTCGATCTTATTGTACACCTGCAAGGACGTTCCGGTGTATTCCCAGTACAGATCGATCTGGCCGTTCTCCTGGGCCTCGCGCAAGAGCGCCGAGCCCATGCCGGTCTTGCGATCGATATCGTAGCCCTGGGCCGCCAGATACTGGGCGGTGATTTCGGCCACGAGCAGCTGCTCGGTGAAGTTCTTGCCACCGACCACGAGCTTGTCCGCCGCAAGGGCGCCGTGGCTGACGGTTAGGACGGCAATCGCCGCCATAAGCTTCCAGACTTGCCTTCTGATCATGTTCGTTCTCTGCTTCTTGGGTTGGCTAGGAGCTGGCGGTGGGGACCAGCGGCCCCACCGACCGGGTTTGAGCCTCGCGGCCTCAGGCGGCTTCGAGGAGCTTCGGCGGCACGCGCGTGCGCACGGCCGGGTGGTCGATGATCATGTCCCGACGCTGGTAGGGTTCTTCCAGCAAGAGCAGCTCGGCCGGCGACAGCACGATATCGAGCGCGGCCACGGCCTCTTCGACCTGGGCGACACTGTCGACACCGACCAGCGGCGACGTGACCGAGTTCTGCTGGGTCACCCAGGTGAGCGCGATCTGCGAGGCGCTGACGCCGCGCCTGTCGGCAATCTCCTGCACGCGCTCGGCGATCAGGAAATCGTTCTCCTCGCGGAAGTAGTTCTGCGAGAGGTTGTCGGTCTTGGCGCGGTGCGACTTCAGATCGCCGGTACGCGAGCGGTCACCGGTGAGGAAGCCACGGGCGAGCGGGCTGAACGGCGTGACGGCAACGCCCTCGTCCTCGCACAATGGGAACATCTCGAACTCGTTCTCGCGGTAGACGAGGTTGTGCTGGCACTGCATCACCGCCGGCACGGCCCAGCCGCGGTGGCGGCACAGGTGGATGATCTTGGAGAACTGCCAGGCCCACATGGTCGAGCAGCCGATGTACAGCGCCTTGCCGGCGCGGACGATGTCGTTGAACGCCTCGAGGGTCTCCTCGATCGGGGTCTCCGGGTCATAGGCGTGCATCATGTAGACATCGACATAGTCGGTGCCCATGGCCTTCAGGCTGCGGTCGATCGACTCCATGATGTGCTTGCGCGACAGGCCACGATCGTTCGGGCCGTCACCCATCGGGTAGTAGCACTTGGTGGTCAGCACGAGCTGGTCGCGCCGGGTCATGGCGAGCAGCTCGCTGGTGACGACCTCTTCGTTGACGCCGGTTGAGTACCAGTCGGCCAGATCGAAATAGTTGATGCCGAGCTCGAGGGCACGCGCCAGGATCGGGCGGGTTTCCTCGCGATTGAGCACCCAGGGCCGCCAGGCCGAGGTGCCCATGGTCATGGTGCCGAGGCAAAGGGCCGAAACCTTCATGCCCGAACGGCCGAGACGAACGTATTTCATGGCAAGACTCCAGCGTCCCGCGGACGCGTATGGCTGCGGTTGATGCGTTTGCGGCAGGCGTTTGGCGCTGCCGCAGATGGGCTGGGAAAAGGCTGCTGTCGTGCCTAGCGGAGGCTTGCCGCCGGCTCGTAGAACGGATTGCTTGCGGTGCTGAGCGCCTCGGCCAGTTCGCCGGCAGTCGGCTTCAGGTGCATGGCGCGCTGGATCGCCTCGTAGGTGGCGGTGCGGTTGTTGACGTAGATCCGGTCGGCGTCATTGGCCGACCAGTTCACCCAAACGGCCGCGATGATGCACCAGTCCTCGATGGCGACCTCGGGCAGGATCCGCTCGAGCACCGCGCGGGTGACGCCCTCGGCGACGCCGAGCTGCGCCGGGCCGAAGGTCAGGGTCGCGTGCTCATCGCCGCGCAGATCGCCCTTGGCCGAGAACAGGGTGGCCGGCTTGACCGGCAGGTTGGGCTTCAAGATGGTCATGAAGGGCGGATGACCCAGCCGCGGTGCGGCGAGGCTGGCGGCCAGCGCCTGTCCGACCGGGCCGGTCTTCGGACCGATCAGGACGTTGATGTGCGCCGCATTCTCGCCGCGCTCGACAAAAGATTCCCCGATATACATGTGCTCACCTCGCGCATGGTCGTTGGCGATGACGCGCTGAGGCTGGATGCCCTGCTCGCGTTCAGCTTCCCTGGTCAAACCGGCGGCTCACCCCGTCGTATTGCGGGTTGCCGCGGCTTGTCGTGAGACGCACTAAACGCGTTTCGGGCATGATTGACAAAAGGGATTTTCGCGAATTATGCATGCGTACAGATCATGCATGAGAGGCTCGGCCGAATGCACGCCGCCCGTCTTCCATCGCTGCGCGCGATCCGCTATTTCGCCGTTGCCGCGACCACGCTGAGCTTCACCAAGGCCTCCGAGATCTTGAACGTGACGCAGAGCGCGGTCAGCCGGCAGGTCCAGCTGCTCGAGGATGAGCTCGGCGTCAGCCTGTTCATCAGGCGCACGCGCAGCCTGGTGCTGACCCCGCCGGGCGAGGCCTTCTTGCTGCGCCTGTCGGAAGCATTCGACATCATCGAAACCGGCGTGGAAGAGGTCCGTGCCGCCGGCCGGCGCTCGATCGTGACGATTTCACTGCCGCCGACTTTTGCCGTGCGCTGGGGCATGCAGCGCATCATCGCCTTTCAGGAGCAACGGCCCGATACCGAGATTCGCGTGCAGGTCGATCCGACCGGGCGGGCGTTCGATGCCGGCGATGTCGATGTCGCGGTCGAGTTCATCTATGCCAGAAACCGCCGGCCGCATGCGCACGAGCTGTTTTTGGAAAGCCTGACGCCGATCTGCGCGCCGGCCTATGCCGCGCAGCTCAAGGCCGAGCCGCCGGCAAGCGCGCTGGCCAATGCCCGGCTGTTGCATGTCCGGCAGGCCGATGGCCGCTATGTCGACTGGCGCAACTGGCTGCGCCTGGCCGGCCATCACCGCGTCAGCTATGAGCGTGGCCTGGTGCTCGATACCGCCGACATGACTCTGGATGCCGCCAAGGCCGGCGCCGGCGTGGCCGTCGGCGATACCGCGTTCGTCATGGACGACGTCAAGGCCGGCTCGCTCGCCATGCCGTTCGAGGCCATCGTCACGCTCGATCGCGGCTATTTCATCACCGCAAGGCAGGAGCCGATCCGCAACCCGATCATCAAGGACCTGGTCGAGCACATGATCGCCGAGAGCGCGCCGCTGCGCCAGGTGATCAACGCCGAGTAAAGCGACCGCGGTCCCGGCGGCAGCGCCAGCAGCAACATATGCCAGGCTGACGGTTCGCGGATCGGTCGGCGATCCGCGCCAGATGTACCATAGCCGCTACGGGCCTGGCCGGCTGGCCGTTGCCGCGTTCAGACAGGGCGACCGGCGGCGAGCCGGCCCGTGTAGCCGATATAGGCAGCCAGCAAGAGGCAGCCGTCAATGCGTCCGATCTTGCCGCGGGTGATCGCCAGAGCAATCGACGCGCTCTCCGTGCGCCATTGGGCGACCGTGCAACAGGCAATTGGGGCCGTGCGCTCAGGCGGGGTGGTGGCAGGCGGCGTAATGGCGATCGCCGAGGTCGCGCAAGTCGGGGCGTTCGCGCCGGCATAAATCCGAGGCGGCCGGGCAGCGCTCGGCAAAGGCACAGCCTTGCGGCGGGCTGAGCGGATCGGGCAGTTCGGTGGTGCGCGCCTCGGGAGCGCTCAGCGCGCGGCCGACCACGGGTGCCGAGCGGGCAAGCAGGGCTGTGTAGTGGTGGCGCGGCCTGGCGAAAATGTCGACGGCGCCGGCAAGCTCGACGATGCGGCCGAAATACATGACCGCCACCCGGTCGGAGACCGCCTCGACCACGGCCAGATCGTGCGAGATGAAGATGTATGTCAGGCCGAACTCGTCCTTCAGCCGCGCCAGCAGGTTCAGCACTTGTGCTTGGACCGAGACGTCGAGCGCCGACACCGGCTCGTCCAGCACGAGGATGCGCGGTGCCGCCGCCAGCGCCCGGGCGATGCCGATCCGCTGGGCCTGGCCGCCGGAAAACTCGTGCGGGTAACGCTCGAGGAACTCCTGGCGCAGGTTGACCGCATCGAAGATCTCAGCGATGCGCCCGGCGCGGGCGTCCTGGTCCATGGCGTGCAGGCGCTTCAGCGGCACCTCGATGATCTGGCGGATGGTCTTGCGCGGGTTCAGCGACGAGATCGGGTCTTGAAAAATATACTGGATGGTCGCGCCGAAGGCGGCCGGCTTGCGCCCGGCGGCGGGGCCGAGATCGCGGCCCTCGATCTCGATGCTGCCCTCCGATGGCGCCGTCAGCCCGACCAGCATGCGCGCGAGCGTAGATTTGCCGCAGCCGGACTCGCCGACGATGCCGAGCGTCTCGCCGGTCGGCACGCTCAGATTGGCGTCGAGCACGGCATGGACCGCCGGGGTCTTGGGACCGAGGCCGAACAGGCTGCGGCCGCCGCCGAAGCGCTTGTGCAGGTGGCTGACCCTGACGGCCGGCGGCGCCGGGGCGCTCATGCGCGTGCGGCTTCGGCGGCCGGCTCGATCTCGGGGTACAGGCAACGCACCCACCGGGCCTCGGCGATGGCATCGAGCGTGATCTCGCCCTGGCGGCAGGCGTCGGTTGCCTTGTGACAGCGCGGGGCGAAGGCGCAGCCGTCGGGCAGCCGGTCGACCGCCGGCGGCAGTCCCGGGATGGCGGCAAGCTCGCGGCGCCCGCCGCCCAGCTCCGGTACGCAGGCAATCAGGCGCTTGGTATAGGGGTGCGCTGGCGCGTCGAGCACGGCAGCCGTCGGCCCCTGCTCGACGATCCGGCCGGCATACATCACGGCGACCCGGTCGCAGAACTGGCCGATCACGCCGAAATCATGGGTGATGAACAAGATGGCGACGTCGCGCTCGCGGCGCAGATCGGCCAGGAGCGCCAGGATCTGCGCCTGCACCGTGACATCCAACGCGGTCGTCGGCTCGTCGGCGATGATCAGGTCCGGATCGTTGACCAGGGCCATGGCGATGCCGACCCGCTGGCGCATGCCGCCGGAGAGCTCGTGCGGATAGTTGGCCATGCGCTGTTCGGCGTTGGGAATGCGCACGGCGCGCAGGAGCTCGCGTGCCCGCGCGCGCGCCTCGGCCTGGGGGACGCGGCGATGCACCTGGATCGCCTCGACGATCTGATCGCCGACCCGATAGAGCGGGTGCAGGGTCGCCAGCGGGTCCTGGAAGATGTAGGCGATGCGGTCGCCGCGCAGGCTGCGCAGGCGCTCGAACGGCACGCCCAGCAGATCCTCGCCCTGATAGCGTACGGCACCGCCGGTGATCACCCCAGGCGGCGAGGCGACCAGACCCATCACCGAGAGCGCGGTGACCGACTTGCCGGAGCCGGATTCGCCGACGACACCGAGGCATTCGCCAGGACTGACCGCCAGCGTGACGCCGGAAAGCGCCTTCAGGGCACGCGTGCCGAGGCGGAATTCGGTGCGCAGCTCCTGGATGTCGAGCAGCGCGGGCTGGGCCGGCGCGGCTGGCACCTGTCGCGCGCGCTCGATCTGGGTGCGTGCCATCGGGCGCATCAGTGCACCGGCCCGCAGGCGCGGATCGAGTGCGTCGCGCACGCCATCGCCGATCAGGTTCACGCTCATGACGATGACGAAAATCATCACGCCCGGGATCGCCGCGGCATGGGTATCGGTGATCAGCGCATTGCGACCCTGGCCGAGCATGGCGCCGAGATCGGGCGCCGGCGGCTGGGCGCCGAGGCCGAGAAAGGAGAGCCCGGCGGTCTCGAGGATCATCCAGCCGATGGTCGTCGACATGGCGATGACAATGACCGGCAGCACGTTCGGCAAGATCTCGGTCAGGACGATCTGCAGGTTCGACTGCCCGGCCAGCCTGGCGGCGTCGACGAATTCGCGATGGGCGAGGCCGACGGTCACGCCGCGGATGTTGCGTGCGAAGAACGGTATGTTGACGATCGCCACCGCGATCAGCGCATTCAGCAGCCCCGGCCCGAGGGCGGCGACGATGGCCAGTGCCAGCAGGATGTAGGGAAAAGCCATCAGCATGTCGATCGCGCGCATCAGCAGATTGTCGGTGCGCCCGCCATAAAAGCCGGCCAGGATCCCGATGGCCGAGCCCAGCGTCGCCGAGATCAGGGCGGCCGCGGCGCCGACGGCGAGGCTCGTCTGCGTGCCCCAGACCAGACGCGAGAGGATGTCGCGGCCGAGATGATCGGTGCCGAGCAGATGCCCTGGCGACAGCGGCCGCAGGAACTTGTTGGGCGTGTCCTGGGCATACGGATCGGGCAGCGGCAGCACGGGCGCAAGCAGCACGATGAGCACGACCAGCCCGAGCACGACACTGCCGAAGGCGGCCAGTCGATTGCGCGCAAACAGCCGCAGGAACGCCTCGAGCGCGCCTGGCGCGCGCGGCGCGGCGGGGGTGCTGCTGCCGGGAGCAAGCGCGTCGCTCATGCCTTGACCCGGGGATCGAGCAGGCTCTGGCAGACATCGACGATCAGGTTGAACAGCACATAGCAGGTCGCCACGACCACCACGCCACCTTGCACGAGCAGCAGGTCGCGCTTGAGAATGGCGTTGACCAGCATCTCGCCGATGCCGTGCCACTGGAAAACGATCTCGATATAGACCGCGCCCGAGAGCACGAAACCTGCCTGCACGCCGATGACCGGGATGATCGAGACCATGGCCGCGCGCAGCGCATGGCTCCAGATCACCCGGCGCTCAGCGACGCCCTTGGCCCGTGCGGTACGGATGAAGTCGAGCCGCAGGACCTCGAGCATCGCGGAGCGCGACAGGCGCGCGACCACCCCGGTCGCGACCACGGCCAGCGCAATGGCCGGCATGACCAGATGCCAGAGCAGATCACCTAGGCCGCCGCCGCCATAGGCGAGATACATGCCCGAGACCGGGAACCAGCGCAGGTTCACCGCGAACAGGACGATCATCATCATGCCGAGAAAGAAGGACGGGATCGAAATGCCGATCAGGACGGCCAGGGTAATCGCCTTGTCGGCCAGACCGTATTGCCGCGAGGCCGAGATCGCGCCGGCGACGATGCCGAAGATCGCGCACAGCGTCAGCGACGTGCCGGCCAAGATCAGCGTGGCGCCGAAACGCTCCATGACTTCATCGATGACCGGGCGATTGAGCGAATAGGACCGGCCGAAATCGCCCTTGGCCATATTGCCGATCCAGATGAAGTACTGCTCCACCAGGCTGCGATCGAGGCCGAGATCACGGTTGAGCTTGGCAACGTTCTCCGGGGTGGCGTAGGCGCCGAGGATCGCGGTGGCCGGGTCGCCCGGGATGAGCGACATGATCACGAAGACGATCACGGTGATCCCGAGGATCACTGGCACCGCCGCAAGGAGGCGTTTCAGGATATAGGCGCCCATCTAGGCCTCCCGGCCGCGGCGGCGCTGTAGCGACACCATGCAGGCGCGGCACAAAGCTTACGGCTTGGCCACGTCCTTGAGGATCAGGAAGAAGGACGGTTGCAGCGAAAAGCCCTCGACCGACGCGGCCGTCACGGCATTCTGCTTCCAGTTGGCGACGAAGACCCAGGGCGCGTCGTCGTGCACGAGGGTCTGCATCTCCTGATAGAGAGCTGCGCGCTTGTCGCGATCAGTTTCGGCGCGCGCGGCGTCGAGCAGCTCGTCGACCTTCGGGTTCGAGTAATAGCCCGAGTTGAAGCCGCCCTGGTCGGGCCAGGCCTCGGTGCGCAGCGCCAGGAAGGGCAGCGTGTCGGGATCGTTGGTCATCCAGGCCATCTCGGCCATGTCGGCTTTGCCCTCGAGACCGGCATTGACCTGCTCGAGAAACGCGTTCCACTCGAAGGTCTCGATGGTCACGTCGAAGCCGGCGGCATTGAGGTCCGCCTGGATTGCGGTCCCCATCGGCACCGGATCGAGCATGCCCGAGCCGCCTTCGGTGACGTAGAAGGTCAGCGCAGCGCCCTCGGCCTCGGCCTCAGCCAACAGCGCCTTGGCCTTGTCGAGATCATGCGGATAGGGCTCGAGCGCCTCGTTGTGGGCCCAGGCGAAGGCCGGCGGCGTCGGGCCAGCGGCGACCTCGGCGGTGCCTTCGAGCACGTTCTCGACGATCGCCTGCTTGTTGATCGCATAGTTGGCCGCCTGGCGGACACGCTTGTCGGCGAACGGGCCTTCCTTGGTATTGAGGATCAGGAACCACAGATGCGGGCCGGCCTGCTCGTGGATCGTGTAGCGCTCGCCTTCGAATTCGGAAAGCGCGTCGGGCGGCACCTCGACCATGAGATCGATGCCGCCGGCGAGCATCTCGGCGGTGCGCGTGTTGGCATCGGTGATCGGCCGGAAGACGACCGCCTCCAGCACCGGCGCGCCGTCCCAGTAGTCCGCGTTTCGCTCGACCACGACGCGCGCGTTCGCCTGCCATTCGACGAAACGGAACGCGCCGGTACCGACCGGGTTGCGGCCGAAGTCAGTCCCGTGTGTCTGGACCGCCTCGGGCGAGACGATCAGGCCGGTCGGATAGGCGAGGTTGGACAGGAAGGGCGCATAGGGCTCCGAGAGCGTGAACCGGACCGTGCGCGCGTCGACGGCCTCGACCGTGTCGACCGCCGAGAAGAAGAAGGACAACGGAAACGGTCCGGTGTCGTGGAACGGGTGGCTCTCATCAAGCATGCGCTCGAAGTTGAAGGTCACGGCCTCGGCGGTCAGCGGCGTGCCGTCATGGAAGGTGACGCCCTCGCGCAGCGTGAAGGTGTAGACCAGGCCGTCGTCCGAGATGGTCCAATCGGTCGCCAGGGCAGGCTCGACCTCGAGCGTGCCGTCGGCATAGCGCACCAGGCCGTCATAGACATTAATTAGAATGCGGAAATCGTTGACCGCGGTCACCGCATGCGGGTCCATCGACTTGGGCTCGGCGATCTGGCCGACGATCAGCACGCCGGGCGGTGTCTGGGCCTGCGCCGGGGCGCCGAAGGCAACCAGCGCCGCGAAAAGGCCGAGCCGGCCAAGTGCGCGCCGGGTCGTCTGTGCCAAGAACATCGGCTATCTCCCGCTGATTGTATTTTCAGCAAGTTAACATGATAGTTGAGCGAGCGTAACCAACGGGCCTGATTTTTCGGCACGCCGGGCCGGACACGCGGGCGGGGAGGGCGGTGTGACGGACGATGCGACGATCCCATCACCGAGCGCGCTGGCGATCGATCCGGCCCGGCTCGAGGCGGATTTCGCGGCGATCAACGCTATCGGTCAGATCGACGGCCAAGCGGGCATCAACCGAATCAGCTTCTCGGATGCCGATATGGCCGGGCGGCGCTGGCTGCTCGGACGGCTCGAGGATGCCGGCCTCGAGACCCGCATGGACACGGTCGGCAATGTCTTCGGGCGCTGGCCGGTTGGCACAGGGCCGGCGGTGCTGGCCGGATCGCATCTCGACAGCGTGCCCGCGGGCGGCCGTTATGACGGTACGCTCGGCGTGCTCGCCGCCCTTGAGGCCGTCCGGGCGATGACGGCCGCCGGCATCACGCCGCTGCGGCCGGTCGAGGTCGTGTGCACAGCGGATGAAGAGGGCCGCTTCGGCGGCATGCTCGGCAGCCAGGTGATCTGCGGCGAGGTCGGCGCTCCCTGGATCGACAGCGCCGTCGACGAATGCGGCCTGCGGCTGGCCGAGGCGCTGCGCCGGCAAGGGCTCGATCCCAGCAGGCCGGAGCCACGCGATCCGGCCGACATCGCCGTCTTTTTGGAACTGCACATCGAGCAAGGGCCGGTCCTGGCCGACGCCGCCGAGAAGATCGGCATCGTCACGGCCGTTTCCGGCGTGTTCAACTGGGCGGTGACGCTGACCGGCGCGGCCAATCATTCCGGCACGACGCCGATGGACATGCGCAAGGATGCCTTCCGCGGCCTCGCCGATTTCGGCGCCGCGATCCCGGCCATCCTGGCCGAGGCCGGCACGGCGGAAAGCCGCCTCACGGTCGGCAAGGTCACGCTTGCGCCCAATTTCCCCCATTCGATCGCCGGCCAGTCGGTTTTTTCGATCATCGGGCGCGATCCGGACGAGGCCGTGATGCGTGATTTGGCCGAGGCCTGCCGCACGCAGATCGAGCGCGCCGCGCAAACGCACGGCCTTGCCGTCGGCATTGCCGAGCAGAGCTGGCTGCCGCCAACAGCGCTCGATGGCGATCTGACCGCCATGCTCGCGCAGCTGGCCGAGGACCTTGGCTTGCCGGCAAGACGCATGGTCTCCGGCGCCGGGCATGACGCCCAGACTTTCGCGCGCCATGTCCCGGCCGGCCTGATCTTCGTGCCCTCGCAGGGCGGGATCAGCCACGCGCCGGACGAATACACGCCCTGGTCCGAGCTGATCCAGGGCGCGCGCCTGTTTGCCCACGCGCTGGCCGCCTGCGCGACGCGATAAGGCGCAACCCTCACTTTACCGGCAATGGCGCCAAGCCCGGGCGGTTTCCCCGCAACCAAGGTTTTGCCAATGCGGTTGGTTTCGACTTGAGCGCGCGGCTCTCCTGTTCGCTGTTATATTCGTCAACCAAGAAGAAATCAGGCACGAGCCAGAAAATTCAGGACACGGCCCAGATGGCCCGCTAGAAGATTCGTCGATACCAGAAGAAGAACATTAGGGAGTGTTTATCTATGTCGGGTGCTGCGACGGAGCCAAATGCAGTTTCAGGCGCTAAACCTGAAGGCGGAAAGTCGCGGAGGTCTCGAGCAAACGGCGAGGCGGCCGACAACATTACCACGCGTAACTGGGACGGCTGGCCGACACCGCCGACGCCGAGCTATCTCATCCCGGAAATGGGCAAGATCCCGGTCTCGTCGACGGCACATTTTCAGACCGTCGCCATGACCGAGATGGGCGAGGGCGTCAGCGCCGATGCCCTGTGGCGCAAGCTGCGCGCGCCCTTGCTGGCCGCACTGCGCAATCAATCGCGGAATTTCGAGGGACGCATCAAGGTCACCAAAGCGGTCTTCGGCGATTTCACCCCGGCCAGCTTCGAGAACGTGCTCGAGCAGGTGCGCGCCATGGTCAGCAACAACACGCTGACGGTCGAGGCGAGCAGCGAGGTGTTCGGGGATCCAGCCCCCGGCCTGCCGAAGCAGTTGAGCATCAGCTACGACCTCGACGGCTTTCCGCATGCGTTCTTTGGTGCCGGAGCTCCCGAGGGCGCCCGGCTGAGCGCACCCGGCGAGTTGGCGATCCTGTCGGCGCGCTATGGCACGCACGGTCAAAGCATCGACGTCACCGCCACGGTGCAGAGCATGGTGCAGGGCAATACCCTCAGCCTCGAGGTGACCAACGGCACGTTCGGCGCCGATCCGCATCCCAACATGCAAAAGCAGCTGCTGATCGACTATACGATCGGCGGGCAGGCTGCCCGGCACGTGATCGACGAGTTCAAGGTCCTGGTGCTGCCGCTTGGCTTGAACATCACCGCGGCCGATTACGGCTTTTTCGGCGGCCAGACGCAAGACGTGACCGAGAGGATCGCCGGCGCGGTCGAAGAGCGGTTTCTATGGGTCGAGGCCAGCACGTCATCGCTGGGCGTCGATCCGGCGCCGGGCCGGCCGAAAGAGCTGCGCGTCGATTACACGATCGATGGCGTGCCGGGCAGCGTGATGGTCAACGAAAACGAGACCATTTCGCTCGAGGCGCCGGAACGGCGCTACCCGCCGGACGAGGTCTACGCCAACTACTTTCAGCCCGAGCCGGACGATCTGGCGACGCTGGCAGGCCGCCTGGTCGACGACGGTGTGCAGCCGACCGTTTTCGATCCGGACGATGAGTTCGCGTCGATGGAGGATGTTCTCGAGCGCCTCATGGGCATCGCCCGGGACGACCTGCTGGATCCCTTCGAACACGCCCATGCCGACGCCATGACGATGCCGGCCAAGGGCGTCATCCTCTACCATGAACAGGGCTGGTATGGCCGTGGTCTGGCCCTGGGCAATGTCCTGCATTCGGTCGCGCTGGCCCCCGGTGAGGTTACCCAGGTGGCGATGACGCACTGGAACCATCAGACCCGGGCCACCGATGTGGAATCCGTGGCGCAGACCGACACGGCATCCGAAGCCAGCATGCAGAACCGCTCGGTTTCCGAGGTGCAATCCTCGTCGATGCATGAACATGCCGCCGGCGACAGCCTGGGCACATCGTCCTCCCTGTCGAGCGCTTTCGGCCGGTCATCGATCGAAGCGAAGGCCAACTTCCTGCCGTTTGTCGGCGCCAAGGGCTCGGTTTCAGGAACCTCGTCCAGCGTCGGTTCATCCCACACGATCTCAACGGCCGTGACCCACAGCTCGGGCGATCGCACGCTGGCGATGGGCTCAAACCAGCACATCAACGCGTTGACCCACCGGCATGCGGAGGCGGCCCGGACACGGCGCGCCGCCGTGGTCCGCGAGGTTGCGCAAAGCGAAGACGAAACACTGACAACGCGCGTGGTCGCCAATTACAATCACATGCACGCGCTGACCGTGATGTATTTCGAGATCATCGAAGTGTTCAGCCTGCGTACGCGCGTGGTCGACGCCGAACGCCTGATCTTCCTGCCCTACCGGGTACGCGATGTCCGCGACCTCGTGCTCCGCTACCGTGCAATCCTGGTCGATGCCGCCTATGCCGCCGGCCAGCCCGAACTCGCCGCGGCGATCCGGCACTATCGCGATGGCCGCAGCGAGATCGCCGAACTCGATGCCCGCATCGGCGATGTCGCGACGGATATCGAGGACGCCGAAGGCGATCGCGACGAGGCGCAGGGGCATCTCGATGGCTTGCATGCGGTTTACGCGCCGGGCCTCGAGGAAGCCAGGAATGCGCTGAAGGTCCTGCGTGACGATCGCCAGGCCATCGTCGATGCCTTTTCCGCCTACCGTGAGCTGCCGGCGGTATTTCAGAATGTCATGCGCCAGGCCCTGCACACGCAGCTAAAACCGATCGACGACCAGGCGGCCGCGCTGAACGGCGCAATCGAGTCCCTCAAACGCGCCGAGCAGCGCGCGCATCACCAATTGTTCGAGCGCCGCGAGCGGGCGGTCCGGCGCATCGAACAACTGAAGGACGAGCAGCGTCATCTCGAGCTGGCCAAGCGGCTCTTGCGCAATCTTGCCGAGGCCGCGCACAGCGGACCGTTCCACGATCACCGTCTGTACTTCAATCAGGCGGTCTGGCTGCGCCTTTCCGCCGGCGAGGTCCTGGGTCTGGCCAAGCGGCTGGACAGCTTTCAGGGCGAAAAACTCTACGATAGCGTGGATCCGACCCCGGTCGCCGTCACCGGCAACTATATCGGCTACCGCTGGCGCATCCGCGATCCGTTCGAGCGGCAGCGCTTCAAGAAAGAATTCGTCGAGCCGTTCATCGGCGATCCGGAACGCGAATTGGCCACTGACAAGGCCGATGTTGCCGTTCCGACCGGCGGCGTCTTCGCCGAGGCTGTGCTCGGTAATGCCGTATCGGCCGAGAAGATCGATCTGTCGCGGTTCTGGAACTGGAAGGATTCGATGATCCCGATCCTGCCGACCGACATCAAGCCGCTTAGCGCGGCAACGCCGACACCGCAGGATCTCAGCGCCGAGCCGGGCAAGCTGGACGAAAGTTCCGCCAAGTTTACGCCGCTCCAGGATCTGCCAGCGCCGTCCGGCTTCAACGCCCTGGCGCAGACCATGCAAGCCCAGGTGTTCCGCGACATGAGCGGCCAGTCGATGCTGCAGTCCTTGGCCGAAGCGACCACCCAGGCGGCCGCCAGCAGCGAGCAGAATGCCGCCCAGACCGCGTCGAAGAACCTTCAGGCCGGGCTCGATTTCATGTCGGACATGGCGTCCAAGGCTTTGTCGGTCGCGGCCGCGCCCGAGACCGGCGGGGCCAGCCTGCTCGGCGGCATGGTCGCCGGCAAGAGCGGTGGCGGACCCAGCCTGCTCGGCGGCGTACTCAATGCCGACGGTGCCGCTGGCGGCAGCCTTCTCGACAAAATGACCGGCGGCAAAGGGCACCTGGTCGACACGGTCGGCAACAGCGTTCTTGGCGGCCTCGCCAATAGCAACCGGCAAGGTGGCAGCGGCGGCGATGCCTCGGAGGGCACGGGCTCCGCGCCGAGCGGTACGCCCGGCGACATCGGTCAAGCTGGCGACGGCACGAATCAAGCTGGCGACGACGGTTCCGATCTGCCGCCAAGCGAACTCGAGCCCAATCCGCCGCGGCCAGGCGGCCCGTGACGTCGGCCATGAACGGGACGCGGTGCGCGCCCAGGGCGTGTGCGCGGCTGCACACGCGTCGGGAGGCGATGGCATGACGCTTGCCCAGCTCGCCGCGCAGGTCGCCGTCGATCGTGACGGCGCCTACAACCGCTGGCTGCGTGAGCAGGCGCCCGTGGACGCAGCGATCTTGCTAGCGATACGTGCCGGCGTGATCAATCTGCCCCAGTTCGACCGCTTGATGGATATGGACTGGCGAGAAGATTTCGCCGTGTTCGTCAGTCCGAACGATCCCTTGGTCCGCAGTGCCGCCGAAATGGTCGATGTCCCGCCGGGCTGTTTCATCGCGTTCATCAGTGTCGATCAGCCCGAGCTTGGTGAGACTCGCGCCCGTCGCTATCTCGAGCACGCCATGATCTCGATCGGCGATGGCGAAGCCACCGGCGCGCACAATGCCGATGTCGGCTTGCCCAGTGAGGGCCGGGCCTATCAGCGCATCAGCCTGGCCGAGCATCTCAACTGGCTGCCGGCAGAAGTGACCAACGGCTTCGACATGATCAACGGCCTGCCGATCGGCACCGACCAGGCGCGCCCGCTGCGGATCCGCTATCGCGATCCTCAAGCACCGCCGGCCGCCGTGCCCTGGCTGGCGCCGCCGGCGCCTGGGACCTGGGGCAATCCGCAAGTCGATGCTGCGCTGGCCGATCGGATCGCCGACGCGGCAGCCGCAACCCTGCAGGGCTACGATGTCGAGGCGGCGCGCGCCAACGGGAGCGGGCGCCAGAACGACCCGGTGTTCCGGCCGAAGTTCCGCTTCCGGATCGATCACGACGACTACGAGGCGTTTTTCAACAGTCCGAATGGCTTACGCGGGCATTATTTCGCCGGTGCCGACCAGGGCGACGCCTACACCCGAGACCTGATCCAGCGCATTCTCGACCGGCTGGACATGAGCCTTTTGCTGTCCCGCGCCCGGCCACGTTTCCACGAGCCGCTCACCGCCCTCCAGAACGCTTTTCTGCGCGGCAAGATCTGGACAGTCGAGCCGCCGGTGGTGACCGGTTCCGTCGACTGGGACTTGAGCAAAAGAACCGATCATCATCCGGTCCCGATCGCACCCAACACGCGTTGGCGCACGTCACCGGAATGGCGCAATCAACGCAACCGACTGGCGTTCGAGCTGGAAACCGGCGCGCAGTTCGCTTGGCACGCCACGGACGACGGCCAGGATGCCTTGACGCAGATCATGGAGAAGTTCTCGATTGGCTCAGAGGAGACCGATTCGGGTGCAAGCTATTTCTTTACGCGCCGCGTGCCTGTTGACCTGGGCGGTGGCGCGCCTGCCCAGCCGGCGATCGATCTGGCGACTGCCGCCAATATCGATGTCAAAGGCGGTTGGACCCGGCCGGACGGCAGTGACGGCGCGTTTGTCCCAAAGCAAAAGTACTTCCGCGGCCATCAGATCAAATGGTTCGGTTTCTCGTGAGCGCCCTGTCATGCACGATCGGCGGATTCTGTCATGTCCCTTGCTGAGTTCGCTTCTGCCGTTCTTCGTGATCAGGCGCTGTTTCTCGATCTGTCGACCCGGCCAAGCCTGAATGCCGTCATCGAGTGCGCCCACCGCGCTGGTGCGATTGGCGAAGATGAGTACAACGCGCTCTTGCACATGGATGCTGGCGAGGATTTTTCTTTTTTTGTCGGGCCCGACGACACGCGGGTCAGGCATCGGCGCGATGTCAAGAAGATCCCACCAGGTGCCTTCATCGCCATTATTCTCGTAGAAAATCCGAAATCTTCGAGGCCACCCTTCAATGCCCCCCGCCATTTGGTGCACGCGCTGATCGCTTTGGAGTACGGCTTAGCCGTCGGCGTCGATCACAGCCAGATCAGTGCAGCCCATGCGCGTCGCCGAGCTTGGTCCGTGATCGATCTCGATCGGGACCTGGTGTGGTTGGACGAAGACCAGACCAACGGCTACGATCTGTTTTCCGGCGTTGCCCTGGGCCTGCAAGCAGCTCGATTGTTGCGCATCCGCTACCGCATGCCCGGCCGCGCCGTCCCAGGCCCTGCCGGCCCTGGCGGAGGCGCTGCGTCCGCCGCTGCCGCAGTGACCAATTGGGGCCAGCCCGACCCGACCCATGCCAACGCTTTGCTTGACGCCGTCGCCCGGGCCGCGCGCCAGCCGGTCAAGCTCAAGATCGAACCGGGCATGGACAATAGCCGCAACCCGCCCGCCGAGCACATCTTTCGGGTCAACTTCCAGTTTGCTCTCGACAACGGAAGGTTCGAGGAGCTTTTCAACAGTCCAAATGGGCTGCGCGGGCACTATTACGCTGATGCAGCGGGTGGTGATGCGTATACGCGCACGCTGTTGACGGCCATCGGTGATGCCATCGACTGGCCGCAGGTGCTTACTGATAAGGGCGATGCCAGCTATTTCGGTAAAGCTTTCCCGGCCGAGCAGGATGCGATCATCGCACGCATCAAGGCTTCGCTGACCGCCGGCAAGATCTGGTTCAAGGAGTCCAAGCCGAGTGATCCGTCGCCGGTAATCACCGGCACGCCGTGGCCTAACGCTCAGCTAAGAGAAGCGGTCAACTTTTATCCGCGCAACTCACGTTGGGCCAGCGATGCAACAAGCGTCAAGGGCAATTGGCAGGCATTCCTTGCCGACACGCGCGCGAGCGAGCTTCGCCTGGGCAAAAGCGACTATGATGCGCTCGAGTTGAAGTTTACCGACGCGCTCGGCAAATCTATAGGCAGTTTTGGCGCCAGTTATTTCTATTGTTTGCCGCCCGAAAAAGCGGCGCTGCAGGCAGCGGGCACGGTCAATCTTGACGTTAAAGGCGAGTGGCTGCGCGCCAATGGCGAACCGACAGGTACGATCCATCCGGGCAAACACTACCGTGCCCATCAGATCAAGTGGTTCGGTTTCACCTAGGGCACGCAGATCTTGAAGAGGGCGAAGGATCGGCGAAGACAAAGATGCTTGATATGTGTCGATTGCGTTCTCCGGTTTTGCGGCAATAGCCAAGACGCCCGATCTGCATTTCTGGTATCTACCGGCGATGCCCGATCGTCTGGACCCCGCGTGACATGATCATGGGCGCAGGGCGTCAACACCTTCGATGCGCATACCTTCGTCGCCGCCGATCTGTTCCGATGTTCCGTATGGCAGGCGTCGCCGGGCGGCCTCTTTTAGGTGACCCCGGATCCGTGCGAGTGTTCTTGCGCATTTTCGCAGACCGAACCGGGGGAGGCCTCATGAAACCGTTGACGTTCGCCGCGCTTGTCGACGCCGGAGCACTGATGCTGTGCGCCGAGCCGGCTCTGGCATGCAGCCGGATTCTGTGGAACGACAGCGATCTTGGCGTGTTCGTAAGCCGGACCATGGACTGGCCGGAGTCGACCCAACCGAAGTTCACCGTGCTGCCCAGAGGGCAGCCGCGGGAGGGCCGGCTTTAGGGCGAAATCTGCATTATCGAGGACAATCCGGCCCGCGCACCTGCTATGCGCTGAACCCCAACCCGCTCGAGCCGCTGGCCGAATGCATTGGCGCGCTCACCCCGCTCTCGACTGTGGCCTGCTGTGTGCCGGACCAGAAGGAATTTTCATGAGCTTGTTCGAACGTTGGCTGACCCTCTGGGTCGCCCTGTGCATCCTGGCCGGGCTCCTGCTCGGCAACGTCGCGCCGGGGCTTTTCGGCGCGCTTGCGGCACTGGAGATTGCCTCGGTCAATCTCGTCGTCGCCGTCCTGATCTGGGCAATGGTCTACCCGATGATGATCGCGGTGGATTTCGGCTCGCTGAAGACAGTCGGACAGCGCCCGAAGGGACTCGTCATCACACTGGCCGTGAACTGGCTGATCAAACCGTTCACCATGGCGGCGCTCGCGGTGCTGTTCTTCGAGCATGTCTTCGCCGGGCTGATCGACCCTGCGCGCGCGCCGGAATACATCGCCGGGCTTATCCTGCTCGGGGCGGCGCCTTGCACGGCGATGGTCTTCGTCTGGTCGCAGCTAACCAAGGGCGATCCGAACTACACGCTCGTGCAGGTCTCGGTGAACGACCTGATCATGGTCGTGGCCTTCGCGCCGATCGTAGCTTTCCTGCTAGGTGTCACCGACATCACTGTCCCGTGGGAGACGCTGATCCTGTCGGTCGTTCTCTACATCGTCATTCCGCTGATCGCGGGAGCCCTCACGCGCAGGGCGCTGATCGCGAAAGGTGGCGAGCTGGCGGTGACGGCGTTCACGGCACGGATCAAGCCGGCCTCGGTCGTGGGGCTGCTGGTGACCGTGGTGCTCCTCTTCGGCTTCCAAGGGCCGGTGATCCTGTCACACCCATTGCTGATCGCGCTGATCGCGGTTCCGATCATCATCCAGTCTTACGGCATCTTCGCGCTCGGCTATGGATGGGCGTGGGCCTGGGGCGTGTCGCACAGGGTCGCCGCGCCTTGCGCACTGATCGGCACGTCGAACTTCTTCGAACTGGCGGTCGCCGTGGCGATCGGGCTTTTTGGGCTCAACTCCGGTGCAGCTCTGGCTACGGTAGTCGGTGTACTCGTCGAAGTGCCGGTTATGCTGAGCCTAGTCGCCATCGCGAACAGGACGCGCGAAAGGTTCGCTGCATGAGTACGTTCCCGATCGTTATTCACCATAACCCGGATTGCGGCACGTCCCGCAATGTCCTTGGGATCATCCAAGCAGCCGAATATGAGCCAACGGTCATCGAATACCTGAAGGCGGGCTGGACGCGGCCGCAACTCTTGGCGCTGTTCGCGGCTGCCGGACTCACCGCGCGCGAGGCACTGCGCGTCGCGCGCTCGCCGGCGGAGGAACTAGGGCTGACGGCGCCTGACGTCGCCGAGGATCAGCTTCTGGACGCGATGACGCGCCACCCGATCCTCGTGAACCGTCCGATCGTTTGCACGCCGCGCGGGGTCAAACTCTGCCGTCCGTCCGAGACCGTCCTCGACCTGCTGGACAGGTTCCCTCCCGGCCCGCTCGCCAAGGAGGACGGCCAATTGATCATCGACGCCGAAGGAAAGCGGATTGCCTGACTTTCTGACCGAGCTGAATACAATGCAGATCGACGAGGCGAGCTTTGCTGCCATCGACCGCAATCGACTGAGGCCAGCCGTCATCAGCACCCATCCGCCATGGATCCTCCAGCTTTACGGCTCGCTCGGGCGCGATCTTTCAGCCGATTGTCGGCCGAGCCGGTCGCGCGACTGCCGGCGCTCCACGAGCGAATCATCGACCACCCGTCGCCGCAGCCGACGGCTTATCGCGACTGGACGGAGCAGGTCATGTCGTGCACCGGACCGCTCATTCCCTACGCGCTGGTCCAGGCGCTGCCGGCGCCCCTGCAGCGTCCGGTTTTTGGTAGCAATCGTGGAACGCTGCCGAAGTATGAATCCTTTCGGCACCCAATCGTGATCCCAGCCTAAACTACCTTTGTTCC
>JBHJHH010000094.1:0-32938 GCA_050331015.1 Geminicoccaceae bacterium
TCGCTGGGGATTCTCTTCGAGCGGAGCATCTTGCTCGTGCTGATGTCCGATTTGATGTCGTTCTGGGTCGTCAATCTCTTTCTGGCGGCGATTTTCCGGGGGCTGCTGCTCTCGGCGTTCTACTATTTCTATATTTGGGCACGCTGCTCCATTCAGCCGCATCTGGCACCGCCGTTGGCCGATGATGTCGGTCCGGAGAGCACGGGCGAACTCTTGCTTATGGTGCTGCGCAGCTTCATCCCGCCGGTGCTGCTCATCGTGCTCGTGCTCGGCTCGATCTTTTTGGGCTGGGCAACGCCGACCGAAGCGGCCGGTGTCGGCGCCTTCGGTGCCATCCTGCTGGCGATCTACAACGGCAAGCTGAACATACCGACGTTGAAGGACGTCTTGCACCGCTCGATGCTGACCAATGCGATGATTTTCGGCATCTTCGTCGGCGCGACCTGCTTTTCCTACGTGTTCCGCTCGCTCGGCGGTGACGAGATCGTCGAGGATCTCATCCTTGGCACAGGTCTGGGTGACTGGGGCGTGCTGCTCGTCTTGATGCTGATCATCTTTGCCCTTGGCTTCTTCTTTGACTGGCTGGAGATCACCCTGATCGTCCTGCCAGTGTTCGCGCCGATCGTTGGTGCGCTCGATTTCGCCGGGCATATCGGTTTTGACGGGCCGGGCAGCGAAACCCTGATCAAGACCTGGTTTGCCATCCTCGTGGCGGTCAACCTGCAGACCAGCTTCCTGACACCGCCGTTTGGCTTCGCGCTCTTCTACCTCAAGGGCGTGGCACCGCCGCAAGTGCGCATCGGCGACATCTATCTGGGCATCATTCCGTTCGTGATCCTGCAGCTCATCGGCCTGGCGCTGGTCATGGCCGTGCCGGCGATCGCCCTTTGGCTGCCGACAACCTTGCTCGAATAGCGACCTGCTCGTTGTCCCGATCCGCGCCTTTGTGCTTAATGGCTCCAGCGAGGGAAGCGGTGGCAGAAGACCACGCGATACCATCAAGGGGGATCGGGTCATGGGAAGTGAGCCCAGCGAGCGGAAGAGCGAGCTGATCGAGGCCGCGGTGCAGATCGTGCACGAGCGCATCGCACCGAACCAGGTCGATGCGGCCGAGTCGTTCATTCGCCAGTATTTCAAGCGCACGCCGCCGGCCGATCTGAGCGAGTGCGATCCGCTCGATCTCTATGGCTGCGCCATGGCGCATTTCCAGCTCGCGCGCACGCGTCAGCCGGGCGAGACCAAGGTACGCGTCTACAATCCGAAGGTGGAGCAGCACGGCTGGTCATCGACGCACACCGTGGTCGAAGTGGTCATCGAGGACATGCCGTTCCTGGTCGACAGCGTGTCCATGGCGGCGGCGCATGGCAACCGCATGCTGCACCTGACCATTCATCCGGTCATGTCGATCGTGCGCGACCAGTTCGGCACGCTGACCGGTGTGCGCGAGCGCAACAATGACAGCGACGGCGGTCTGAACGAGAGCTTCATGCATTTCGAGATCGACCGTCAGAGCGATCAGAGCGAGCTGGACGCCCTCAAGGCCGAGATCGAGACCGCATTGAACGATGTGCGCGCGTCGGTGCGTGATTGGCGCGCCATGGGCGCCAAGATCGACGAGGCGCTCGACGATCTCAGGGGTGCGGAAAAAACCGTCTCAGCGGCCACGCTGGAAGAAACCTGCGAATTCCTGCGCTGGATTGCCGACAACCACTTCACCTTCCTGGGCTACGGCACCTATGACATCGCCGAGGCCAAGGACGGCCTGCATCTCGAGCGCCATATCGGCAGCGAACTCGGCATTCTCGGCAAGCTGACCAGCGCCTCCAAGCGCTCGCGCAGCTTTTCGGCCCTGCCGCAGGAGGTGCGTGAGGGTGCGCGCAGCCCGGTGCCGCTGATCATCACCAAGGCGAATGCGCGTAGCACGGTGCATCGGCGCAGCTATCTGGATTACATCGGCGTCAAGCGCTTCAACGATCAGGGCGAGGTCATCGGCGAACATCGCTTCCTCGGCCTGTTCACCTCAGCTGCGTACAACCGCCGGCCGGTGAGCATCCCGCTGCTGCGCCAGAAGGTCGGGCGGATCATGGATCGCGCCGCTGTCGACCCGCATGGTCATACCGGCAAAGCGCTGTTGAACATTCTCGAAAACTACCCGCGTGACGAGCTGTTCCAGGCCGACGAGGACCAGCTTTACGAGACCGCCATCGAGATCTTGCACCTGCAGGAGCGTCAGCGCTTCAAGCTGTTCGTCCGCCCCGATACCTATGGCCGTTTCGTCGCCTGCCTGCTGTTTGCGCCGCGCGATCGCTACAACACCGATCTGCGCCGCAAGATGCAGCGCCTGCTACAGGAGGCCTACCAGGCCGATGAGGTCGAGTTCCAGGCCCAGCTGTCGGAAGACAGCGTGCTGGCGCGGATTCTCTTTACCGTACGTATGCCGGAAGGGCGTTTCCCCGAGGTCGATCCGGAGGAACTCGAGCGCAAGCTGGCGGAGACGACGCGTTCTTGGACCGATATCCTGTTCGAAGCGCTCAACGATGCTGTCGGCGAAGAGGACGGCAACCGGCTGTATCGTCTCTATGGCGAGGCCATGCCGGTCGGCTATCGCGACTATGTCACCGCCCGCGCGGCCGTCGCCGATATCCGCCGCATCGACCATCTGGCCAACAGCGACGAGCGCCTGGCCATGAGCCTGTACCGGCCGATCGAGGTCGGCGAGGGCGATGTCGTCAATTTCCGCCTGATCCAGAAAGACAGCAACGTCGTTCTGTCCGATGCCTTGCCGGTGCTGGAAAACATGGGCCTGCGCGTCATCGGCGAGCACGGCCACAAAGTGCCGGCGAGCAGCGGTCGGCGTTTTTGGATCCACGACTTCCACATGCGTAGCACGCTCGGCCTGCCGGTCGACACGGACCGCCTGCGCGAGGATTTCCACGACGCGTTCGGTGCGATCTGGCGCGGCGATGCCGAAAACGACGGCTTCAACCGTCTGATCCTGGGCGGTGGCCTGAGCTGGCGCGAGGTCGTCGTCCTGCGCGCCTATTGCAAGTACATGCTCCAGGTCGGCAGCACGTTTTCGCAAAGCTATATCGAGCAGGCCATGGCCAAGAACGCCGAGCTGGCGGCCTGCCTGGCCAACCTGTTCGTCTGCCGCTTCAATCCGGACGGTTTCGACGATGCCGAAGCGCGCGGCAGCCGCTGCGCCGAGATCATCGAGCAGATCCAGAACGGTCTGGAGAACGTCGCCAACCTGGACGAGGACCGCATCGTTCGCCGTTTCCTCGATCTGATCCAGGCGACCTTGCGCACCAACGCCTACCAGCCGGGCGACGACGGCGGCTTCAAGACCTACCTGTCGTTCAAGGTCGAGCCCAAGAAAGTGCCGGGCATGCCCGAACCGCGCCCGGCCTACGAGATCTTCGTCTACAGCCCGCGCGTCGAGGGCGTGCATCTGCGCGGCGGCAAGGTCGCCCGCGGCGGCCTGCGCTGGTCGGATCGCAAGGAGGATTTCCGCACCGAGGTCCTCGGTCTGGTCAAGGCGCAGATGGTCAAGAACAGTGTTATTGTTCCGGTCGGCGCCAAGGGCGGCTTCTATGTCAAACAGCCGCCGGCCGATCGCGCCAAGCTGCGTGACGAAGGTGTGCGCTGCTACCAGACCTTCATCCGCGGCCTGCTCGACATTACCGACAATCGTGTGGCCGGCATGATCAATCCGCCGCCGCGCGTGGTGCGCTATGACCAGGACGATCCTTATCTGGTCGTCGCTGCCGACAAGGGCACGGCGACCTTCTCCGACATCGCCAATGCGATTTCCAAGGATTACGGCTTCTGGCTGGGCGATGCCTTTGCCTCCGGCGGCTCCGATGGCTACGACCACAAGGCCATGGGCATCACCGCCAAAGGCGCCTGGGAGTCCGTCAAGCGGCACTTCTACGAGCTGGGCAAGGACTGCCAGCGCGAGCCGTTCACCTGCGTCGGTGTCGGCGACATGTCGGGCGATGTGTTCGGCAACGGCATGCTGCTGTCCGAGCAGATCCGGCTGATCGCCGCGTTCGATCACCGCGATATCTTCATCGATCCGGACCCGGACCCGGCGACCAGCTATGCCGAGCGTCTGCGCATGTTCGATCTGCCCAGATCGACCTGGCAGGACTATGACAAGTCCCTGATCTCCAAGGGCGGCGGCGTCTTCCCGCGCAGCGCCAAGGCGATCACGCTCAGCCCCGAGGCCAAGGCTGCACTGGGCATCGATGCCAGCGTGCAGCACATGGCCCCGAGCGAGTTGCTCAATGCCATTTTGAAGGCGCCGGTCGAGCTGCTCTGGAACGGCGGCATCGGCACCTACGTCAAGGCGAGCTTCGAAAGCCATGCCGATGCCCAGGACCGCGCCAACGATTCGATCCGCGTCGACGGGCGCGATCTGCGCTGCAAGGTCGTCGGCGAGGGCGGTAATCTTGGCCTGACCCAGTACGGGCGCATCGAGTTCGCGCGCAGGGGCGGCCGGGTGAACACCGATTTCATCGACAATTCCGCCGGTGTCGATTGGTCGGACCACGAGGTCAACATCAAGATCCTCTTGGGCGAGGTGGTCACGGCCGGCGACATGACCGAAAAGCAGCGCAACGAGCTGTTGCGCGAAATGACCGATGAGGTCGGCGACCTGGTCCTGCGCGACAATATCCTGCAAAACCAGGCGTTGAGCACGACAGAGGCCGAGGCCGCCGAGCTGCTCGATGCGCACATCCAGCGCATGTGTGCCCTCGAGCGTGAGGGCCGGCTGAGCCGGCCGCTGGAAGATCTGCCGGATGACGAGATGCTGGCCGAGCTGGCCGCGACCAACAAGGGTCTTACCCGGCCGGAGCTGTCCGTCCTGCTCGCCTATGACAAGAACACGCTGTATGACCAGCTGCTCGGTTCGGATTTGCCGGATGAGCCCTATCTCGAAGGCGATCTGATCAAGTATTTCCCGCGGCCGCTGCGCAAGCGCTTCCAAGAACAGATCTGCAATCATCAGTTGAAGCGAGAGATCATCGCCACGGCGGTCGCCAATAGCCTGGTCAATCGCGGGGTCGGCCCGCTCGTGCAGCAGCTCGAGGAAGAGACCGGCGCACCGATCGCCAGCATCGCGCGCGCCTATATCGTCACCCGGGAAAGCTATGGCCTGGTGCCGATATGGGGGCAGATCGAGGCGCTCCAGGGTCTGGTAGCTTCGGAAACCCAGCTACAGATCCTGCGCGATTCGCGTACCGTGCTCGAGCGTGGTGTGCACTGGTTCCTCACCCATCTGCCGCCGGCCTATGCCATCGACGAGATTGTCAACCGCTTTGCACCCGGCATCGCGCGCATCGTCGAGGCGCCGGAAACCCTGCTCACCGCCGATCAGGCCTCCCGGCTGGCGCAGCGCACCGAAAGCTATATCGGCGCCGGTGTTGCCACGGATCTGGCCGGTCGTGTGGCCGCGCTGCCGGTCTACCTGCCCTCCTGCGACATCGTCGAGATTGCCGCCGATACCAGCGTGGCGGTGGAAGACGTCGCCCGGCGCTATTTCGCCATCGGCGAGGAACTGCAGCTCGAGCGTCTGCGCAACGTGCTCGCCAGCGCGCATCCCTCGAGCTCGTGGCAGCGCATGGCGATCAGCTCACTGCGCGATGACCTGGGCAGTGAGCTGCGCCGCCTGACCAGCGAGGCGATCCGCAGCAATGTGCAGAGCGCCCAGGAACTCACCAGCGACGCCCATGCCCTGAGCCGCTTCCACCGGCTGGTTGACGAGCTGGAAAACCAGAGCAAGCCGGACATGGCGCTCGTGCTGGTGACCTTGCGTGCGCTCGGCCGCCTGGCCGGCCGCGGCGATACGGCACCCTTGCCGGAGATCCTCGAAGCGGCGCAATAGACGGCACGACCAGCAGCTTCACATGTGAAGGGATACGGGGTCGACATGAGCGACAACCCGATGACGCGGCCGCGCTACACCGGCATCGCCAGCTTCATGCGCGCGCCGATCGCAGACACCTGGGACGGCATCGATATCGGCCTGATCGGGGTGCCGTTCGATGGCGGCGTGACCAACCGCCCGGGCACACGCCACGGCCCGCGCGCGGTCCGCGATGCCTCATCGCTGATCCGCATCTACAACCAGGCGACCGGCGTCAAACCGCACGAGCTGTGCACGGTCAAGGACTTGGGCGATTGCATCATCGAAAAGCCCTGGGCGCTGGAAAGCGCGCTCGCGGCGATAGAGACCTATTTCCAGCGGGTCCATGCCGCCGGAATCGTGCCGCTGACCTGCGGTGGCGACCACGCCATCTCGCTGCCGATCCTGCGCGCGATCGCCAAGGATCGGCCGGTGGCGCTGGTGCAGATCGATGCCCATGCCGATACCGGTGATGCCTATTTCGGCTCACGCTACCATCACGGCGCGCCGTTCCGGCGCGCGGTCGAGGAAGGTCTGCTCGAGCCGCAGCGCAGCGTGCAGATCGGTATTCGCGGCTCGCTCAACGATCTCGACATGTGGAAGTTTTCCACCGATGTCGGCATGCGCTTGGTGCAGATCGAGCAGGCTTATGAGCTCGGTGTTAAGGGCTGCATCGACCTGATCCGCGAAAAAGTCGGCAACGGTCCGGTCTATCTGTCGTTTGATATCGACAGCCTCGACCCGGCCTATGCGCCCGGTACCGGCACACCCGAGGTCGGCGGCTTTACCACGCTCGAAGCGCAGATGATCTTGCGCGGCCTGCGCGGGATGGACCTGGTCGGCGCCGATATGGTCGAGGTCAGCCCGCCGTTCGACACGGGCGGCATCACCGCCATGGCCGGCGCGAACATCCTGTTCGAGCAGCTTTGTCTGCTCGCCGAGGCCCGTGCCGCCAGGCAGTCGCCCTGAGGTCGCTGCGCTCTCCTTGAAGATTTCGCCTAGGAAGACCTATACCGATGCTCGACTTGTTCGCGCAGCCCGAGACCTGGGCCGCATTGCTCGCGCTGACCACGATGGAAGTCGTGCTCGGCATCGACAATCTGATTTTCATCTCGATCGCCACCAACAAGTTGCCCGAAGCGCAGCGACCTATGGCACGGCGCATCGGTATCGGGCTGGCGCTCGGCCTGCGGCTGCTCTTGCTGTTCACGCTGACCTGGCTGGTCGGCCTGAGCCAGCCGGTGTTCGATCTGGGCATCTCGGGGCCGACCAACGACCACGGGGCGCCGGCCTTCGAAACGGCGTTTTCCTGGCGCGATCTGATCTTGATCGCCGGCGGCCTGTTTCTGGTCTGGAAGGCGACCATGGAGATACACGAAAAGGTCGATCCGGAACCGGCCGAAAGCCTGTTTCATGCCCAGCCGGCGACAGCGGCATTCTCCGCCGTGATCATCCAGATCATCCTGCTCGATCTGGTGTTCTCGATCGACAGCATCCTGACCGCGGTCGGCATGACCAACCATCTGCCGATCATGGTCATCGCCGTGTGCGTCGCGGTCGGCGCCATGTTCGCCGCCGCCGGACCGCTGTCGCGCTTCGTCCATGCCAATCCGAGCGTGGTCATGCTGGCGCTCGCCTTCCTGCTCATGATCGGCATGGTGCTGATCGCCGATGGCTTCGGCCTGCATGTGCCCAAGGGCTACATCTACGCCGCCATGGCGTTCTCGGTGTTCGTCGAAGGCCTCAACCTGCTGGCCCGCCGGCGCGCCGCCGCGGCCAGGGAGGCCAGCTCGGCGCACTAATTGGCCGCATCGGCGGCCGGGGGTGCTTGTCGCCCCGCCGCCGTGCACCACCTTGGCCAGTCAAGAGGTTCATGCTGACCGGTGGCGGCCATCGTCGCCGCGCCGGATGGAGAGACGTGTTCATGGTATGGAGACCTGCCGCACTGGCTGCGGCTGTATGTTTGATGCCGGCCTTGGCGCTGGCGCAGTCTTGGACGGTGCAGCCGGACGACAGTGCGCTCCGCTTTGCCGTCATGCAGGGCAGCACCAAGATCGATGGCGCCTTCGAGACCTTCAGCGCCGACATCACCTTCGACCCGGACAACCTCGATCAGGCCAGCGTCACGGTGACCGTGGATATTTCCAGTTTCGAAAGCGGCGATGCCACGCGCGACAGCACGGCTATGGGCGCGCAATGGTTTGCCGCCGGCCAGTTCCCCGAGGCGGTTTATGCCACCAGAAGCTTCGAGGCGACCGGTGATGGCACATACAACGTCGTTGCCGATCTGACCATGCGCGGTGTGACGAAGGAGGTCAGCCACCCGGTGAGCATCACCATCGACGGCGACACGGCGCAGGCGGTCGGTGAGGTACCGATCATGCGCACCGAGTTCGGCGTCGGTCAGGGCGAGTTCGCCACCGGCAACACGGTCGCCCTCGACGTCACGGTCACGTTCGACATCAAGGCGACGCGCTGAAACGGACAGACGGAGGATCAGCCATGGCGTTGCGCAATGATCTCCAGCAGTGGGGCTGGCCGGCCAAGTGGCTGCACTGGCTGGTCGCGCTGATCATCGCCGGCATGATCCCGGTCGGTTTCTACATGGTCGATCTGCCCAACGGCACGGACAAGTTCGAGCTTTATCAGCTGCACAAGAGCTTCGGTTTCGTGGTGTTCTGCTTTGTCGTCGTGCGTCTGACCTGGCGGGCGATGAACCCCGTGCCGGCCCTGCCCGAGCATCTGAAGACCTGGGAAGTGCGCGCCGCCAAGTTCACCCATGTCGGTCTGTACGTCTTGCTGTTCGCCATGCCGATCACCGGTTGGCTGATGGCTTCGGCCGCGCCGCTGGGCATTCCGACCATGGTGTTCGGCCTGTTCGCACTGCCGAGCGTCGTGCCGCCGAGCGAGGCGCTTTACAATGCGCTCAGCACCCTGCACGGCACGCTGGCGCTGATCCTGCTGGCCATCGTCGCGCTGCATATCGCCGGTGCCCTCAAGCACCATCTGGTCTATCGCGACACGGTCTTGCGGCGCATGTTACCATTTGCCCGTGTCGAGTGAGCCTGCCCTGACGATGGCGAACGCGCGCCCGCCCGAAGCGGTGGCGGGTTTGGATGAGATTGTGCTGTGGCTCAGCCGGCAGGCGATCGCCGGCATCGGCGAAACCGCGTTGCTCGGCGGCCTCGGCGAACGTCTGGTGGCCCTGGGCGTGCCGATCGGGCGCCTGTCGCTTGGCGCCGAGACCCTGCATCCGACGCTGGACGCCCGCTCGATCATCTGGCGGCCGGGCAAAGGCGTCGAGGATTCCGTCTACAGCCGCTTCGAGGACGATCCAACGGCGCTGGCGCAATGGTATGGCAGCCCATTCTATTACATGGCTGAAAACAAGCAGCCGCGCATTCGCCGCCGCTTGAACAGCGCCGACTACGATCCCGGCGAATTCAGCCTGCTCAACGATTTCCGCGCGCATGGCCTGACCGATTACTACGCCGCGGCCATCAGCTTTGGCGAGGCCGTGACCCTGGGCGAGCGCGGCACGGTGCATGTTTCGTTCAGCAGCGACAGCCCGGACGGCTTCAGCGATGCCGATCTCGCCACCTTCGATCGGCTTTTGCCACATCTCGGCCTGGCCTATATGGCGGTGTACAGCATCGCCACGGCGCGCACGCTGATGACCACCTATCTCGGCCACGGCCCGGCCAAGCGCGTGCTCGCCGGCGATATCGCCCGCGGCGATGTCTCCAAGGGCTTCAAGGTCTTGTGGTTCAGCGACATCGAGGGCTTCACGCGCTTGGCCGATACGGTGGCGCCGGAGGTGCTCATCGATCTGCTCAACACCTATGCCGACATCGTGGTCAGCGCCATCGAGGTGTTCGGCGGCGACGTCGTCAAGTTCATGGGCGATGGCGTGCTCGCCACCTTTGTCGCCCATGACCCGGTCGATGCCTGCGCACGCGCACTGGATGCAACGGCAACCGTGCAGCAATATCTCGATTCCACCAGTGAAGATCGGCGCAAGCAGGGCAAGCCGGTGGCACCTGTGACGATCGCGTTGCATTACGGCGAAGTGCTCTACGGCAATATCGGCTCAGAAGAGCGGCTGGATTTCACGGTCGTAGGTCCCGCTGTCAACGAGGTGGCGCGCATGGAAACCATGTGCCGACAGCTCGACCAGCGGGTGATCATCTCCAAGGCATTTGCCGATGCTGCGGGCAATGTGCACAATCGTCTGGTCTCCATGGGGCGCTATGCCTTGAAGGGGATCGGCCGGCCGGTAGAATTGTTCACGCTCGATCCTGAAGCCTTCGAGCCGCTGCCCGCTTGAGCCTGCCGGCGTAGGGGCGGCACGCGCGGGCTGGCCGGGCCGGTTGCAAAAGCCAAGGGGAGTGTGCCGATGAGCAAGCCGCCGACGGACTATTTCGCCCGTGCCTACAATCTCAAAGGCCCCGACGACGCCCGCGACTTCTACGATGACTGGGCGAATACCTACGATGCCACCGTCCTGGCCAACACATACGAGACGCCGCGGCTGGTGCGCGAGGCGCTCGTGCGTCTGGCGGTGCCGACCGATGCGCATTTGATCGATCTCGGCTGCGGCACCGGCTTGGTCGGCGAAGCGCTGCACGCCGCCGGCTATCGCACGATCGACGGCCTCGATCTGTCGGCGGGCATGCTCGAAAAGGCGCACGCCAAGGCGGTCTATGGCGAGCTGATCCAGGCCGATCTGCTGCAGCCGCCGACTGCGGTGGCCGATCGGGCCTATGAGCATGGCGTCAGCGCCGGCGTGTTCACCCATACCCATGTCGGCCCCGAGGCCTTGCGTGAATGCGCGCGCATGGTGCAGCCCGGCGGGTATCTGGTGACCCTGGTCAAGGCGGATTTCTTCAAGTCGGCCAAGTTCTTGAGCGTCATCGAGGCCCTCGAGGCGGATCGTGTGCTCCTGCTCGAGCGCGCCGACGAAACGCCCTATCGCAGCGATCTGACCGCACGGCTTCTGGTCATGCGTGTGACATAAGTCCGCGCGCGGCGTCGCCGCGCCTGTTACACTCCCTGGCGCCGAAACAGCACAGAGGGGAGGTGTTTCGATGCGCGAGCCTGTTGCCCATGAGGCGCTCGAAGCCGCACGTGGCTATGAGCAGCTGTTTGTACCCGCACTGTTTGCCCCATGGACGCAGCACCTGGTGGACGCCGCGAATGTCCATCCGGGACAGCGCGTTCTGGATGTCGCCTGTGGCACCGGCGTGCTCGCCCGCCATGCGCACCGCGTGGTCGGTGATGCTGGCCGGGTCTACGGGATTGATCCGGCACCGGGCATGATTGCCGTCGCCGAGGAGATCGCGCCCGAGATCGAATGGGCGCTGGGCAGTGCCGAACAGCTCGACTTCGCCGACGGCGCGTTCGATGCCGTCCTGTCGCAGTTCGGCATGATGTTTTTCGCCGATCACGACCGCGCGCTCGCGGAAATGCAGCGCGTGCTGGTGTCGGGCGGCAAGGTGGCCGTTGCCGTGTGGAATTCTCCGGATCACAACCCGGCCCACGACACCTTGAGCCTGGTCTTGGACGAGCTGGTCAGCAAGGCCGCGGGCGACGCCGTCCGGCTGCCGTTCAGCATGGGTGACGTGGACGCGCTGGCCAAGCTGTTCGAGCGCGCCGGTTTTGCCGATGTCACCGTCGACACCCGGTCGGAGCAGGGCAGGTTTCCCAGCGCGCGCACCATGGTCGAAGCCGAGCTGCGCGGTTGGCTGCCGTTGTTCGATATCAATCTGAGCGAAGCGCAGATCGCCGACGTGCTGGCCAAGGCCGACAGCAGGTTGTCCGACTATGTGGCCCTATCGGGCGAGACGGACTTTCCGACCTCTGCCCATATCGTGATCGCCGCGAAGTCTTGAGCTGCGGCGTGCAGCCAGCGCGTTGATCGGAAGAAAAACGCGGCGCCTGGAAGCACCAGACGCCGCGTCGTAACGTTCGGCTCAGCGAACCGGCTTAGAGCTGATCGGCGGTGCCCAGCTCGATGAACATGGTTTCGCCGGTGGCATCGTCGGTGCCGTCATTGTCGGTCACCAGGAAGACGCGACCATCGGCCGTGACACCGAGGCCTTCCGGCTTGTCGGTGATCCAGCCGCCGCTTGCCTGCATGGCCGGCAGGATGTCGATCGCCATGGTCTTTTCGACCACCGGCAGCTCCTCGCCGTAAGCCACCGGCTCGACACCGGCCAGATCGATGGTGGTGACCGTCTTGATCACGGCGTAGTCGCCCTGCTGGTTGTCGCGCTCTATTAAGGCAAAGCGCGCATCGCCCAGATGGGTGATCGACGACAGGCCCACCCAGCCACCGCGCTCGGACTTCGGCGCTTCGAGCGGGTAGCCGACGAAGCTCCAGCTGTCCTCGGAGGGGGTGTAGATGCCAAGCTTGGTGACGCCTTCCGGATCGTCCTTCCAGCCGGTCTGGACCGCAACGACGACCTTCTCGACGCCATCTTGCTCGTAAGCGGCGACACCCTCGAAACCGCGATTGCTGGCGTGCTCGTAGGCCGCGTCGGGGAAGAAGGCTTCTTGCTCGACGACGCCCTCGGCATCGACCTTGATCAAGGTCGCGCGCTGCAGGCTTTCGGTCTCGTTCTCGGCATTGCCCTCGGTGGCCAGCCAGAAGCCGCCGCCCTGGGCCGGGGCGATGCCTTCGAGATCGTAATAGACCGGTGCACCGTCCTTGGTGACCACCGTGCGCTCCGTGATGCGCGCCGGCGTCTCGCTGGCATCGATCGTCAAGATCGCGCTCTCGCTGTAGAAGCTGTCGGTAACAGCATAGAGCGTGTTGGCGTCTTCGGGATCGCCAACCAGATCCGACAAAGCACCCCAGCCGATCGGCGCGCCGGTGGCTTCGTCGTCGTTCGAGACGATCTGCGGATAAGGCAACGTGTCCGCCGTGCGCGTGAAGGTCGAGAGCGTCGAGCGGAAGCCCTCTTCCTCCTCATCGGCCTCGGCGGCGACGACGAACATGTCCCGCGCCGGCACGGCGATGACACCTTCCGGCGCGATACCGGCCGGCACGACCTGCATGAACTCCGGCGCGTTGGTGCCGCCATTGTCCTTGAAGATGGCGATGAAATTGCCGCGCTCGGAATTGACCAGTATAAGCGTGTCCTCACCAAACGTGCCGACCTCGACGCCTTCCGGCTCGGTGCCCTTGTTCTCGGAGCGCTCTTCCGGATACATGCCGATCGAGATCGCCAGATGCTCCATCAGCACGCCGCTGTCGTAAACGACCTCGCCTGCGGTGTTGAAGATGGTGAAGCCGCGCGAGCCGCCCTCGTAGTCGCCCTCATTGGCGGTGACGAAGCGCTCGGTGTCGATCCAGGAGACCGCATCCGGCTCGCGCTTCAGGCCCTCGATCGACCCGGTCGGGTTGATCACGCCATCTTCCTCGACATCGATGCCGGCCAGATCGACGGCGCCGGCCGAGAAATGCCCGGTGACCTCGCCACTGGCCAGATCGACCAGCGCAATGTGGTTGTTTTCCTGCAAGGTCACCACCGCCACGCCATCGGCGTTGATGTCGACATATTCCGGCTCCGGATCTTCCGGCGCGACCTCGGCCAGACCGGTCAGATCGACGATGCGGGCGCTGTCACAATTGGTTGGGCGGCCGTCCTCGCCAAGATCGAGAATGGCCAGATTGCCGGCCGGGAGCTGCGGGATGACGCCGTCGTTCAGGTCCTCGTCGCGCTCGTTCTCGATGGCAACAGCGAGGAATGCGCCATTGCTGGCAACGCTGTCCGGCTGCCCGCCGACATCACAGGTCTCGAGGATCTCGCCCGAGGCCAGATCGACCACGGCGACATGGCCGCTGGGCTCGGTGTAGCTCTCGGAGGTGTTCACACCCACGAGCGCCAGACCGCCGACGACGGCCACCGAGGTCGGCTCGCCGCCGAGATTGACGGTGCCGGCACCGCTCGGCGCGGCCGGATCGCTGATGTCGACCATGCCAAGGCGCTCGCCCGGGCTGTCGGTGTACACCGCCATGTTGCCGTCTTCGCTGACCGTGACGATCTCGGCTGCGGTCTCGGCGGCGGCCTCCTCGCCTTCGGGGCGGTTCTGGTAGATCGAGAAACTGGCCTGACGCTCGAAATACGGGCCGGCGACCTCGGCCGCGGCCGGCACGGCGCCCAGACCGAGCGCCAAAGCTGTGGATGAGAAGAGAGCCGTCGTAAGCTTGCGGCTGCGCATGGTTTTCCCCCGCGGTTTATGGCTTGTTACCGGCGTCATCACGCTGCGCACGCGCAAGACACGCGTCCGCTCGCCCGATCACGCGGGCGCGGCGACCCTTCATGCGACGAAACTGTGACAGCCGCGCGACGCCGGGTTCATTGCCGGCCAAGATCGCGCATTTCGGAGAAGCTCGGTGCGCGCGTTCGCGCCTCAGTAGACCACGACGCTGCGGATCGATTCGCCGCTGTGCATCAGCTCGAAGCCTCGGTTGATCTCGTCGAGCGGCATGGTGTGCGTGATCATGCTGTCGATGTCGATTTTGCCGTCCATGTACCAGTCGACGATTTTCGGCACATCGGTGCGGCCGCGCGCACCGCCGAACGCCGTACCGCGCCAGGACCGGCCGGTGACCAGCTGGAACGGCCGGGTGCTGATCTCCTGACCGGCGCCGGCAACGCCGATGATGATCGACTCGCCCCAGCCTTTATGGGCGCACTCCAGCGCCATGCGCATGGTCTGGACATTGCCGATGCACTCGAAGGAGTAATCCGCACCGCCCTTGGTCAGATCGACCAGGTAGGGCACCAGATCGCCGGCGATTTCCTTCGGATTGACGAAATGGGTCATGCCGTAGCGCCGGCCGATGGCGTCCTTGGCCGGGTTGATGTCGACACCGACGATCATATCGGCGCCGACCAGGCGCGCGCCCTGGATGACGTTCAGACCGATGCCGCCGAGGCCGAAGACGACGACATTGCTGCCCGGTTCGACCTTGGCGGTGTTGATCACCGCACCGATGCCGGTGGTGACGCCGCAGCCGATGTAGCAGATCTTGTCGAATGGCGCGTCCTCGCGGACCTTGGCGAGCGCGATCTCGGGCAAAACGGTGAAATTGGCGAAGGTCGAGCAGCCCATGAAGTGCTTGAGCTCTTTGCCCTGAAAGGAAAAACGCGAGGTGCCGTCCGGCATGACGCCCTGGCCCTGCGTGCTGCGGATCGCCTGGCAGAGATTGGTCTTGGGGTGGAGGCAGTATTCGCACTGGCGGCATTCCGGCGTGTACAGCGGAATGACGTGATCGCCCGGTTTCAGTGACGTGACGCCATCGCCGATCTCGACCACCACGCCGGCGCCCTCATGGCCAAGAATGGTCGGAAAGGCGCCCTCCGGATCCTCGCCCGAGCGGGTGAACTCGTCTGTGTGGCAGATACCCGTGGCCTTGATCTCGACCAGGACTTCGCCGGCCTTGGGGCCTTCGAGTTGCACGGTTTCGATGGCCAGCGGTTGGCCGGCCTCGAAGGCCACAGCGGCACGCACATCCATGCTCTTAGTCTCCGGCGCAAGATCGTAGCGGTCAGACCGAGCTTAACCGTTCGCGGCCGGAGCGCGCTTGTCTGGGCTGCGACATTTGGTACCGCGCGACCGTCATCCGCCGCGCGGCGAACCGCCGGCCTAGTCCTTTGGCATGGACTGCCGCGGGTCCAAAGTGAGCTGCACGATCAGGTACATGAGCGCAATGGTGCCGATCAGGCCGATGACGACCCAGGCGACAAATCCGAAGATGAAGGGTGAAACGATCAGCACAAGCAGCAGCACTAAAACGCCGATTTCCATCGAACCGAAGGTAAAATCTTCCTTGCCACCATCCGCCACGAATGATCCTCCAACAGCGTGGGCCATCACTGCCGCGCATCATGCGGTCAAACACGGCGGAACGCGCCTTTGCCTGTTGTCGCAGGGGGCGGCTGTCATCGCACCGTCGTCAAACTCTGGCACATGGCGAAAACGCGGTTCAGGCGGGCCGCCCCTGTTTCATGCAACCATCGCGGAAATGCAACATTCCGCGGGCATACCCTTCTGGATTAAAGTGCACTGCAGCATGCGCCGCGCACCGCGGCTGGGGACGGATGATGTCGCTGATTTCGCTTGAAGGCAAAAAGGGTCTCGTTGTCGGTATCGCCAACGACCAGTCGATCGCTTACGGTTGCGCCAAGGCGTTCAAGCAGCTCGGCGCTGAAGACCTGGCGATCACCTACCTGAACGAGAAGGCCAAGTCCTACGTTCAGCCCTGTGCCGATGAGCTCGGCGCCAGCATTTTCATGCCGCTCGACGTGCGCGACGATGCGCAGATGCAGGCGGTGTTCGACGAGATCACCAAAAAATGGGGCAAGCTGGACTTCGTCCTGCACTCGATCGCCTTTGCCCCGCGCGACGATCTGCACGCCCGCGTGGTCGACTGCTCGAAAGAGGGCTTCTCGGTCGCCATGGACATCTCGTGCCATTCGTTCATCCGCATGGCGCGTCTGGCCGAGCCGCTCATGGGCAATGATGGCACGCTTCTGACCGTGAGCTTCTACGGCTCCGAGAAGGTCGTCGAGAACTACAACATGATGGGCCCGGTCAAGGCCGCGCTGGAAAGCGTCGCCCGCTACCTGGCCGCCGAGCTTGGCCCGAAGGGCATCTCGGTGCACGCCCTGTCGCCCGGCCCGCTCAAGACCCGCGCCGCCTCCGGCATCGCCGAATTCGACGAGATGATGGAGAAGGCCACCCGCGAGGCGCCCATGCACCAGCTCGTCACCATCGACGATGTCGGTGCCTATGCCGGCTTCCTGTGTTCGCATGCCGCCAAGAACGTCACCGGCTCGGTGATTTACGTCGACGCCGGCTTCAATATTGTCGTTTAAAGAAAGTTCACCCCATGCATGACAAAACCTTCCAGCTCGACGTCGCCGATCACGGAACTGAGGTTGCGAGCAAGGCCAGCAAGGCGTTCGAGCAGGCCAATTTCTTCGCCCGCCGCATGGGCGAACTGGCCGAGCAGCATGTCCGCCAGCAGACCAAGGTGCAGGAAGAAGACGGCGCCAAGCTGCTCAAGGATACCGCGGCGTTCTACGGCGAGGCCTTCAATCCGCTGACCATGGCGCAGGACTATGCCGCCTACATGGTCGACAGCATGCAGCGCAGCATCCTGTACTGGGACATCATGCGCGAGCGCGGCAACGAGTTCGTCAAGAGCGAGGAGAGCGGTGGCCCGAAGCCTCTGCTGATCTTCGACTACGAGATGGTCCTGGACGGCAAGGAAATGCCGCGCCCGGTCAACTATGCGCTGGTCAAGATCGTCCCGCCGGAAGGTGTCCAGATCGATCCGAATGCGCGCCCGTACCTGATCATCGATCCGCGTGCGGGTCATGGTTCCGGTATCGGCGGCTTCAAGGATGACAGCCAGGTCGGTGTCGCGCTGCGCGCCGGTCACCCGGTCTATTTCGTGATCTTCTACCCGCGCCCGGTCAAAGGCCAGACCATCCTGGATGTCTGCCGCGCCGAGGGTGAGTTCCTGAAGAAGATCCACGAGCTGCACCCGAACAGCGAAAAGCCGGTGGTCATCGGCAATTGCCAGGGCGGCTGGGCGACCATGATGCTCGGCGCCTCGCATCCCGACTACACCGGCCCGATCGTCATCAACGGTGCGCCGATGTCGTACTGGGCGGGCGAAAACGGCAAGAACCCGATGCGCTACACCGGCGGCCTGGCCGGCGGCTCCTGGCCGGCCCTGATGCTGGCCACGCTCGGCAATGGTGTCTTCGACGGCGCTTGGCTGGTGTACAATTTCGAGAACCTCAATCCCGCCAACACGCTGTGGACCAAGCAGTACAACGTCTACGCGCGCGCCGACAGCGAGCGTGAGCGCTTCCTCGATTTCGAGCGCTGGTGGGGCGGCTTCTACTTCATGAACGAAGAGGAGATCCGCTGGATCGTCGACAACCTCTTCGTCGGCAACAAGTTCTCGCAGGGCAAGGTCGAGATCGAAGGCGCCACCTATTTCGATCTGCGCGAGATCAGGTCGCCGATCATCGTGTTCGCCTCGGAAGGTGACAACATCACCCCGCCGCAGCAGGCGCTCAATTGGATCGCCGACGTCTATCGCGACGTGCACGAGATCAAGGCGCTTGGTCAGCGCATCATCTATCTTGTGCACGAGAGCATCGGCCACCTGGGTATCTTCGTGTCCGGCGGCGTGGCCCGCAAGGAGCACACCCAGATCGTCGATACGCTGAAGTCGATCGAGGCACTGGCGCCCGGCCTCTACGAGATGGTCATCACCGACAAGGAAGGTGAGGGCGAACACGCCAAGTACAGCGTGTCGCTGGAAGAGCGCGAGATCAGCGACATCCTCGCGCGCGATGACACGCGTGACGAAGAGCGCGCTTTCGAGCCGGTGCAGAAGTTCTCCTCGATGAATGAGAAGATCTTCGACATGTTCGTCAAGCCACGCTTGCAGATGATGACCTCGGACGCGTCGGCCGAGCTGTTCTTCAAGATGAACCCGCTGCGCCTGCAGCGTTACCTCATCAGCGACAAGAACCCGATGTTCAGCTGGCTGCCGCCGGCGGTGCAGATGGTCGAGAGCAACCGCAAGCCGATCACCAAGGACAACCCGTTCCTGCGCGGCGAGCAGCTCATGTCGCGCTGGATCGAGCACAGCCTGAACAGCTACCGCGACATGCGTGACGCCGGCTACGAGATGGCCTTTTACAGCGTGTACGGCACGCTCGCGGTCATGGGTGCCAACCCGCAAGACACCCTCGAAGAGCAGGTCGAGGAACTGCCGAGCCAGATCAATCCGCTCGCCCAAGCCGCGCTCGACAAGATTGACGAGGGCGGTTACCCGGCCGGTGTCGTACGCATGCTCATCCTGCTGGCCAAGTCGCGCGGTGGCGTGCGCCGCTCACGTCTCGAGCGCTCGAACACCATGCTGCAAAGCGACGAGGCCTTCCGCAACATGGACGACATGGCCCGCTCGGTGCTGATCAACCAGCAGAGCCTGATCGTCGCCATCGAGCCGGAGCGTGCTTTGGAGCACCTGCCAGTGCTGTTCGCCTCCGCTGACGAGCGCGCCCGCGCGCTGGCGGTGTGCGAGGAGATCGCCGGTCCGCGCAGCGAGATGAGCGAGGCCACCGTCGCGATGTTCGATCGCCTGTATCATGTCCTTGATGTGCAAGGCCCGACCACCGCAGCCCAGGCTGCCGAATAAACCGGATCGAGGTGACTCCCATGGCGCATAACCGCACGTACGACCAGATCCAGGTCGGCGATACGGCGAGCATTGAGCATGTCTGCACGGCCAATGACGTGTTCATCTTCGCCCAGGCGACCGGCAATCTGAACCCGGCGCACCTGCCACGTCCGGGCGACGAGGACGGCCTGCCGGATCCGGACCAGGTCATGCCGAGCATGTATCTGGGCTCGCTGTTCTCGAACGTGTTCGGCAATAACCTGCCGGGCTTCGGCACGCTGTACAAAACCCAGAACCTCAACTTCGTCGGCCGCGCCCATGTCGGCGATCAGCTCACCGTGTCGATCGAGGTCAAGGAAAAGCGGCCCGACAACGTCGTGTTCTGCACCGGTGCCATCACCAACCAGAACGGCGAGATGATCTGCACCGGTGAGGCCGAGTTGATCGCGCCGACCGAGCCGATCGAGTACGACATGGAAATGCCCGGCCTGTTCATGCGCCGGAACCATCATTTCAACCACCTGATCAACGCGCTCGACGATGCCGAGCCGCTGGCCACCTCGGTGGTCTGCCCGAACGAGGAGAACTCGCTCGGCGGTGCCGTGCTGTCGCATCAGCGCGGCCTGATCAAGGCGGTGCTGGTCGGCTCGCGCGTCAAGATCGAGGCGGCTGCCCAGGCCGAAGGCTTCGATCTGAGCGGCATGGAGATCGAAGACATCGAGGATCCGCATCAGGCCGCCGCCCGCGCGGTCGCCATGGTCCATGAGGGCCGGGTCGAAGCGGTCATGAAGGGCAACATCCATTCGGATGAACTGCTCGGCGAGGTGGTCAAGAAGAACGGCGGCCTGCGCGCCGGCCGCCGCGTCTGCCACGTCTTCGTCATGGACGTGCCGGGTCGCCACGACCTGCTGATCGTCTCGGATGCCGCGATCAACATCCAGCCGGACCTGCGCACCAAGGTCGATATCGTCCAGAATGCCATCGACATGGCCAACGCGATCGGCATGCGCGAGCCGCGTGTCGGCATTTTGAGCGCGGTCGAGACCATCAACGAGGCGATCCCGTCGACCCTGGACGCCGCGATCTTGTGCAAGATGGCCGATCGCGGCCAGATCAAGGGCGGTATCGTCGATGGCCCGCTGGCCATGGACAACGCCATCGATCTGGACGCCGCCAAGACCAAGGGCATCCGTTCGCTGGTCGCCGGTCACGCCGAGGTGCTGATCACGCCGAACCTCGAGGCCGGTAATATGCTCGCCAAGGAGCTGACCTTCCTGGCCCACGCCGAGGCCGCCGGTCTTGTGCTCGGGGCCAAGGTGCCGGTCATCCTGACCAGCCGCGCCGACAGCGCCGAGGCCCGCCTCGCGTCCTGCGCCCTGGCGATGTACTACCAGCACTATCGCAAAACCGGCCAGCCGCTGCAGAACGCCGCCACGGAAAGCTTCCGGAGTGCGGCCGAATGAAGGATCCGGTTCTCGTCATCAATGCCGGCAGCTCGAGCATCAAGTTCCAGCTGTTCGAGGCGGTGAGCACCGATGATCTCGACCAGATCGCCGGCGGCCAGTTCGAAGGCATCGGCACCAAGCCGCATTTCGTCGCCAAGAACGCCGACGGCGAGAAGCTGGTCGATCGCTATTGGGAGGGCGACGACGGCCCGAAGACCCATCGCGGTTGCATGCAGGTGCTGATCGACTGGATCGGTGACTTCCTGGACGGCGGCAAGGTCGCCGCCGTCGGCCATCGCGTGGTGCATGGCGGCGAGCTGTATTCGGCGCCGGTCAAGATCGATGGCGATGTCCACGAGAAGCTCGAGAGCCTGATCTCGCTGGCGCCGTTGCATCAGCCGCACAATCTCAAGGCGATCGATGCCATGGCGGTGGCCTATCCGGGCGTGCCACAGGTGGCTTGCTTCGACACCGCCTTCCACCAGCAGCATCCCTGGGTGGCCGACACCTACGCCCTGCCGCGTCGCTATTACGACGAGGGCATCCAGCGCTACGGCTTCCACGGCCTGTCCTACGAGTTCATCGCCCGCGAGATGCGCAAGGTCGCGCCGCACATCGCCAGCGGCAAGATGGTCGTCTGCCATCTGGGCAACGGCGCTTCGATGTGCGCTATCGACAATGGCCGCAGCATGGACAGCACCATGGGCTTCACTGCCGTCGACGGTCTGCCCATGGGCACGCGCACCGGTCAGCTCGATCCGGGCGTCGTGCTGCATTTCATCGATGAGCTCGGCATGACCACGAAAGAGGTCACCGATCTGATCTACAAGCAGTCCGGCCTGCTGGGTCTGTCCGGTGTCAGCAATGACATGCGCGAGCTGGAAGGCTCGGACAACCCGCATGCCAAGGACGCCATCGACTACTTCACCTTCCACATCCGCCGCAATGTCGGCGCGCTGGCGGCGGCCATGGGCGGTCTCGACGGCGTCGTCTTTACCGGCGGCATCGGTGAGAATTCGGTGCGCATCCGGCGCGAGGTCTGCACCGGTCTCGAGTTCCTCGGTATCCGAATCGACGATGCCAAGAACGAGGCCAAGGGGCCGAAGATCTCGAGCGATGATGCCGGGACCGAGGTCTGGGTGATCAAGACCAACGAGGAAAAAATGATTGCACTGCACGCGCTGGCGGTGCTTTCGGGGGAGAGGCGTGCCGCGGCCTGAGCGGGCGCCTCGTTGAGGGGGAACAAGTCAATGAAAACATCGACCAAGGTGGTCGACGCGGTCGAAATGATTCCCGATGGCAGCGTGCTGCACATCGGTGGTTTCATGGGTGTTGGTTCGCCGCGTCGGCTGATTGACGAGCTGGTGCGTCAAGGCAAGCGCGACATGACCATCGTCTGCAACGACACGGCGCGCCCGGGCCACATGATCGGCAAGCTGATCGACAACGGGGTCGTGTCCAAGGTGATCACCTCGCATATCGGCACCAACCCGGTGACCCAGCAAAAGATGATCGCCGGCGAGATCGAGGTCATCTTGATGCCGCAGGGCACCCTGGCGGAATGCGTGCGCGCTGCCGGCTATGGCCTGGGTGGCGTGCTCACCGCCACCGGCGTCGGCACGATCGCCGCCGAGGGCAAGCAGACCATCGACATCGACGGCAAGACCTTCATCGTCGAGCGCCCTATTCCGGCCGACTTCGCTTTGGTCGCCCCGGCCCATGCCGACTACAACGGCAACCTCAACTTCACCCTGACCGCCAACAACTTCAATCCGATCATGTGCATGGCGGCCAAGGTGTGCATCGCCGAGGCCGACCAGATCGTGCCGGTCGGCGTACTCGCCCCGGACGACATCGAAATCCCCGGTATGATCGTCGATTATCTGATCGAAAGGGCAGCCGCGTAATGGACGCCAAGGAACTCATCGTCCGGCGCGTCGCGCTGGAACTCGAAGACGGCATGCTGGTCAATCTCGGCATTGGCATGCCCACCCTGGTCGCCAACTACGTGCCGGCCGGTCTGGATGTCTTTTTCCAGTCGGAGAACGGCATCATCGGCATGGGCGCGCGGCCGCCGGAAGGCCTGGAAGACCCGCATCTGACCGATGCCGGCGGCGCCTTCATCTCAGCCTTGCCGGGTGCGATCGCCTTCGATAGCGCCTTTTCCTTCGGCATCATCCGCGGCGGCCATCTGGACATGACCGTGCTCGGCGGCCTGCAGGTCGACGAGAAGGGTCATTTGGCCAACTGGATGATCCCCGGCAAGATGGTGCCGGGCATGGGCGGTGCCATGGATCTGGTTTCGGGCGCCAAGAAGGTCGTGGTCGCCATGACACACACCGCCAAGGGCAACCCGAAGATCGTGCCGGAGTGCAACCTGCCGCTGACCTCGGTGCGCCGCGTCGACCTGATCGTCACCGACATGGCCGTGATCGAGCCGCAGGAAGATGGCCTGCACCTGAAGGAGCGCGCACCGGGCGTGAGCGTCGAGCAGGTCGTCGAGGCCACCAGCGCGTCGCTGATCATTGAGGGCGATGTGCCGGAGATGCAGATCGCTGCCTAGTGTGTTAAAGCTTTCGACGTTGCCGAGCTTTGGCCGCCTGCGGGCGGCCTTTTCTTTGCCAGGCGGGTCCGGCGCCTAACTGCTGGACGGCGCCTTTGGGCGTGGCCGACGTTCACCTTGAGCGCGATGTCACGCATTTCACACGAAACCGTCACGGTTGCAGGCTATGGCCTGACGAGCGCCAGGCCCGGGGAACAAGGCTGCCGAGATCAGCCAGCGGGCATGAGTCGGGGGAGGAAACTGTGATCGGTATTTTCGGCGTCGTCCTGTCGCTCGTCTTGCTGATGTATCTCGCCTATCGCGGCATCAGCGTGCTCATTCTGGCACCGCTCCTCGCCCTGCTCGCCGTGATCTTCGCCGGCGGCCTGCCGATCATGGCGACCTACACCCAGGTGTTCATGCAATCCCTGGGCGGCTATCTGATCCGCTTCTTCCCGCTGTTCCTGCTCGGTGCCATTTTCGGCAAGCTCATGGACGACAGCGGCTGTGCGCGCGCGATTGCCCACACCATCGTCGGCAAGCTCGGCAAGGAGCAGGCGATCCTGGCGATTGTGCTCGCCTGCGGTATCCTCACCTATGGCGGTGTCTCGCTGTTCGTCGCCGCCTTCGCCGTGTTCCCGATCGCCGCCGCGCTGTTCGTCGAAGCCAACCTGCCTAAGCGCCTGATCCCGGCGACCATCGCGCTCGGCTCGTTCACCTTCACCATGACCGCCCTGCCGGGCACGCCGCAGATCCAAAACGCCATCCCGACGCCCTATTTCGGCACCACGGTGTGGGCCGCGCCCGGTCTCGGCGTGATCGCGGCGGTGATCATGTTCACCTTTGGTGTGCTCTGGCTGAAAAGCCGCGCGGCAGCGGCAGCGCGACGCGGCGAAGGCTATGGCGAGCAGGACGAGTTCGTCACGCATGACCCGCAGGCCGAGGCCGAACACCACGAACTGCCCAGCTTCGCCGTGGCGATCACGCCGATCGTGCTGGTCATCGTGTCCAGCCTGATCATGACCTATGTCTGGAGCCCGTTCGGTCCCGCCGAATACCTCGCCGAAGAAAAATACGGCGAGACCAGCATCGACAACGTCCAGGGCTTGTGGACCATCATCCTCGCCCTGGCGCTCGCCATCGTCGTGCTCATCGCCATGAACTACCAGCGCCTGGTCGATCTGAAAAAGAGCGTCAATGACGGCACCATGGGCTCGCTCCTGCCGATCTTCAACACCTCGAGCGAGGTCGGCTATGGCAGCGTGATTGCCTCGCTGCCGGCCTTCCTCATCATCCGCGACCATGTCACCGGCATTTCAGAAAACCCGCTGGTGTCGGAAGCGATCGCCGTGAACGTGCTCGCCGGTGTCACCGGTTCGGCGTCCGGCGGCATGTCGATCGCCCTTGAAGCTCTGGGTGCGCAGTATCTGGAAATGGCCGAACAGGTCGGCATCAGCCCGGAGCTCCTGCACCGCGTCGCCACGCTGTCCTCGGGCGGCTTCGACTGCCTGCCGCACAACGGTGCCGTGATCACGCTGCTGGCGATCACCGGGCTCACCCATGTGAAGTCGTATTTCGACATCTTCGTCGTCGCGGTCGCCATACCGGTGTTGGCGTTGATCACCGTCATTGTGCTCGGCTCGACCTTCGGGGCATTCTAAGGCAACGTCGTCAGGCCGAATCGCCGGCCGTGGGCAAAGCCAAGGGAGCCATGACCATGCTGCCGCAGATCAAGACGATCCTGTACGCCACCGATCTCGATGCGCATGCCGCAAAGGTCTTTCGCTATGCCGTCGCGATGGCGCAGGCGTATGAGGCCAAGATCATCTTGCTCACGGTCATGGAGCCGCTGACCGACACCGGTGAGGCGCTGCTGCGCGGTGCGATCCCCGATGAAGAGCTCGAGCGCTATCGCAAGGAAGGCCTTACGCGCGCCGAGCAGGACCTGCATGCCCGCATCGAGGCGTTCTGCCAGGCCGAACTCGGCCCGGACGTCCATGAGAGCGATGTCATCGCCGAGACCCGTGTGGTGCGCGGCCATCCGGCCCAGGTCATCGTCGATCAGGCCAAGACGACCGGCGTCGACGTCATCGTCATGGGCATGCACAGCCATTCACGCTTCGAGCAGCTGTTCATCGGCTCGGAAGCGCACAAGGTGGTCAATCACAGCAAGACACCGGTGCTGCTCGTGCCGCTCGATGCGTGAGGCACGCGTAAGCCGGTAACGGCGGCCATCGGCCATCGGCGACCTGCGCGGGCGTAACCGCGCCGTCGCCATGTCAGGGGGGAGGACGGCCCGCGCAACAAGCGGCGCCGTTGTTGGTGACCATGAAGCACAAGATCGTCAGCGCTGACGATGCCATTGCCGTCATCCAGGATGGTGATTGCATCGCAACCAGTGGTTTCGTTGGCATCGGCACACCCGATGAACTGCTGGCGGCGCTGGAACGTCGCTTTCTCGACTGCAAGCAGCCGCGCAACCTGACCCTGGTGTTCGCGGCCGGCCAGGGTGACGGCAAGGAGAAAGGCCTCAATCGCCTTGGCCATGACGGCCTGCTCGCCCGGGTCATCGGTGGCCACTGGGGTCTGATCCCGAAAATCGGCCGGCTCGCGCTCGACAATATCATCGAGGCCTACAACCTGCCTCAGGGCGTCATCTCGCATCTCTATCGCGCCAGCGCTTCGGGCAAGCCCGGCCTGGTCACCAAGGTCGGCTTGCGCACCTTCGTCGATCCGCGCCTGGAAGGCGGCCGGATCAATGAGGTGACCAGGGACGAGCTAGTCCGCCTCATGCCGATCGACGGCGAGGAATTCCTCTATTACAAGGCCACGCCGATCAATGTCGCCTTCATCCGGGCGACCACCGCCGATCCGACCGGCACGCTGACCATGGAGCGTGAGGCGCTGACGCTGGACAATCTGGCCATGGCCATGGCGGCGAAGAATTCCGGTGGCGTGGTTATCGCCCAGGTTGAACGCATCGCCAAGGAAGGCTCGCTCAACCCGCGCCACGTCAAGGTGCCGGGCACGCTGGTTGATTGCGTCGTTCTGGCCAGGCCGGAAAACCACATGCAGACCTATGCCACCGCCTACAGCCCGGCCTTTGCCGGCGAGTTGCAGGTCGAGCTGGACAGTCTGGACAGCATGGAGCTCGGCCGGCGCAAGACGATCGCGCGGCGCTGCGCTTTCGAGCTGCCTTTGAACGGTGTGGTCAATCTCGGCATCGGCATGCCGGAAGGGGTCGCTGCCGTCGCTGCCGAGGAGCGTGTTCTGCAATATGTCACGCTCACCGCCGAGCCAGGCGTGGTCGGCGGCGTGCCGGCATCGGGCCTCAATTTCGGCGCCGCCGTGAACACTGAAGCGATCATCGATCAAAACCAGCAGTTCGACTATTACGACGGCGGCGGCCTCGATCTGGCCGTGCTCGGCATGGCCGAATGCGACCGGCACGGCAATGTCAACGTGTCGCGCTTCGGCTCCAAGCTGGCCGGCGCCGGCGGCTTCATCAACATCTCGCAAAACGCCCGCAAGCTGGTGTTCGCCGGCACCTTCACCGCCGGTGGCCTGGAGATCGAGGCCGGGGACGGCTGCTTGCGCATCGTGCAGGAGGGCCGTTCGCCGAAATTCATCGATGCCGTGCGCCAGGTGACCTTCTCGGGTGCGTACGCCGCCGAGATCGGCCAGCCGGTGCTGTATGTCACCGAGCGCTGCGTCTTCGAGCTGACCAGGGCCGGCGTGCGCCTGGCCGAGGTGGCGCCGGGCATCGACATCGAGCGCGACATTGTCGCGCATATGGGCTTCAAGCCGGTCATCGACGGCCCGGCCGAGATGGACCCGCGCATCTTCACCGACGCGGTCATGGGCCTGAAAGACGACCTGTTCGATCTCAGCCTGCCGGACCGGATCACCTACGATCCCGAGCGTCAGACCCTGTTCTTGAACTTCCAGGGCATGCATGTCCGGCGCGAAGAGGACATTGCAGCGATCCGCCGCGAGGTCATCGCCCGCTGCCAGACGATCGGTGCCCGCGTGCCGGTGGTCGTGAACTATGACAACTTCCGCATCGACGACGACATCACCGATGCCTACGGTGACCTCGTGGCCGAGCTTGAGGAATCCTATTACACCCACGTCACCCGCTATACGACCAGCGCGTTCATGCGGGTGAAGCTGGCGCGGATCTTGACACGCAAGGTCAAGCCGCATGTGTTCGAATCCAAGAGCGACGCCCAGTCATTTCTACAAGAGCTCGGCAGTTAGGCGGCACACGGCTGCGCCGCCACCGTGGTCGGGCCGAAGACAGGGGAGGTTGTCATGAGCCAGAGCGAGGCCCATGGCGAATTGCCATTCGGTGGCGATCCGGCAGAAGCTTACCGCAAGTGGAGCGAGCTCGCCGAGCGCAGCCAGCGCATCAGCGCCGAGTTCATGGAGCGTGAGGCCAAGCGTCTGACAGGCCACGAGTATTCGCTGGTCGATGCCAACAATCTGTCGCGCGCCTTTGCCGACTGGACGCACCAGCTCGCCAGCAATCCGTCCAAGCTGGTCGAGGCGCAGGCGGCTTACTGGCACCAGGCTTTGGATCTCTGGCAGCGCTTTGCCAAGGCCGCCATGGGCCTGGACGAGCCCCCCAAGCAGGACATCAAGGACCGCCGCTTCAAGGACGAGGCCTGGCAGGAAAGCCTGGTGCACGACTACATCAAGCAGAGCTATCTGCTCGCGGCCGACTATATGCACGGTCTGGTTGATCGCGCCGACGGGCTCGACCCGAAAACCCGCGAGAAGGTGGCGTTCTTCACCCGCCAGTTCACCAGCGCTATGTCGCCGGCCAACTTCGCGCTGACCAATCCGAGCGTGCTCAAGCGCGTCAAGGAAACCGGCGGCGAAAACCTGGTCAAGGGCCTGCAGCACCTGCTCGATGATCTGGAGAAGGGCCGCGGCCGCCTGCAGATCTCGATGACCAACGAGCAGGCCTTCGAGCTCGGCAAGAACATCGCCACGACGCCGGGCAAGGTGGTGTTCCGCAACGATCTGATCGAGCTGATCCAGTACGCGCCCAGCACGGAGACGGTGCACAAGCGGCCTTTGCTCATCGTGCCGCCATGGATCAACAAGTTCTACATCCTCGATCTGCAGCCGAAGAACAGCTTCGTCAAATATTGCGTCGATCAGGGGCTCACGGTGTTCCTGATTTCCTGGGTCAATCCGACCAAGGAGCTCAGTCACAAGCGCTTTGAGGATTATATGCTCGAAGGCCCGCTCGCCGCCATGGAGGTCATCGAGCAGGCCACCGGCGAGAAAGAGCTGAACATCCTCGGCTTTTGCATCGGCGGCATTCTGACCTCAGCCATGCTCGCCTATATGGCGGCCAAGGACGACAAGCGCATCAAGTCGGCGACGCTGTTGACCAGTATGGTCGATCTGGTCGACGTCGGCGAGGTCTCGGTCTTTATCGATGAAGACCAGCTCAAGCTGATGGAAAGCCATATGGCCGAGAAAGGCTATCTCGAGGGTTACCATCTCGGCGACATGTTCTCGATGATGCGCGAAAACGATCTGATCTGGTCGTTCGTGGTCAACAACTACCTGCTCGGTCGCGACCCGCTACCGTTTGATCTGCTCTACTGGAATTCCGACGGCACGCGCCTGCCGGCGACCATGCTGCTCGAGTACATCCGCAAGATCTACATGGAAAACGGCCTGATGAAGCCGGGCCACGTTGTCCTCGACGGCGTGCCGATCGATCTCTCGAAGATCACCATTCCGATCTACAGCCTGGCGACCAAGGAAGACCACATCGCACCCTGGCGCTCGTGCTACCCGGTGACGCGCGCGGTCTCCGGTCAGGTCCGATTCGTGCTCGGCGGCTCCGGCCACATCGCCGGCGTTGTCAATCCGCCGGACCGTAAGAAATACGGCTACTGGACGAAAGAATCCTATCCGGAGACGGCAGAGGCCTGGCTGGACGATGCCAAGACGCATGAGGGCTCGTGGTGGGGCGACTGGTCGCCATGGATCAAGCGTCGCGCCGGAGGTGAGGTTCCCGCCCGCCAACCCGGCGACGGCCAGGTCACAATCCTCGACGACGCGCCGGGCCAATACGTGCGTGCTCGCGCGATGGATTAATGGAGAAAACTCGAAGGCTCAAAGACTTAGCGCGCCGTGCAACGCTCATTGGAGGCGCGCTTGTTCGCCTCTCAATCTAGAGTTGATGCTACACATTCGCGGCGATTTTTCCGGATTTTGTTCTCTTGACGGCATAACTGTGCGCCCTCTACAGCCTGCTCGGTAGTAGATGATGGTTAACGCTATCCACTGAAAACGAGATTGAGGGTAACGCCCAATGCCGACTGAAACGGACACCCAGGAAAACACCGTTGCTGCCGTGGGCGCCGCCGCGCCGATTGCCAGCCGGGACGTGGTGGTCACCGATGAAGACACCACGGTTTCGATTGCGCCGCTGGCCAACGATCTGCTGCAGGACGAAGACGGCCCCTTGAGCCTGGTGGGTGTCAGCGGCGCCGACAACGGGTCGGTCGCCGACAATGGTGACGGCACCGTCAGCTACACGCCGAACGCCGATTTCAACGGCGACGACAGCTTCGATTACACCGTGAGCAACAGCCTGGGCGAAACCGCCAGCGGCCGGATCGTCGTGCGCGTCGTGCCGGTCAACGATGCGCCGGTGCTGGAAGACGACAGCTTCACGATCGATGAGGACGGCCTGCTCAAGGTCGATCAGGTCGAGCTGCTCGGCAATGACAGCGACGCCGACGATGAGGATCTGGTCATCACCGAGCTGGGTGACGCCGCCAATGGCCGGACCTTCCTGGGCACGGTCGGCCGTGTGCACTATGAGCCGGATGCGGATTTCAACGGCACCGACAGCTTCACCTACACTGTCGTCGACGAGAGCGGTGCCACCTCGACCGCCACGGTCAACGTCACGGTCAACAGCGTCAATGACCGCCCCGAGACGACCAATGACCAGCTGGTGGTCGACGAAGACAGCAGCGGCTCGATCGCCGTGCTCGCCAATGACAGCGACCCCGAGGGCAACGGCCTCAGCCTGACCGGCTTCTCGCAGGGCGACAATGGCAGCGTCAGCGACAATGGCGACGGCACGCTGACCTACACCCCCGAGGCCAATTTCAACGGCACCGACCGGTTCACCTACACGGTCGCCGACGGCGATGGCGGCACGGCCAATGCGTCGGTCGTCGTCCAGGTCAATTCGGTCAACGACGTGCCGGTGCTGGAAGACGACAGCTTCACCATCGACGAGGACGAGCTCCTCAAGGTCGACCAGGCCGAACTGCTCGACAATGACAGCGACGAAGACGGCGACGATCTGCTGATCACCGAGCTGGGTGCGCCGGAGAACGGCGTCACCTTCCTCGGTGCGGTCGGCCGCGTGCACTACCAGCCGAACGAGGATTTCAACGGCACCGACAGCTTCACCTACACCGTGGTCGACGAGAGCGGCGCGACGCAGACGGCGACCGTCACGGTCACGGTCGATCCGGTCAACGACGATCCCGAGGCCGAGGATGACATGGTCACCATCGACGAGGACACCAATGTCCTCATCGATGTCCTCGCCAACGACACCGATGTCGACAGCGAAACGTTGAGCCTGAGCTCGGTCGAGGGGGCGGAAAACGGCACGGCGACGATCACCGACAACCAGGTCGAGTACCGTCCCGACGAGAATTTCAACGGCAGCGAAACCCTGACCTACACCATCGTCGATGGTGATGGCGGCGAGAGCGAGGCGACCCTCGAGATCACGCTGGATCCGGTCAACGATGCGCCCGAGGCCGAGGACGACGAGATCAGCGTCGACGAGGACGACAGTGTGCGTGTCGCCGTGGCCGAGCTGTTCGACAACGACGAGGACATCGACGAGGACGACCTCAGCCTGGAGGATTTCTCCCGGGGCGAGAACGGCAGCGTCGACCTCGAGGTCACGGAGGACGGCCAGGAGTTCCTGCGCTACACGCCGGTCGAGAACTTCAACGGCACCGATAGCTTCACCTACACCGTCGCTGACGGCAATGGCGGCAGCACCACGGCGACCGTCGAGGTCAATGTCGAAGCGGTCAACGATCCGGTTACCGTTGAGGACGACGAGGCGACCGTGGCCGAGGACGGCTCGGTGCTCATCGACGTGCTCGCCAATGACAGCGATATTGACGGCGACGCCTTGCGCATCGCCTCGATCTCCGGTGCCGAGAACGGCACCGTGCGCATCGAGGACGGCCAGATTCTGTACACGCCGGATGAGAACTTCAACGGTGAGGACACCTTCACCTACGAGGCCGGCGACAACAATGACGGCCGCATGCCGGGCACGGTGACGGTTACGGTCACGCCGGAGAACGACGCGCCGGAAGGTGGCGAGGTCAGCGCCGAGACCCTCGAGGACACGTCGGTCGACATCGACGTGCTCGCTGCCGCTGAGGACATCGACGGCGACGATCTCAGCGTCAGCGAGGTCAGCCAGCCGGGCCAGGGCGAGGTGGTCATCAACGAAGATGGCAGCGTCACCTTCACCCCAGCCGAGAACGATACCGGCACGCGCAGCTTCACCGCGACCGTGGTCGATGGCGACGGCGCGTCCGCCGTGGTCGACGTCGAGGTCGAGATCACCGGCGTCAATGACGACCCGGTGGCCGAGGACGACAGCTTCAGCGTCAACGAGGACAGCCTGTTCCGCGTCGATCAGAGCGACCTGCTCGCCAATGACACGGATATCGACGGCGATGATCTGGTCATCATTGACGTCAGCGGCGGCACGAACGGCACAGCCTTCCTCGGCGCCTCGGGCCGGGTGAACTATCAGCCGGACGAGAACTTCACCGGTGAGGACAGCTTCACCTACACCATCGATGACGGCAATGGCGGCACCGCCGAGGCGACCGTGACCATCACGGTCGACCCGGTGAACGACGATCCGAGCGGCAGCGATATCAGCGCGTCGGTCGACGAGGACGGCACGCTGACCCTGGACATCATCAGCGATGGCGGCTTCGACGATGCCGATGGCGACGATCTCGCCCTGGCCGATGTCGGCTCGGCCAGCAATGGCAGCGTCAGCCAGGCGGGCAATTCGGTGACCTACACGCCGGATGAGAACTTCAACGGCAGCGACTCCTTCGGCGTCACCGTGACCGACGGCACTGGCGGCGCGACCGAGGCGACCGTCAACGTCACCGTCAATCCGGTCAATGACGAGCCGGTGGCGATCGACGACGTGCTCGATCTCGAGGTCGGTGAGTCCGTGCTCGGCTTCAATCCGGCCGGCAACGACACCGATGTTGATGGCGACACGCTGCGTGCCTCGTCGCTGGACGGTCCGGACAGCGGGCGTCTGTCCGGTGGTCAGTTCTTCTACCTGCCAGATGCCGACTTCGAGGGCACCGAGACCTTCACCTACACCGTCACCGACGGCTCGGGCGGCTCGGCCGACGGCACGATCACGGTCAATGTCGGCGGCGGCAACACGCCGGCCGATGACGCCGACGCTCAGGCGGCCGGCGCACTCGTCGGCTAACGCCATGTGACGTCACCCTCGGGGCGTGGCCGCCAGCCGGCGGCGCGCCCCGGGCGCGTTGGCTCACGACACTCTCCATCGCAACAGCTGTCTTACGCCCGTGTCGTTGTGGTCACGGGGGCGCATCGGGCGGTGGCTGCGGTGCGCTTTGCGCGCACAAGGCGGGGCGGACAGGCTATGTGCGGGGGCCGGAACGTCGGTGGATGGGGATGGCTTCGTGTTCGAACGGGTAGCCAAGCCGCAGGCCTCGGCCTTGCACGGCAAGACG
>JBHJHH010000095.1:0-8215 GCA_050331015.1 Geminicoccaceae bacterium
GGCCCGCTCCTGCCGACCCGGCGCTTTTGGCCGGCGCAACCGGGCGCGCGCCTCGCGCTGCAGGCCGCGGCCGGCTGGGGCAAGCTCACCTGGCGCCGCCGCGATGCCGGCTACGGCACCGATGGCTGAGACATCGGCCACCGGCGGCCCGCCCACTGGCCGATCAGGGCCTTGGTGAATTGCTGAGCCGGCAACGGCGCGTTAACTTTTTTGCTTTAGTGTATGTCCTGCCAGCGATGAACTGGATTGCCTGCTTATGAGCGACGCGGATACGGCGGTGGTGCCCGGCCAGAGCCTGCCAGATACAACGACGGCGCAGCCGTCCGCCAAGGTTGCCATCCTCGATCTGGGCTTCGTCCCGATCTACTGGGTCTATCTGTGGCAGACGCTGAACCGGATCAGCCGTCACCGGTTCGTCGTGTTCTACGGCGATCCGCCGAAGGGCTCAGGCTGGATTGCCGCCAAGGGGCCGTTCGACTTTCCGAGCAAGGAAGCGCCCATCCGCGAGATCAATCTGTTCGGCTGGAAGGCCGTGTGGATGCCGGTCGTGCGCGAAGTCCTGTTCAATAAATACGACGCGCTGATCATGTGTCATGAGTTGAAGTTCCTGTCGAACCTGCTCATGTTTCCGATCGCCAAGTTGATGGGCAAGACGGTCATCTACTGGGGCTTCGGCTATCAGGCCGATGTCGGCATCAATTTCGCCGAGAAGAGCAATCCGCAGGTCGCCGGCAAGGCCTTGCGCATCAAGGACTGGCTCGCCAAACGGGCCGATGGCTATCTCGCCTATACCGAGCGCGGCCGCGATCGCATGATCAACGAGGTCGGCTTGCCGCCGGAAAAGGTCTGGGTCGTGCGCCAGACCGGCGATGTCGAGCGCCAGATCGAGTTCTACAACACCTACAAGGACGCCGACACGGCCGCGATCCGCCAGGAATTCGGCCTGCGCCCGGACAGCCATGTGCTGCTGTTTTTCGGCCGCCTGATCATCTACAAGCGCGTGCACGAGCTGATCGATGTCGCCAGGCGCCTGAATGCCGAGCAGCGTACCGCCAAGCCGGTGGACGTGGTCATCGTCGGCGAGGGCGATCAGGCCGAGGCCTTGCGTACCCGCGCCGACGGCGACCCGCTGGTGCATTTCACCGGCCGTCTGACCCACGATCCGCTGGCGCGCCTGATCAAGGTGGCCGATGCCGCGGTCATCCCGGGCGTGGTCGGCATCACCATCACGCACACCATGGCCCACGGCCTGCCGATGATCACCCGCGCGCATGCCATGCACAGCCCGGAGATCGACTATCTCGAGCCGGATGTGAACGGCCTCATGGTCGAGGGCGACGGCGATGCCTTCGTCGATGCCGTGGCGCGTTATCTGAACGATCCGGCCGAGCAGGCGCGTTTGCGCGACGGTGCCCTGCGCACGCGCGAGAGCATCTCGGTCGAGCACATGAGCAAGCAGTTCGACCATGCGGTCAGTGCCTTGCTGGCGCAGCGCGCGTCGGCCGCCGGCTGAGCCGGCCAGCCCGTGGGCGGCCGGCCTGCGCCGCTCCGGCCTGGGCAATGCGATCGCCCTTGCCGCGAACTGCGTTCTTTGTGCAACAACCTTTCCAAAAGACTCTTTGTATTAGCAAGCACTTTCCGAGCTGACGAATGCAACCCCAAGTGAATCCACGCAATTGAACCAATGGTAGAACAAACGCCGAAAAGTTAGCTTCAGACTGGTCACGTTGCCGTCAACAAACCGGGACACACCAGCGGGAAACCTGCGCGCGTTGGTACCGCCGCACGCGCGCTCGGACCGTCGGATTGAAGGTGTCCTCATGTCCGCCATCGAGCAACGGCCTTACTTCACCCGCAACCGCATCCTCGCCCTGATTGCTGCCGCGATTGGCAGCCTTTTCCTCGGCGTCACCTTCGCCAAGCTGATGCCCGACCAGGCGCCGACCTGGTTGCAGCATGTGGCGCAGGTTCTGGTGCCGGTCGGCGAGCAGGAGGTCAACGCCGAGCCGCTGGTCCTGGCCATTGCCGTGGACGATCCCTATGACGGCGGCCGCGGCGCAAGCATTGTCAACGGCGTGTCATTGTTCATCGACGACCTGAACGAGAGCGGCGGCATCGGCGGCCGGCCGGTGGCCGTGGAGGTGTTCGATGACGGCGGCGAAGAGGCCAGCGCCCGGCAGGTCGCCGAGCAGATCGTCGCCGACGACCGCATCCTGGCGGTGATCGGCCATCGCATCAGCTCGACATCGCTGGCCGCGGCACCGGTCTACGATGCCGCGGGCATGCCGGTGATCACGCCCTCGGCGACCAATCCGGCGGTCACGGCCGAGGTCGACACCTATTTCCGCACGATCGGCACCGATGATCGCAATGCGCGCTTCATCGCCCAGTACATCGCCAAGGTGATGCGCCCGCGCCAGGTCTTCGTGGTCACCCACGACGACCCGTACGGCCAGACCCTGACGGAGAACTTCATCACCGCCGGCGAGGCCGCCGGGCTGACCATCGCCCGGCCGGTCAGGCTGGGCAACATGATCCAGGAAGTGCCCGGCATGGAGAGCAATGCCGATGCCGCCGATCTCCTGCTCGATCGCTTGCGCGACAACCGTGTGCCGACGGCGCTGTTCTTCGCCGCCTATCCGGATGAAGTCAGCCCGCTGATCCGCAGCATCCGCGACGCCCATCTCGACCATGTCGCCATGGTCGGTCCCGACGCGTTCGATCGGCCGGATTTCGCCGAAGGGTTCGCCTCCTTCATGCAGGAACGGCGCACGCCGGGCTTCTACACCAACGGCTTCCACATCGCGACGCCGCTGATCTACGACACCGGCGGCCGCGAGGCCGGCTTTTTCCGCGAACGCTACATCGCCCGCTTTGGCGAAAGCCCGGACTGGCGGGCCGGTCTGGCGCGCGACGCGGCGCTGGTGCTGGTCGAGGCCGGCACGGCGATCTCCGCCAAGGTCGCCGCGGGCGAGCTCGAGGTTGAGAACACCATCGAACGGCGTGCGTTGCTGCTCGAGGAAATCCGCGCCATCGATCGGCCCGATGTCGCGCTGGATGGCATCAATGGCCCGATCTTTTTCGATACCGACGGCAATCCGGTGCAGGCCGCCGCGGTCGGCCGCCTGGAGGCCGGCCGGCTGATTTCGGCGCTCAGCCAGTTCGATGCGCTCGAGTCCATGCAGCGCGGCCAGAGCGTCGATCAGCTCATCGCCGAGGGCGTGCTCATTGAGCTCGACGGCCTGCTCATGAAGAGATCGGAAGTGGTCTTTGCCGGTGTCTCGATCGATCGGGTCGGCGCGGTCGACAGCGCGGCGCGTACGGCCGAGATCGGCGGCGAAATCTGGTTTCGATATGAGCCGATCGAACCGATCGGTGTCGAGGCCGAAGCGACCAAAGAGGGTCTGCCGCCGGCATCCAGTGTCAATTTCCTCAACGCCGCCGGCGAGGTCAGTTACGAGCCGGTCGAGGTGCGCGAGACGCGCGACGGCATGTATGAGAAGTTCCGCTTCGACGGTACCTTCTACATCGATTTCGTCGAGGATGCCCGGCGCTACGGCCGGCCGATCGTCGGCGTATCGTTCCGCCACCAGAGCGCACCGACCACCGATCTGGTCTATGTCGTCGATCTGCTCGGCATGGGCCTGATGGACGGCGGCACCTTCGAGGAACAGCTCGACGGTGTCCGCGGGCCGCTCGAAGCCCAGGGCTGGGACATCGCCGAAGCGGCCACCTACCAGGACGTCGCGTGGGCGCCGATCCAGGGCAATCCGCTCTATCTCGGCCAGCCGGCCGGCCTGCTGCCGTTCTCCGAATTCACCGCCGCCCTGCGCCTGCAATCGGTCAATGCCATCGGCAGCGAGCTGATCGGTCGCTCGCAGACCATCGCCGGCATGCTCGCCGCCGGTGCCCTGCTCATCCTGACCCTGCTGTGGCGGGCGTTCGCACCGTTCTTCCCGCGCGCGATCGTGCCGATCCTGGCCCAGGCGCTGGCGGTGTTCGTCCTGCTCTGGCTGGCGGAACGCATCGCGATCGGCTCGGTCGAGGGTAGCTGGCCGCTGCAGCGCGTGGACTGGGTCGCCAAGGGCTTCGCCGTCGCGCGCTGGCTCGCCGGCGCCTATTTCCTGGTCGCTTTCCTGGATGCCGTCTGGGATGGCGTCGAGCGGCGCACAGGCCGCGCGGTGCCGCAACTGTTGCGCCTGCTGGATCACAATCTGATCTATCTGGGCGCGCTGTTCTGCATTCTCGCCTTCGTCTTCAAGCTGCCGGTGACCAGCCTGCTCGCCGCCACCGGTCTGGTCGGCCTGACCATCGGTCTGGCGCTGCAGGGCAATCTGGCCAATGTCTTCTCCGGCCTGACGCTCAGCGCCGAGCGGCCGTTCGGCGTCGGCGACGTCATCGAGGTCGGCGGGCAGGGCCCCTTGCGCGTCAAGGACATGGGCTGGCGCTCGGTTCGCCTGGTGACGCCCACGGGCGAAGAGATCAGCATCCCGAACAACGATCTCGCCGCCGCCGTGATCCGCAACAAGTCGACCACACCGGGTGGCGTCGGCGGCGCCGGCATTTCCGTGCGCCTGCCGGTCGACGTGCCTTCGATCTGGGCCAAGAACGAGATCAGCGCGGCCATGGCCGAGGCCGATGGGGTGCGCCAGGACCTGCCGAACGGCATCAGCATCGGTGGGGTCAGCCTGGTCGACCAGCGCTGGGCGACCACCTACAACGCCTGGTGGAAGGTCGACGATCCTGCCACCGCGTCGGTGTCGGAAAACGAGGTCTGGAACCTCGTCCTGCAGCGCTTCGAGAACGAGGGCATCATGGCGCTCCTGGTCGCGGACTCGACGCAGGCCGATCATCGCGAGCGGCCGAAGCCGCGCAGCTGGGTCGAAGGCCGGCATGTCGACTACGGCGACGGCGACGAGGCCGAGGCCGGTGCGGCCGCCGGCTAGGCGCCGCTGTCGCGCGCACAGGTCGCGCCCGCGCGCTCGTGCGTCGTCACAGGGCCGCGCCGTCGCTCGACCGTCTAGGCATGGTCACATCGAGCGGTTACACCTCGAGCCAGATGCCTGAGCGGCGGCTGACGAGGGGAGTGCAGGCCTTGGCGACAGTGTCCAGCGATGTCTATGGCGATGACGCGTTCGAGCGCGCCTTTGCCCGGGCGGAGGCGCAGTACTGGCCGCGTTTTCTGCCGCGCGCGTGTGCGTTGCTTGTGGCAGCGGCCCTGTTTTGCGCCTCGCTGACGCCATCGCTGACGCCGCGCGATCCGGTCATGCAGGGCATGATGAGCGGCCTGGTCGCGTTGATCGGCTACGAGCTCGGCACGCTGCTCTGCCGCTTTTGGACCTTCATGGAGCTGCCGCGCCTGCGCGGCGAAGCCCTGCGGACGGCCCGCGCCGGCCTGATCGCCGTGGCCTTTGCCGGCTGCACCTACTGCCTCTGGCGCGCCGCCGACTGGCAGAACGCCACGCGCGAGACGTGGCAGCTGGCACCGGTCGACAGCGCCCACCCGCTGACCGTGCTGGCCTATGCGCTGGCCATCGTGGTCGCCGGGTTCGTCGTGTTCCGTTTGCTGGGCGTGGTGTTCGATCTGCTCGCCGACTGGCTCAGGCGGGTCGTGCCGACGCGCGTCAGCCTGGCGCTGGCCTTTGCCGTGGTCGTCTATCTGGTCTGGGCGATCTCGGACGGCGTCTTGATCCGCAACGCCTTCCGCGCCGCCGATGCCTCGTTCGAGGCCGCCGATCTGCTCATCGAGCCGGATATCCCGCAGCCGAGCGATCCGATGAAGACCGGCAGCGCGCAATCGCTGATCGCATGGGACGAGATGGGCCGCTGGGGGCGTTCCTTCGTGGCCACGGCGCCGACCATCGAGGAAATCAGCGTCTTTCACCCCGACGCGGCCGTGCAGGCGCCGGTGCGCGTCTATGTCGGCCGCCGCTCGGGCGACACGGCGCAGGAGCGCGCCGATCTGGCCTTGCAGGAACTGATCCGCGTCGGCGGCTTCGAGCGCAAGGCGCTGGTGGTCGCCGTGCCGGTCGGCACCGGCTGGATGGACCCGGGCGCGCACGACACGCTCGATTTCATGCTCGAGGGCGATGTCGCCACCGTCGCGGTGCAGTATTCCTATCTGACCAGCGTGCTGTCGCTCCTGGCGCATCCGGAATACGGCGTCGAGCAGGCGCGCGTGCTGTTCGACACGATCTACGACTACTGGACCGAACTGCCGGTGGACGAGCGGCCGACCTTCTATGTCCACGGCCTCAGCCAGGGCGCCTTCAATTCCGAGCGGACCCTGCCGCTCTTGGACATGCTCGGCGATCCGATCGCCGGCGCCATGTGGGCCGGCTCGCCGTTCATCAGCCCGGTCTGGCAGCGCGTGCGCGACGGCCGTGAGCCCGACAGCACCGCCTGGCGGCCGATCTACGGCAACAGCTCGCTGGCGCGCGTGATGAACCAGGACGGCTTCGAGCCATCGGTGGCGGACCGGCGCTGGGGCCCGATCCGCCTGGTGTTCTTGAACTATGGCAGCGATGCCATCGTCGCGTTCACCTTCGATACCGCCTATCGCCGGCCCGACTGGATGAACGCGCCGCGCGCGCCGGATGTCGCCGAGGAATTCAAGTGGTACCCGCTGGTGACCATGTTCCAGCTGGCGCTCGACATGATGATCTCTTTGCAGACCCCGGGCTTTGGTCACTACTATATCGCCCCAGACTATATCGATGCCTGGGCGGCCCTGGTCGAGCCGGCGGGCTGGTCCGAAGCGCGCGCCGATGACCTGCGCGAGATATTCGAAGGCCGCGGTCCGGCCTTTTGATGGCGACGCGGCAAAGGAGACGCATGGGCTTCATCATCGCCGCCGTGGTGATCGGCGCGCTCGCCATCGGTGTCGGTCTGAACAGCACGCGCGGCCTGTTCGGCCTGTCGGTCAGCCAGCACCGGCCGGAGGCCTTGTCCGAGCTGCTGTCACCGGCCTATCGCATCACCCGGCCGGACGGCGACGGCCCGTTCGCGACCGCCTTGCTGTTTTCCGGCTGCGATGGTCCGAAAGACAATCTCGAGCGGCTGGCCGGCGAGCTCAAGCAGGCCGGCTGGGCATCGGTCATCGTCGACAGCCATGCGCCGCGCGGCTATGGCGACGCCGAGGCCTGGCGGCTGATCTGCGCCGGGCAGCTTCTGAACGGCGCCGAGCGCGCTGCCGATGTCGCGGTTGCGCTCAACGATGCCCGCGCCATGCCGTTCGTCGATGCCGAGCGCATCGGCCTGGTCGGCGCCTCCCACGGCGGCTGGGCGGTGCTCGATTTTCTGGCGCAGTACGATGCCGACACGCGGCCGCCGATCCTGCGCGCCTGGCCGGACTCGCTCGTCGATCAGGGGCTGGACGGCGTCGAGGCGGTGGCGCTGCTCTACCCCTATTGCGGCCCGACCAGCGTGGTGGCGCACAATGGCTGGACCTCGCCGGTACCGGCGCTGTTTCTGCTCGTCGAGGGCGACACGGTCACCGGTGAGCGCGACTGCCTGCGCCTGGCCGAGCGCATGCGCGCGCGCGGCCTGGTCGCCGAGACCGAGCTGTACCCGAACGTCACCCACGGCTTCGATCAGGAAACCAAGGCGCCGCTCAGCACGCTGATCTATGCGCCGGAAGAGGCGGCCCGGGCGCATGCGCGCATCATCGCCTTTCTCGAGGCGGCCAGCGCGGACTGACGCGCGCTAGGCCAGGCCGCCGCGGGCGATGATGAAGTCGACCACCGTGTCGAGGCCTTGGAGCGCTTTCAGATTGGTGAACACGAACGGCCGCTCGCCACGCATCTTGCGCGCATCGCGTTCCATGACCTCGAGCGAGGCGCCGACCAGCGGCGCCAGATCGATCTTGTTGATCACCAGCAGATCCGAGCGGGTGATGCCGGGCCCGCCTTTGCGCGGGATCTTGTCGCCGGCGGAGACATCGATGACGTAGATGGTCAGATCGGCCAGTTCCGGGCTGAAGGTCGCGGCCAAATTGTCGCCACCGCTTTCGACAATGACCAGATCGAGCGTCGGATAGGCTTCCTGCAGCTCAGCAATCGCCGCCAGGTTCATCGAAGCATCCTCGCGGATCGCGGTGTGCGGGCAGCCGCCGGTCTCGACGCCGCGAATGCGCTCCGGTGCCAACGCCTCGGCGCGGGTCAGGAATTCGGCATCCTCGCGCGTGTAGATGTCATTGGTGACCACGGCGAGGTCG
>JBHJHH010000096.1:0-58832 GCA_050331015.1 Geminicoccaceae bacterium
ACGCCCGGATCGATGTGCTGACCATCGCACTCGTCGATCGCGACGAACTCGTCTGATCGGAGAGCGAACGTGACCGCGCACCCCCTTCTCCAAGCGCGGTATGCGACCTAACTGTTGCACTCATTACGAAAAGTTCATGGATGTGAGATGGCTCCCGTCGAGATCTACACCTCGCCTTTCTGCCCGTATTGCTGGCGCGCTAAGCGGCTGCTCGAACAGAAACAGATCGCGTTCCAGGAGTTTGACGTGCTGCTCCACCCGGCGCGGCGCAAGGAGATGCGCGAGCGTGCCGAGGGCCGTCACACCGTGCCGCAGATATTTATCAACGGTCAGGGCATCGGCGGGTGTGACGAACTGCATGCGCTTGATGCGGCCGGGCGCCTCGAGCCCATGCTGCAGGCGACCGGTTAGCCAGCCGCGGCCGTGAAGCGCCCGATCTGCCGGCGTTCACGCCACCAGGCGATCAGGCCCGCAGCCATGGCGATACCGGCGCCGAGCCAGGTCCAGGCGTCGGGCAGATGATCGAAAAAGAAGTAGCCGAGCACGACTGCGAAGACGAAGATGCTGTAGGCGAATGGCTGCAGGCTTGAGGCGTCCGCGTATTGATAGGCGCGGATCAGCACGTAATGGGTCAGCGTACCGAGCAGGCAGACCAGCGCGAGCAGGGTCCACCCTTCGGGGTCGGGCCAGGTCCAAACGAACGGCGCCAGAACGGCCATGCAGACGGTGCCGACCAAGCCCATGTAAATGACCATCGCCTCGATCTGGGCGGCCCGTCCGCCCATGCGCGTCATGATCGAATACAGCGCCCAAAGCACGGCACCGGCCAGTGGCAGGAACATCACTGGCGTGAACGCCGCGGTGCCCGGGCGAATGATGATCAGCACACCGATGAAGCCGGCCAAAATCGCGCTCATGCGCCAGATGCCCACACGCTCGCCGAGCAGCGGCACGGACAAGAGCACGACCAACAGCGGGCTGACGGCGATGACCGCGTGGACCGTTGCCAGCGGCAGGCTGCGTACGGCTAGAACGAACACGAACATCTCGACGACGAACACCAGCCCGCGCGCGATCTGGAAGCGCGGGCCGGCTGTCATAAGCAAGGAGCCGAGCGGCCTGCCGCGCGCCAGCCACAGACCGAAGGCGGTAAACGCCAGGAAGCGAAACAGCAGGATCTGCGGTACCGCGTAGGTCTGGCTCAGGATCTTGGTCACCGTGTCCATCATCGCGCCGCTGAACATTGCCAGCAGCATCAACAGCACGGCCAGATTGGGCGCACTCAGTGGTGGCGCGACCACCGGCGCGGCCGGGCCAGCCGTGCTCACGGCGCAGACGCCGGTACAGTCGGCACAGGCAAGGCCTCGAAGGTGGTTTCCCGGCCAGGAGCCGGCTTGTCCGGCACGAAGAACGAGAGCAGGAACGAGGCCAGAGCCAGGAGCGCACCGCACAGAAAGACCAGCGCCGGGCTGTACATCCAGATGAGGCCGAACAGCACAGGAATGAACACGGCCGCGATGTGGTTGATGGTGAAGGCCACGCCGGCCGTCGGCGCCAGATCGGCCGGATCGGCGATCTTGTGCAGATAGGTTTGGATCGCGATGGCGAACGCGAAGAACAGGTGATCGAGGATGTAGAGCGCCGCCGCCAGGCCGGCATGCTCGACAAAGGCATAGGCCGTGAAGATGACGACCAGGCCGGCATACTCGAACAGCAGGGCTGCACGCTCACCAACGCGGCCGACCAAGGCACCGATCGAGCTGGCGAACAGAAAGTTGATGATACTGTTGGCCAGATAGAGCAGCGTGATCGTGCTGATGGCGTAGCCGAACTTCTCGACAAGAAGGAAGCCGGCGAAGACGACGAAGATCTGCCGTCTGGCGCCGCTCAGGAACGTCAGGGCGTAGTACAGCCAGTAACGCTTGCGCAGCACGATGTGTTTATGCTGTTCGACCTGCGCCTTGAACTGCGGGAACTGCCACCACAGGAAAAGCGTCAGGGCGAGACTGAGCCCGCCGCCAATGGCGTACACGGCAGCATAGTCCATGCCGGCGAGGTCAAAAGCCAGCCAGACCAGTGCCAGCGTGACAATGCTGGCAAAGCCGCGTGCAGCGACCAGACGGCCGAGAAGCAGCGGCGCGCGGTCATGGCTGGTCCATTGCAAAGACAGTGATTGCTTGATCGTTTCCAGGTAATGGAAACCGATCGACATGATCGTCGTCGTGACCAACAACCCGGTGAAGCTTGGCAACAGCCCGGTTGCCAGGGTACCGAACGTCAACAGGACCAGCGAGATGATCGCCAGCGCCTGCTCGCGCACCAAAAGCAGAACGAATACAATGGTGAAGGCGAGAAAACCGGGAATTTCACGCACGCTCTGCAAAATGCCGATATCGACACCGTCAAAGCCGGCACGCTCGAACGAAAAATTGTTGATCAGCGTCATCCACAAGGAAAACGCCAAGCTGCTCGCCACAGCCATGCCGATCAGCAGGTTTTCTGGCGTGCGCCAGTCTTGATAGGCTCTTGATTGCATAAGCCGGGCCTCCCAGCCTCATGCATCTAGCCTGGTTACCGGGCGAGTACAGCCACCAGACATGCACGAAAGCATTGCGTTTCACTCAACAATAGCGACCCCAAAGCGGTCGGAGGCGTTATCCGTGTCATGACACCGAAACACATGCTGCCTGTTCTGGTCGGCCTGGGCCTCGTCGCCGCCGGCTGCACGACCAGGACGCAGGCCGACTATGAAGCCGAGGCGCAAGCGATCATCGAGGAATCGCGGGCGGCGGCGCCGGCGATCAAACCGCTCGATGACGCCGACGTCGATATCGTCAACGATCCGCCCTACGATCCCGACGCAGCCGCAAAAGCACGCGAGGCTTATGGCGATGATCCCCTACGCCTGGGCGAGCCGGCGCCCGATCGGCTGCCACGACGAACGCACTTGGATCGGGCCAGCACCGATCTGGGGGTCGATGCGCCGCCGCCACCCGCACGGCTCGAAGCACCCGAACGCCCGCCGCGCTACTCCGCCGGCATCGGCGTGAACGATCCGTGGCAGGGCCGCCCCGGTCCGTGGGGCAAGGATCCGCGCTATTCGCAATACGGCTACCGCGGTCCTTGAGCCGTCAATAACCGTAGCTCGGTCCGGGCAGATAGGCGCCGCCCTGATTAATCAGGTCGTCGACCATGCCGCTTTGCTCTGCCGCCCAGAAGAACAGCACGGCGATCAACAGAACGAACAGGATCAGGCTGGCGATCTTCCAGAAGCTGTAGGGCCGCTCACCTTGCACCTGGCCGGTGCGGCCGTTGATGACGAACCGATACGGCTTGCCGCGATAGCGATAGGCGGCCAGCCAGATCGGTAGCAGGACGTGCTTGAAGGTGACATGGCTGTGCTTGGTGCTGGCGCGATGGATGCGCTGGGCATCGCCGCCGATGTCGAGCCGGATGTCGTTGCGGATGACGTTGGCCATGATCGTCTGCGCGCGCTCGAAGCCCTGGGCGAGATCGACCTGATAGGTCTCGGCGCGAAAGCCGCTCAGATACTCAGGCTGATAGGGCCGCAGATCATGCAGGTCCCATGGCTCGAGGCGCTCGGTGTAGGTGCGCGGCAGGCTGTCGGAAGCAAGCACGAGCACGTCATCGAAATGACGGTCGACCTGGCCCGAGACCGAGCGCCAGCGGATCTTCGGCACCTGCTTTTGCACGCGCTGGCGCTTGCCGTTGACGACCACGGTCACGGTTTCGGTGACGTAGTAGACCGTGCCGCGCTCACCCAGATAGCTGGTGCGCGTGGCGGCATCATAGGTCCAGTAGGGCACATACATGCCGGTGAGCGCACCGGGCCTGCGCGCGATGCGTTTCACATCTGAGGGCGCAAACCACAGGCGGCCGAGCCATTTGCCGAGCGCTCTGCGTGCCGCGCGCTCATCGAGCACGAACGATAACACGCCGTTCGGCTTGATGACCCGGGCGATACCGGTATCGGCCACGGTATCCGAGCCGCAGAATGGGCACTGCGCCGCGTGGACATTGGCATCGAAGGAGAATTCCGCGCCGCAGGACTCGCATTGGATCGCCCGCGCCGACACGACGTCGGCCTTCTCCGCCCGCAAATGCAGATGCGCAGCGTAGTCAAGCTCCTCGATCCGGCCACCGCGGCCGACGATCGGGTTGTCATGGCCGCAATAGGCGCAATAGACGTTGTCGCTGCCCGGCTTGAACTTGAGCAGCGCGCCACATTGCGCACAAGGGAACTGTTCCGGTCCGCCTGGCCCCGCCTCGGGCGGCTCTTCCTCGCCGACGAGGACGCTGCCCCAAGGACCGGATTCCTGGCGTAGCGGCGTGTCCTGCACGTGATCCATCAGGCCCCGGGCAGCGGCGGCGGCATGGCGCCGAACAGCGCCGACAGATCGGCAACGTCGGCGGCCTTGCTCCAACCGGCCATGCCCTGAGCCCAGACCAGGCTGTCGCGCGTTACCGCCCCGGCCGTAATCTGCTCTGCCAGCTTATCGCGGCTGTAGGGTCCCTGCTGCTGCCCGTTGATCGCGACCCAGTAGCTGAGCGTCGGCACCGGAGGCGGTGACGGTGCAGCCGTGGACGTCGCTGGCGCACTGGTGCCAGCGGCGCCCATGCTCTGCGCCAGGACCTGACCCATGGCTATGCCGGCACCCATGCCCATGCCGCTCGCCATGCCGCCGCCACCGGGTTGCTCGGCGGCGATGCCCATGGCTTCGGCGGCGGCGTATTGGGTGTATTTTGACAGATCGCCGACAATGCCGATTGAGGTGCGCTTATCGAGGGCCTTTTCGACCTCTGGCGGCAAGGACACGTTCTCGACCAGCAACTGGATCAGGTCGAGACCGTATTCCGCCACTTCCGGCTTGATCCGCTCGGTGATGAAGGTCCCGAGCTGGTCGTAATTGGCGGCCAGATCGAGCACCGGCACACCGGCATTGGCGATCGAATTGCCAAAGCGCGACACGATCATGTTGCGCAGCTGGTTGGTCACTTCATCGGTGGTGAAATGCCCGTCCGTCCCGACCACCTCGCGCAAAAACACTGCCGGATCGGCCACCTTGATGACATAGGTGCCGAACGCGCGCAGGCGCACCGGGCCGAACTCCGGATCGCGCAGCATGATCGGGTTCTTGGTACCCCACTTCAGATCGGTAAACCGGCGTGTATTGACGAAGTAGACTTCCACCTTGAACGGGCTCTGGAAGCCGTGATCCCAATGCTGCAGCGAAGACAGGATCGGCAGATTGTTCGTCTCGAGCATGTACATTCCCGGTGGGAAGACATCCGCAAGCCGGCCCTGGTTGACGAACACCGCCGACTGGCCTTCGCGCACGGTGAGTTTGGCGCCGTATTTGATGGCATTGTCAAAGCGCTCGAAGCGCCAGACCATGGTGTCGTCGCTGTCATCGGTCCAGGCGATGACGTCGACGAATTCCCCGGTCAGACGGTCCCAGAACCCCATCACACCCCTCCGCTTGCCGATGTCTCTGCGGGCGCCGTGGCGCGTGATTTGGCCGAAGTGAGCGATGTGCGCAGCTCGGTTTCGAGCTTTTGCAGCTCGACTTCGGCCGCGGCGCGCTTCTTCTTGCCCTCATCGGCGATCTGCAGGCTTTCATTGATCGTCGCGATCAGGGTCTCGTTGGCTTTTTTGACCGTCTCGATATCAAAAACGCCACGTTCGACCTGCTCGCGTACCGTGCGATTGGCCTGCTGCAAGTTCTCGGCGTTCTTCTGCAAGAGCTCGTTGGTCAGATCGGTCGCCTCTTTCAAGGTCTCGGCCGCCTCACCGGAACGAACGATGGTCACTGCCTGGGCAAGCTGGTTCTTCCAGAGCGGAATCGTGTTCGCCATAGTCGAATAGATCATGGTGACCAGGCTCTTGTCGTTTTCCTGAACCAAGCGAATGCTCGGCAGTGACTGCATGGTGACCTGACGCGTCAGCTTCAAATCATGCACCCGGCGCTCGAGATCATCGCGCGCCTGACGCAGGTCGCGCAGCTCCTGGGCCTGCAGCGTGTCATCACCGACGGTCTTCTCCTTGGCCGGAATGATCTCGCTGTCGAGTTGACGCAGCTTCTCGTCGCCAGCGATAATGTATTCTTCCAGACGGTGGAAGTAATCGAGATTACCGTCATAGAGACGATCGAGCTGCTCGATGTCGCGCAGCAGTACGCCCTTGTGTCGATCCAGCTCGTTGGAGATCTTGTCGATTTCGGTGCGGACTTCTTCATAGCGATCGAAGATTTTCTGCACCGGGTTCATCGCCCCGAACAGGCGACCGAAGAAGCCAGGCTTCTTGGCCAGCTCCTCGACATCAAAGCCCTGGATCGAATTGACCATCTTGCCCAGTGCGTCGCCGGCCGGACCGATATCCTTATTGCGCACGCCTTCGAGCATCTGCTCGGAGATCTGCGTCAGTTCTTCCTGGGCTTTGGTCCCGAAGAAAATGATCGAGTTGGTATCGGTAATGTCGATTTCAGCAACCAGATCATCGATTTTCTGGCGCTGCTCAGGCGTCGCCTGTTCGTAAGGCACCAGCTCGCTCGAGACTTCCGGCAGTACCTTGTCCAAGGTCGCCTCGACATTGGTCATCGGCGCCGCCGTCGCCGTGGTCGGCATGCTCGCGCTGGGCGTGGAAACGGCCTCATTCGACATGGTGCTCTCCCTTTTCTCCGCTGCAGGCGCTCACACTCGATCTGTCGCGCCCGCGCAGTTCAGCTCCTGATGACAATCAGACCAGCCCCTCGCGCTCAAGGCGCTGGGACAGGACATCGAGATGGACATCCAGATCGGTAACGTCGTCTTTCAGCAGCCGCTCGCGCTGCTCGACGGTCACGCCCTCGAGCGACGTCAGCATGCCACGCAGCTTGGTTTCGAGTTCCGGTGCCTCGCCAACACGCGCCGTTGTGGTGATGTATTTGTCGACGGCCTCTTCCGCGCCATGCAGGAAGACGTTCAAAAAGCGCCGGGCGCGGCGCAGATCACGCGGGTCGTCCTCGATGATGCCGACAATGTTGCGCGAATTCTGCACGATGCGGCCAAGCTGATCATCCAAATCGCGTGGCTTGAGCGAGGCGCGCATCGTGTCCAGGCGATCGATCAGGGCATTGGCTTCGCTGAGTGCTTCGGTGACCTCGCGCGTGCTGACGCCGGTGACCGTGGGCTTCTTCTCTTCCCGCGGATCGAAGCCGTAGTGCAGAACAATGCCGATCGCGCAGGCCACGCCGAACAAAACGGCTGCGATCATCGAATAGCCGGCGCCGAACCAGGCCGTCAGAAAGGTGCCGGCACCAAGCAGGATCGCGCCGAACAGCTTGAGCGGCACGCCCGGCGCCTCGGCGACCTTGCGCTGGTTATAGGCGTGCTCGGCATCGAGGCCGCGGCGCAGCGCGATGGCCCCGACGAGCACGAGGACAAAAGCCAGCGCTGTCGGCAGCACCAGCGCCACGCGATCCTTGATCAGCCAGAACACGGGCGTGAGGCCAACCGGAATGGCGAGCAAGAACGGCCAGATCCCGAACTGTCGGCGTACCGGCATGTTCGGACCGCCGCTCGCGCCGGTGCGCTTGGCGCTGCCGGGCTTGGGATCGTAGACTTGGGCGGAATTGAAGCGCTGTGCCATCCGATCAGCCCACCCCGCCGCCGCTGAACAGCGCGAGCACCATGGACTGACAGCCAGCGACACCCAAGGTCGCAAGCAGCAAGACCAAGCCCACGGTGCGACGCATGCCCGCTGACATAGTACCCCCTACCCTTATGGTGCTCGCCTGACGTGTGTCCGAGCCCGTCCTCGCCATGCATGCTACCAGCGGCAAAGCGGCGCCGCCATGGTTCTTGCATGGCCCTAGGTAGCCTGCGATGGGTGATGGTTGTGTGATAATGATGAGGTCGAAGCATCCGCCATGGAGCTTTCACTTCCGGCCGCCTTGAGCACAGGGCCGTTGATCGTCGGCTTGACCATGGGCTTGAGCTCCAGCCTGCACTGCCTGGCCATGTGCGGCGGTATCGCCGCCAGCCTGGCCGCGGCGGCACCGGCGCATGTGCGCAAAGACCGGCTGAAGCTGGCAACACACATGCTCGGCTATCACGGCGGCCGCATTGCGTCCTACGCCCTGGCCGGCCTGCTCGCCGGTGCGCTCGGCGGCGGCCTGGTGGCCACTATCAGCCAGACCGACGGCTACGCCATCTTGCGCTGGCTGGCGGCGGCAACGCTCATGGCGATCGGTTTCTCGACGGCCGGCTGGATCCCGGTCCCGGCGGGCGTCGAGCGTTTGACCTGGCCGATCTGGGCGCGTATCCAGCCGATCGGCCGGCAATTCGCGCCCGGACAGAACTCGGCCAACAGCTTCCTTTACGGTGCGCTCTGGGGCTGGCTGCCCTGCGGCATGGTCTATGCGGCGCTATTCTATGCCGTGATGACTGGGTCCGGCGTCATGGGCGCGGCGGCGATGGCAGCCTTTGGCCTGGGCACGCTGCCCATGCTGCTCGGCATCGGTCTGTTCGCGGCCAAACTACGCCCAGGTCCGCGTGCGGCACCGCTGGTCAAGCAATTGCTCGGCGGCCTGCTGATCCTGATCGCCGTGCTCAGCATTGTACAGCCCGCTGCACTTGGCCCAATCTGCGCCACGCCGCCCTCCTAGCCTAGCAAGCGAACAGGTCGAGCTGCGGCGTGGTGTGCGACACTGGCCGGCTGAACAGATCGCACCGCAGCTCGGGCCGCGGCCGGTCCAGGCCGAGTTTGCGCTTGGCCAGCTTGAAGCGCTGACGGACCATCTCGGCATAGGCACCTTCGCCGACCATACGTGTGCCAAAGCGTGCATCATTCAGCTTGCCGCCGCGGACTTCACGTTGCAGCGCCAGGATGCGCGTCTTTTTCTCCGGGACATGCATCTCGAGCCAATCCCCCCAGAGCTCCTTGAGCTCGTAGGGCAGGCGCAGAAAAGTGTACGACGCGCTCTGTGCGCCGGCTTTGGCGCCGGCCTCGAGCACGGCTTCGCTCTCATGATCGTTCAGGCCCGGGATGATCGGTCCCTGCAACAGGCCGACCGGCACGCCCGCCTCGGCCAAACGCGCGATCGCTTCGAGGCGTCGCTTGGGCATCGAGGTGCGCGGTTCGAGCTTGCGCGCCAGTGCCGTGTCCAGGGTCGTGACCGACAGGCTGACAAAGACCAGGTTCTGCTCGGCCAGTTGCGCGAGCAGATCGAGATCGCGGCAGACCAAGGCGGACTTGGTGATAATGCCGACCGGATGGCGGGCTTCGAGCAAGACCTCCAAGATTTGGCGGGTGAGCTGCAGCTTCTTGTCCAGCGGCTGGTAGGCGTCGGTGATGCCGGACAGATAGATCGGCGCCGGCGCGTAGTTCTTCTTGCCAAGCTCGGCGCGCAGACACTCCGCGACGTCGTATTTGGCAAACAGACGGGTTTCGAAATCGAGCCCTGCGGAGAGGCCGAACGTGCCGTGCGTCGGTCTGGCATAACAATAGATGCAGCCGTGCTCGCAGCCGCGATACGGGTTCACCGCACGATCGAACGGCACGTCCGGCGATTGATTATAGGAGATGACCGTCTTGGCCTTGTCGGCCATGACTTGTGTGCGCGTCGGCGGCGCGTCGGCTTCGCTTTCCAGCGTCGACCAGCCGTCATCGAACGGCACGCGTGTTTCATTGACGAAACGGCTTTGCGGCTGGCGGCTGGTGCCCCGCCCCTTGCGCCCGCGATCGGCCAAGCGTCCGTCCATGCGCCCCTCCTTGCGATATCGACCAAGATAGGGAACGAAGGCAGAACAGGCTAGAGGTGACCGGGGCCGAAACTGCGTGGCAGGAAGGCACTGAACGGCTCGTCAAACTGCACCGCCTCCGGTGAGGCCGCGAGCAGGCGTGTGTCGGCATCGGCGAATTCACGGATCTTTTGCCGGCAGCCGCCGCAAGGGGTCACCGGCTCGGGCGCGTCGCCCATGACCAGAATCGCTTCGATCCGGCGACCACCGGCAGCGACCATCGCCGCGATCGCGCCCGCCTCGGCGCAGGTACCCTCGGGATAGGCGGCGTTTTCGACATTACAGCCCACATGCACACGGCCTTGTTCATCCAAAACCGCCGCGCCGACCTTGAAGCCGGAATAGGGGCAATGGGCACGCGCACGCACGTTCCGGGCGGCATTGAACAGCGCGTCACGCATCGCGGCATCCAGCGTCATGCGGCCTCACCGTTCAGCGCGGCCTCAAGCTTGGCCATCAGCGCCTCGCGGTCGGCGGTCTGCGGCATGGCTTCCAAGCGCTTGGCCAAAGCCAGGGTGAAACGCGTGTAGTCATTGGCCCAATCGCGCACCATGGCGCCCTTGGACAAGCGCGGCTCGCTCGGCTGGCGCAGCGGCGTCTTGCCGGCTTCGAGCATGAAGCTGTCATCGAGCTGCGGCATGTGGATGATGTCACCGTCGACATCGTTTTCGATCAGCAGATCGCGCAGCACGCTGCGGGCGTCGTCCTCGCCATGGGTGAGGAAAATGCCGGCGCGGACCGGCAGGCGTGCCTTGATCCAGGCCAAGAGCTCGGGCTGATCGGCATGGGCCGAATAGTTCCCGATGCTGCGGATCGTGGCGCGCACGCGGATATCGTGGCCGTGTATGCGCACCAGGTCCTCGCCGCGCAGGATCAGCTCACCGAGTGTGCCCGGCGCCTGGTAGCCGACGAACAGCACCGTGGCGTCATCTTTCCAGATATTGTTGCGTAAGTGATGTTTGATCCGGCCGGCATCGCACATGCCGCTCGCCGAGATGATGATGGCCCCACCGCTGATCTTGTTGATCGCCTTGCTCTCGTCGACGCTTTCGGTGATGCGGAAATTGGGGTTCTTGAACAGCTTGGCTTCGTCGAGATCGACGTCTTCGAGCGTGTCGCTATGCTCGATGAATACCCGGGTGACCCGTCCGGCCAAAGGCGAGTCCAGGAACACCGGCGTGTTCGGGATCTTGCCCTGATCCATGAGCACGCCGATGTCGTGCAGCAGTTCCTGGCTGCGCTCGACGGCAAAGCTGGGAATGACCAGGTTGCCGCCGCGCAACAGTGCCTCACGAATCTCCTTTTCCAGCGCTCTGCGCCGCTCGACCACCGTCGCATCCGCGCGATCGCGATCGCCATAGGTGCTTTCGCAGATGATGTAGTCGTAGCCCTCCGGGGCATCCGGGGCCTCGTGGAAGACCTTCTCATCCGGCCCGAGATCACCGGAGAACAGCAGCCGCAGCGGCCTGGTACCGCCATCGTCGATCGCCAGCTCGATCGATGTCGAGCCTAGGATATGACCGGCGTTCCAAAACCTGGCCCGGACACCTGGCCCAGGCTCAAACCAGCTCTCCAGCTCGTGCGCGGCGGTGTTATCCAGCGCCGCTTCAGCATCTTCGCGGGTATAGATCGGTTCGACCGGCTGTTTACCCTGCCGCTTGAGCCGGCGATTGAGCCGCTCGACTTCGGATTCCTGGATGTGGCCGCTATCGGGCAGCATGAAGCTTAGCAGATCGAGGCTCGGCGCGGTTGCGTGCAACGTGCCCTTGAAGCCGTTCTTGGTCAGCTTGGGGATCAGCCCACTGTGGTCGATATGGGCATGGGTGAGCAGAAGATAGTCGATATCGGCTGGATCGAACGGCAGCTTAGCGTAGTTGAGCTCGCGGATCGTGCGGTTGCCCTGGAACATGCCGCAATCGATCAGAAACGCGCCGTGATCATGTTCGATCAGGTAGCACGATCCGGTCACCGTGCCGGCGGCGCCGCGGAAAGTCAGCTTGACGGTCACGGGTGCTCCTTTCCCTTGCCCGGCCATTGCGGCCTTTATCTGCACGTCTTTCGGGTGGTAGCGGATAGCGCCGCCGAATGCACCAAATCGCGCAAGCGACAGGGCGCGCCAACCAACGGGGATATGCGTCATGGCCGAGACCGCCGCCTATGGCCACTGGGCCTCGCCGATTACGCCGGAAACGCTGACTGTCAAACAGGTTGGTCTGGCCGCGCCACGTCTCGATCGCGGCACGGTGCTCTGGCTGGAAAGCCGGCCCGAGGAACAGGGTCGCCAGACCGTGCGGCAGTATCTCCCGGACGGCTACACCATCGAGCGCACGCCAGCACCGTTCAATATCCGCTCGCGCGTGCATGAATACGGCGGCGGCGCCTACACGGCCCATGACGGCATCGTCTATGCCGTCGGCTTCGAGGATCAGCGCATATGGCGCTTTGAGCCCGGCACATCGCCAAGCCCGCTGACACCGGAGAGCGAAGGCAGGCTGCGCTATGCCGACTTGCAGATCGACATCGCCAATGACCGCCTGATCGCCGTGCGCGAGGACCATCGAGGGGCCGGCGAGCCGAAAGCGGCGATCGTCGGCATCGCGTTGGACGGCGGCGCGCACGAAGGCCGCGTGCTGGTTGACGGCGATGACTTCTACGCCCATCCGCGCCCAAGCGAAGGCGGCACCAGGCTGGCATTCATCGCCTGGAACCATCCCAACATGCCCTGGGATGGCACCGAGCTGCGCCTCGCCGACCTCGATGATGATGGCGGCGTGACGGATATCCGCGTGATCGCCGGCGGCCGCGAAGAAAGTGTCACCCAGCCGCAATTCGCCCCGGATGGCACGTTGTTTTTCATCTCGGATCGCTCTGGCTGGTGGAACCTGTGGCGCTTGAGTGAAGGCGGACCGGTGTCAGCCTTGCCGATCGATGCCGATTTCGCCCGGGGTGACTGGCAGTTCGGCAATAGCGACTACGGCTTCCTGCCCGATGGCTCGCTGCTCGGCCTGGTCACCCTTGGCGGGGAATGGAAGCTCTGGCGGCTGGCGCACGGCGAGGAGCAGCCGGATCTGCTGGACCTACCCTATCGCGACCTGAGCCATCTGCACATCGAAGGCAAACGCGCGGTCATGCTGGCCGCCTCGCCGGATCGGCCGAGTGCCTTGCTCGGGCTGGATCTGGAGGCCGGCGGTGCCGCCGAACTGGCCAAGTCCGGCGAAACACCCGTACCGTCGCCCTATCTGGCCCGTCCGGAGACCGTACTGTTTCCCACCGACGGCGGCCGCGAAGTGCATGCCTTCTACTACCCGCCGACCAATCCGGAATTCGCAGCACCCGAAGGCGAACGGCCACCATTGATCGTGCGCGCCCATGGCGGCCCGACCAGCGCCGCCCATCTGGGCCTGCGCCTGGCGACGCAGTTCTGGACCTCGCGCGGCTTCGGCTTTCTCGATGTCAATTACGGCGGCTCGACCGGCTTCGGTCGTGCCTATCGCCAGCGCCTGAAAGGGCAATGGGGTGTCGTCGATGTGCAGGACATCGCCGCCGGCGCGCGCTTCATGGTCGAGGACGCCCGAGCCGATGCCGACAAGCTCTTGGTCACCGGCTCGAGTGCCGGCGGCTATACGACCCTGTGCGCCCTGACCTTCACCAATGTCTTCGCCGGCGGCTCATCACACTATGGCATCAGCGACCTGCGCTCGCTGGCAACCGATACGCATAAGTTCGAAAGCCGCTATCTCGACAGCCTGGTCGGCCCCTGGCCGGACGCAAAAGCGATCTACGAAGCGCGCTCACCGTTGATCCATGCCGACCGCCTGGCCTGTCCGGTGATCTTCTTCCAGGGCAGCGACGATCGCATCGTCCCCCCCGATCAGGCCGAGCGGCTCGCCAAGGCTCTTCAGGCCAAGGGCGTGCGCCATGAGTTGCACGTCTACCCGGGTGAGGCGCACGGCTTCCGCCGGGCGGAGACGATCCACCAGGTCCTGCGGTCTGAACTGGCGTTCTTTCAGGCGATCATCGCGGGCTAGAGTGCCGGTGCGTTGAAGGTATCGCACTGGCCGGCGTCGCCACTGCGCAAGCCCTGCACAAACCAGCGCTGGCGTTGTTCCGCGCTTCCGTGGGTGAAACCATCCGGCACGACAAAGCCGCGCGTGCGTTTCTGGATGGTGTCGTCGCCGACGGCGGCCGCCGCTTGCAGCCCCTCTTCGATATCGCCCTGCTCGAGGATGTTGCGGGCCTTTTGCGCCCGATTCGCCCACACGCCGGCAAAGCAGTCGGCCTGCAGCTCCTGCATAACCGAGAGCTGATTGCCCTGGGTCTTATCGACTTGGCGGCGCAGCCTCGACACCTCGCCGGAAATGCCGAGCAGGGTCTGCACGTGATGGCCGACCTCGTGGGCGATGACATAGGCTTGTGCGAAATCGCCCGGCGCACCGAAACGGCGGCTGAGCTGGTCGAAGAATGCCAGATCGAGATAAACCTGCTGATCGCCCGGACAGTAGAACGGCCCGGAGGCCGCGCTGGCAAACCCGCAGGCGGATTCCACTTTATCGGTGAACAGCACCAGTTTCGGCTCACGATAGCGCTGGCCCATCTCGTTGAACACCTGATGCCAGACGTCTTCGGTGTCGGCCAGAACGACCGACACGAATTCCTTGAGCTGCTCTTCCTCGGGTGAGCCCTGCACCAGTTCGCTCTGGCCGCCGCCACCGACACCGGCGAGCTGGGCACCGCCCATGAGGATGGCCGGGTTGATGCCGGTCAGCCAGGATATGCCCAAAATGACGATCGTGCCGATCAGACCGATACCGCCGGCCCGGCGCATGCCGCGACCGCCGCGGGCATCGATGATGTTGTCGCTGCGTCGACCGCGTTGCCAGCGCATGGCCGCCTCTCCTTATGCAACTGTCTGACCGACGGGCTTAACCGATGATTGTCATAGATTGACGAAAGCGCGCCGAGATCCAGGAGATGATGTCTTGGCGGAGCAGACGGGACGGCGGCGTCAGTAAGTCATGATCGGCTCAAGCGTCTTGGCTTCCTCGATCCATTTGATGCAATTGGCTTCCGCCGGCGTTGCCCGGGTCAGGCGCTTGGCGGTGTTCACCTCTTTCATCTTCGCGGCGAGGTTGTCCGCGCGACGGTTGCGCAGCTCTTTGACCGTGTCGACGCCGGATGCCTGCAAGAGCTCGGCGGCCTGCTTGCCGTCGCCCTTGATGCGCATGAGATCGGCCATGTTGGTCCAGGTCAGGACCAAGGTTTCGGAAATGCCCGTGGTTGTCGCGACCTCTTCGCGCCCCTTACGACTGGCACACCGCTTGAGCAGCGCCGAGGTCGACGGGATGCCCGCCTCCCGCAGCTTGGCGCCGTAAGCCGGCCCGATGCCTTCGATCTCCTCGACACGATAGCTACGCATGCTTTCCTCCCGCCTCATGTCCGCGTCACTTGGCTCATCGGCACGCTGTTGGCGCGCGCCTGGTTCAGATCGTGACCTTGGTTCTCTTGTGATGGGCGTGGATTTGACGCAAGAGGGAATGCCGCAAATTTGCCTCTCGCTGCTCCAGGAGGTCCAAATGACGCCGCTGCATCGGCTCGAGCTCGTGTGATGACGGCCGGCGGTGGCCGGCGTGATCATGGCGTGCCAGGGCGCTGCAAGTACGTCGATGCGCCTCGAACAGCTGCGAGAAACGCGTATCCCGGCGCTGTAACGTCGCGATCGTAGCGGCGTATTCGGGGAAGGTTTCGGTCAGGATCCGTTTGCCCTTTGTCATCCGGGCTCGCCTTTCCGCACGGTTGCCGTCAGCGCCGAACCTGTCGTGCGCACGCGTCCGGCAGATGTTTGCACTCCCTCAAGCGCATTGCTAGCCTACAACCAAAGTGCAGGGCAACGGACAACATTAACCGTTGCGGCGTTATCGCCATGCCGAGGGCCGAGCGCCGCACCGGCTCGGCGGCAAGCGGTTACAAGCGCGCGATCCTGGGAGCCTGCCGTGGGCCTCAGGCGGCGGCGAAATGGGCGATGCTGAGGACAATCGCGATCGCCATGCCGCCAGCCCAGACGGCGATCGCACCGATGAAAGCCCGCTGGCGCCAGACACTGCTCATGCCGAACCCGCCCGGTGCCAAGTATAGCAAGAGCGCCATCAGATGTGTGGCGACTAGCAAGCCCTCAATGGACATGAGTGCACGTCCTCCTCGTCCCGGCTCATCGTCCTGCCGGCTTGCACGACGACCAGCTTTTGCGCTGGCAAGCCTGCTCATGAAACGCCACCATGGGTGAGCTTTTAAAGGTGTTACGCATCGGTAGCATGACCAGCAATTCCCAGGGAGCCTTCGATCTTCTCGTCGATGCACGCGGCTTGGTATGCCCGATGCCGCTGGTCAAAGCCCGTCAGGCCCTGATGGTCATGGACGACGGGCAGACAGTGTGCGTGCTGGCGACCGACCCGGCCGCGCCCGGGGATTTCGAGGCCTTTTGCGAGGCGTCCGGGCATGAGCTGTGTGAACACGCCATGGCCGACGGCCTGTTCAAGATCGTCGTGCGCAAACGAGCCTAGGCCCGACTTCAGCGAATCGCCGAAACGCTATATTACCGTACGCATGTCGCCCGCGCTGACAGGCGCGCGCAGGGCACGGCTACTAAAACGCATCAAGGCCGATTCCAAGGCGACCAGAACAACGAACAACGCGCCTTGAAGGCGAATTGCGCATCATATCGCGTAAATATTTTCGACAGACGGGAGCCCGTCCAGCAAGTTTCAACGAAGTTGGAACAAATAATGTGCAATTGACCCACCGCCAGCCTTGGCGATGCTCGCTATAGTACAGCGACAACAACAAGCCGGATGCCTCTCCGTATGATGACGGCGTGTGCCACCGCCAAGCCGGCGTCTCTTCCGATCGGCAAGCTGCGTGGCGTGACTCTTTCACTGCGCGAACGATTGAAACAACGCGGCATCACCCGCACCGAGCATTTGCTCGCCCATGTCTCGACGCCGCAGGCCCGCGAGCGTCTCGCGGGCCTCTTGGACATCGGGGTGGCCGACCTCGAGCGCCTGGTCCACCGGGCGGATCTGGCGCGCATCAATGGTGTCGGTGCCGTGTTCGGCGACATGCTCGAAGTGCTCGGCCTGGACACCACGGCGCACCTGGCCGAGCAGGAGACCGGCCAGTTGCACGAGGCCCTTTTTGAGCTGAACCGCCGCGAGCGCTGGGCGCGTCGCTCACCCACCTACGAGGAGGTCGGTGACTGGATCCGCCAGGCGAAAGCCTTGCACGACGTCGACAGCTAGCTTTTCCGCCGGCTAAGCGCCAAGCGCCACGGCTTCCTCGACGAAATCCAGCCGGTCCTGGCCCCAGAACACCTCGCCGTCGATGACGAAGCTGGGCACGCCGAACACGCCGGCATCGATGGCGCGCTGCGTTTCGGCCAGGCGCCGTGTCGCGACCGTTTCCGCCCGGGCGCGTTCCAGCACGGCATCGGCGTCTGCGTTCACCTGCTGCAACAGCGCGCGAACCGTGCCGGCGTCGGCGAGGTCACGCTCTTCCTGCCAGACGGCGCGCAGGCAGGCATGGCTGAACGGCAGAACCGGACCGCCATCGTCGCGCATGACCAGCGCGCAGCAAGCCGCCAGGCTTTCATCGACCGGGAAATGAGCCGGCGTCAGCGTCACATTGATGCCGAGCCGACGCGACCAGCGCTTCAGTTCTGCCATGCGGTAGTCCTGCCGCTGCTTGCCACGCTTGGCGAGCGGCTGACCGCCTGTCTGCGAGAACAGCGTGGGCAGATCGACGAGATAGGGTGCAATGTCGACATTGGCCGCGTGCTCGAGCGCCTCGATGCGCGGCCAGGCCATGAACGTCCAAGGCGATTGCAAACTGTAATAGAAATCGATCTGCGTCGTCACCGTGCGGCCTCCCCCGGCTTCTTCAATCCCAGCACATCGGCCATGCCGTACAGGCCGGGTCCCTGTTTTGCGGCCCAGCACGCTGCACGCACGGCGCCGCGCGCAAAAATCGCCCGATCCGTGGCCTTGTGCGTCACCTCGACGCGCTCGCCGGCACCGGCAAACACCACCGTGTGCTCACCGACGACGTCGCCGCCGCGCAAGGTGGCAAAGCCAATGTCGCCGCGTTTGCGAGCACCGGTGATGCCCTCGCGCGACAGCACGGCTACCTCGTCAAAGGCGACGCCGCGTCCCTTTGCAGCCGCCTGGCCCAGCGCCAGCGCCGTGCCGGAGGGCGCATCGACCTTGCGGCCGTGATGCACCTCGACGACTTCGATGTCGAAGCTGTCATCGAGCGCCGCCGCGACTTGCCGGACGATATCCAGGAGCAGGTTGACGCCCTGGCTCATGTTCGGCGCGAACACGATCGGGGTCAGCAGAGCTGTTTTTGCCAGCTGGGCTCGCTGTTCGGCGCCAAGCCCGGTCGTACCGATGACATGGGCGCACAGGTGCTCGGCACACAGAGCCGCGTGTGCCAGGGTCGGCTCTGGCGCAGAAAACTCGATGACAGCGTCGGCCCGTTCGATCAGCGCTTCGGCATCATCGCTGACCACCGTGCCGAGCGCCTCTCGGCCGACGACGGCGCCCAGATCGCGACCGATCTGCTCGTGGCCGGGACGCTCACAGCCGCCGACCAGGCGAACGCCGTCCGTTTCCAGCGCAACTTCAATGATTGCGCGGCCCATGCGGCCGGCACAACCGAGAACGCCGATATCCATGCAGGTACCCCAGTTCACGAACCCTGCGACGTCGACCGTGGCACGGCCGGCCTAGTCGCGCAATTCCTCCCAGAATTCCTTCACCTTGGCGAAAAAGCCGGCGCTTTCCGGATTATGATGGTGCTTGCCCTTGGCCTCGTCGTCAAACTCACGCAGCAGTTCCTGTTGGCGTCTGGTCAGGTTGACCGGCGTTTCTACGACGATGTCGACAAACATGTCGCCGCGGGCACTGCCCTGCAGTTCGGTCATGCCCTTGCCGCGCAAGCGGAACGTGTGGCCGTTTTGCGTCCCCGCCGGCACCTTCACCTTCGCCTTGCTGCCGTCAATGGTCGGCACCTCGATCTCGCCACCCAGCGCTGCCGTGGTCATCGGGATCGGCACTTTGCAGCCGACTTCCATGCCATCACGCTGGAACAGCGGGTGCGGTGCGATGGCGATAAAGATGTACAGGTCGCCGGCCGGACCGCCGCGCAAGCCCGCTTCACCCTCGCCGGCCAGGCGGATGCGCGTGCCGTCCTCGACACCGGAGGGGATCGTGACCAGCAGGCTCTTTTCTTTCTGGATGCGGCCACTGCCCGAGCAGCTCTTGCAGGGATCACTGATGACGTAGCCACTGCCCTGGCAGGTCATACAGGTGCGCTCCACGGTGAAGAAGCCCTGTTGCATGCGCAAACGGCCAGCACCGCGGCAGGTCGAGCACGCTTTGGGCGGCGCGCCGCCTTCGCTGCCGCTGCCATTGCACGAGCCGCAGGCGACCGTGGTCGGCACGCGAATGGTGGTCTTCTTGCCGGTGAACGCCTCCTCTAGGGAGATTTCCATATTGTAGCGCAGATCGGCGCCGCGGCCGGAGCTGCTGCGCCGCCGTCCGCCACCGGCGAAATCGCCGAACAGGTCGTCGAAAACATCGGCAAAGCTGCCGAAATCGAAGCCGCCGGGTCGCGGGCCGCCAGCACCCTGCTCGAACGCGGCGTGGCCATACTGGTCATACGCCGCCCGGCGCTGCGGATCCTTGAGGATTTCGTAGGCTTCGTTGATTTCCTTGAAACGGTGCTCCGCCTCGCTGTCGCCCGGATTGCGGTCCGGATGATAGGCCATGGCGAGCTTGCGGTAGGCTTTTTTCAGTTCCGCTTCGTCAGCAGAACGGCTGACTTCGAGGATTTCATAATAATCGCGCTTGGCCATCGCCACAAACTCAAGTCTTGCACACGATGAACGTGCGACGACCGACCGTGCTCAACACACGATCGGTCGTTCCTCAGATCCGTGCAGGGTAAGTCCTGCGGCTCAAGCCGATTTCTTTTCGTCGTCATCGACCTCTTCGAAATCAGCGTCAACGACACTGTCGTCACCGCTGTCCGAGCCATCGGAATCGCCGGGGCCCGCGCCGCTGTCGCTCTGGCTGCGATACATGGCCTCACCGAGCTTCATCGAGGCCTGGGCGAGCGTATCGCTCTTGGCCTTGATATCGGCGGCGTCCTCGCCCTCCATGACACCGCGCAGATCGGCGATGGCGCTCTCGACGGCCTGCTTGTCCTCGGCCGAGACCTTGTCGCCCAGATCGGTAAGGCTCTTCTCGGTCGAATAGATCAGGCTGTCGGCCTGATTGCGCGCCTCGATCAGTTCGCGCCGCTTCTTATCGTCCTCGGCGTTCTCTTCGGCTTCCTTGACCATGCGCTCGATTTCGGTCTCGGACAGACCACCGCTCGCCTGGATACGGATCTGCTGTTCCTTGCCGGTCGCCTTGTCCTTGGCCGACACATTGACGATGCCATTGGCATCGATGTCGAAGGTGACCTCGACCTGCGGCACGCCGCGCGGCGCCGGCGGGATGCCGACCAGATCGAACTGGCCGAGCATCTTGTTCTGACCGAACAACTCACGCTCGCCCTGACCGACGCGAATGGTCACCGCCGACTGGTTGTCCTCGGCCGTCGAGAACACCTGCGATTTGCGCGTCGGGATGGTCGTGTTCCGATCGATGATGCGCGTGAACACACCGCCGAGGGTCTCGATACCGAGCGACAGCGGCGTAACGTCGAGCAACAGCACGTCCTTGACGTCGCCGGCGAGCACACCGGCCTGGATGGCCGCACCCATGGCGACGACCTCGTCCGGATTGACGCCCTTGTGCGGCTCCTTGCCGAAAAAGGTCTTCACGGTTTCGACGATTTTGGGCATGCGCGTCATGCCGCCGACGAGAATGACCTCATCGATTTCGCCGGCCGTCAAACCGGCGTCCTTGAGCGCCCTCTTGCACGGCTCGATCGTGCGCTGCACCAGATCATCGACCATGGCCTCGAGCTTGGCCCGGCTGATCTTCATGGTCAGGTGCTTCGGGCCGGAGGCATCGGCGGTGATGAACGGCAGATTGACCTCGGTCTGCATAGTCGAGGACAACTCGATCTTGGCTTTTTCCGCCGCCTCTTTCAGGCGCTGCAGGGCAAGCCGGTCACCACGCAGATCGATGCCGTTCTCTTTCTTGAACTCATCGGCCAAGTAGTCGATCAGGCGCTTGTCGAAATCCTCACCGCCGAGGAAGGTATCGCCGTTGGTCGACTTCACCTCGAACACGCCATCGCCGACCTCAAGGATCGAGATGTCGAAGGTGCCGCCGCCGAGGTCATACACGGCGATCGTCTGCGCGTTCGACTTGTCGAGACCATAGGACAACGCCGCCGCCGTCGGCTCGTTGATAATGCGCAAGACCTCGAGACCGGCGATCTTGCCGGCGTCCTTGGTCGCCTGGCGCTGGCTGTCGTTGAAGTAGGCCGGTACCGTTATCACGGCTTTTTCCACCGGCTCCCCGAGGTAGCGCTCGGCCGTCTGCTTCATCTTGGCGAGCACTTCGGCGCTGATCTGCGACGGCGCTTTCTTGTCGCCGCGCGAACTCACCCAGGCATCGCCGTTGTCGCCGCGCACGATCTGATAGGGCACCATGTCGACGTCTTTTTGCACGATCGGATCGTCAAAACGCCGACCGATCAGACGCTTCACGGCGAAGAACGTGTTCTCCGGATTGGTGACCGCCTGACGCTTGGCCGGCGTGCCGACCAGGGTCTCGCCGTCTTCGGTGAAGGCCACCATGGACGGGGTCGTCCGCATGCCTTCTTCATTCTCGATCACACGGGCATTCTTGCCGTCCATGATCGCGACACAGCTATTCGTCGTGCCGAGGTCGATGCCGATAATTTTGTTGGCCATCGTATCGTAAACCTTCGCTCTCGCTTCAGCAGCTATCGGGTAGGCCATCGCCACCGACTGGACTGCGCGTCCCAATGATGGGCATCGGCGCCCAGGGCACGGTCGGTGCGATGTGAACTGGAAGGCATATAAGCAGCGTCAGCGTTGCTACAACCGCATCACACAACCGCAAAGCACCGGGACACTGGCAGGATGACCACATCGCGGCGGGAATTGCCGGCGTAGACGGGCCAGCAAGTAGCCTGTCCGCACCAGCCGCGACCGTGAACGGCAGCGCACAAGCGGCTGTCGCGCCCTCAGCCGCGAAGCCCGCCAGCGACGCCGGCAAGCTTGCCAAACGCAGAATACCGACGACATGTGGCACGACATGCATCTTGGAAAAAGCTGAGCGAATGCGCGCCAAACCGGAGCCGAGCACGTCCGGCGGGCGAAACCTGCCGCGCTCACGCAGGCGCATCGGTGACGCCGGGCGGTAGCGGATGGGGCGAACGCGCGGCGAGCCCGTGAGGGTCCGCTCGAGCCGCAGGGCAGGCGTTCGGGGTTGGACCTAGTGCCGGATGACCTCGGCCAGTGAAATGACTTCGGCACCGCCGCCACCACCGCCACCCGAGCGGCGCCCCTGGGTCACCAGGCGCAGGCTACGCTCGATCTGCCAGAGCGCCGCGCCGACATTCTCCCGCGCGGCCATCAGCATGTCGCGATTGCGGTGCAACGCGTCCTGGAAGGTGCGCAGCGCATCGACCAGTTCGGAGCGCATCGGCGGGTCGAGCTGGCCGATCACGTCCGGCGATTCGCGCAAGCGGCGCAGTTCAACACGGTAGGCATCGAGCAATGCACCCTTTTCTTCACGGACAGCGTCGAGCGCGTCAAAGCGCATGGAACGCAGCAGCCGACGTTCATGCTCCATGACAAACTCAAGCTGACGAAGCAGGGTAAGGAAGACGGTCACCTGCTCGAGCGCGCGTATCATGTCCAACTCGCCATCACTGTGCGGAGCCGCCTCGTTCCAGGTCGCCGCCGCTATGCCCAAACGCTAATCTCCATCCTTGCTACACCCACGGAGTAAACATGAGGTTAACGCATGGTTGTGCGAATTCGGGAAAATCACGGATGCCGCACGACGGCAAACGGGCGTGTCTGACCAACCGGTGAGCCTGGCGCCCAGCACGCCAGGCTGGCTCGAAGATGACGGTGATGGCAAGCATCTCGTCCTGCGCCTCGGTGGCGACTGGACCCTTGCCGCCGCATCGACGCTGGATCGCGCCTGCAACAACCTGGTCGCGCGCCAGCCGCGCGCCGACCTCGCCCAGGTGGATCTCAGCCGCATCGAGCGCCTCGACACGGCAGGCGCCTGGCTGATCGCCCGCTCGATCCGCGCGCTGGTCGGCGATGGCACACAACCGGCCATTTCCGGCGGCCGACCGGAACATCTTCGCCTGCTCGGGCGGGTCAGTCAGCTCGATTGCGAACCGATCGACGAGCCGAGCGTCAATCCGCTCATCCGCCTGATCGAAGAGCTCGGCCGCGGCACCGTTGCGGTCTTCGATGAAGGCCGTCAGCTGCTCAATTTCTTTGGCGCCACCTGCGTCACGCTGGGCAGCGCGTTTGTGGCACCGCATCGTGTGCGCCTCACGCCGCTGTTCGCGCACATGGAACAGACGGGCCTCAATGCGCTGCCGATCATCGGCCTGCTGTCGTTTCTGATCGGCGTGGTCATGGCATACCAAGGTTTATTTTTTATTGTTTATTTTTGTTCCGAGATCTTCACGGTGAACCTGCTCGGCCTGTCGATCCTGCGTGAGCTGGGCGTGCTCATGACGGCGATCATCATTGCCGGCCGCTCCGGCAGTGCGTTCACGGCGCAGATCGGCACCATGAAAGTGAACGAAGAAATCGATGCCATGCGTACGCTCGGTCTGGCACCGATGGAAGTCCTCGTCCTACCGCGCGTGCTCGCCTTGATGCTCACCCTGCCGCTGCTGACGTTCTTTGCCAATATCATGGCGCTGCTCGGCGGCTGCATCATCTGCAACCTGATTCTCGATATTGGCGTGGTACAGTTTCTCAACCAGCTTCGCAGCGCGATCACGCCAGCGAGTTTCTGGATCGGCATTGGCAAGGCGCCCGTATTCGCCTTCCTGATTGCCATGGTCGGCTGCTACAAGGGCCTGCGCGTTGAAGGTGGCGCGGACAGTGTCGGCACCATGACGACGCAATCGGTGGTCGTCGCCATCTTCCTCGTCATCGTGGTCGATGCCGCCTTTTCCGTGCTGTTTTCCATCATCGGGATCTGAGCGTGGTCGAAGATCAGCCGATCATTCGTGTGCGCGGCCTGCGCACCTGGTTCGGATCGCAGGTGATCCATGACGATCTCGATCTAGACGTGCGGCGCGGCGAAGTCCTCGGTCTGGTCGGCGGGTCCGGCTCGGGCAAGTCGGTGCTGATGCGCAAGATCGTCGGTTTGATGCCCGTGCAGCACGGCGACATCGAAATTCTTGGCCAGAACACGCGGCAGCTCAGCCAGCGCCAGTGGCAGACGCTGCAGACCAGCTGGGGCGTGCTGTTTCAGGATGGCGCGCTGTTCAGCTCACTGACGGTGACACAGAACATCACGGCACCGATCCGCGAGCGGCTGCGCCTGCCGCGTCCTTTGCTCGGCGAACTGGCGGATCTGAAGCTGCGCTTGGTTGGCCTGCCGCATCATGCCGGCGGCAAGCTGCCGTCGGAATTGTCCGGCGGCATGCGCAAGCGCGCCGGTCTGGCGCGCGCCATCGCCATGGATCCAGCCCTTTTGTTTCTCGATGAGCCAACCGCCGGTCTCGATCCGATCGGCGCGCATGCCTTCGATATGCTGATCCGTGATCTGCAGGATGCGCTCGGCCTCACCGTCGTCATGATCACGCACGATCTGGACTCGCTGGCGACCATCTGCGATCGCATCGCCGCCCTGGTGGACAAGCACGTGATCGTCGGTACCCTTGAAGAACTGCGTCGAAGTGACCACCCATGGTTGCAGACGTATTTTGGCGGGCCGCGGGGCCGGTCTGCCCAGGACGTCACGGCGCAGATTGACACTGAGGAACAGCGCTGATGGAAACCCGCGCGAGCTATCTCCTGGTCGGCACATTCGTGCTCGCGCTCATGCTTGGCCTCGCCGGCTTCGTCCTGTGGATGGCTGGCACCGACAGCTCGCGACGCTTCGACACGTATGAAATCGCGTTCACCGGCAGCGTGACCGGCTTGCAGGAAGGCGCCGCCGTGAACTACCGCGGCGTGCGCGTCGGCACGGTGCGCCAGATCTCGATCAACCAGGACAATCTGGAAGAGATTACGGTGATCGTCGATCTCGAGGCGGGCACGCCCGTGCGCGAGGACAATTACGCCCAGTTACAGCTTCAGGGCGTCACCGGCCTGTCCTTCGTCGAACTCTCCGGTGGTTCAAGCGACAGCCATCCTCTGGAACCGCCTGAAGATGGCAGTCTGCCGCGCATTCCGGCACGCGCCTCCGCGTTCGAGCAGGTGTTCGAGAGCGCACCGGAACTGCTGACCGGCGCTACGGACGCGATCAACCAGATCCGCAAGCTGGTCAACGACGACAATATCGAGCACCTGGCCATTACGCTTGCCAACTTGGCCACCTTGAGTACGGCGCTTGCCGAACAGCGTGCCGGCATCGAGGAGATCGTCGCGGAGCTCGCTGCCGCAACGGATGGCCTAGCTGACGTAACCACGTCGAGTGAAGCCTTCATCAAAGAACTTGGTGAAGATACCCGGTCACTGACCGAACGGGCTGAGGCGACCTTGCAGGAGGCCGAGGCGGCGTTCGGCTCGTTCGCCGGCGTGGGCAGCCAGTTCCAGCAGATCGCGCGCGAGAACCGCGAGGGTCTGCGGGATTTCACCAGCACCGGCCTGTACGAATTCAGCCAGCTGATATCCGAGACGCGGCTGCTGATCGCGTCGCTTTCGCGCATCAGCAAGGAGATCGAACGCGACCCGGCCGGCTTTCTCTTGGGCGGGTCGAGCAGCAAGGGCTTTCGCCCAGGCGGCTGATTGGGCTAGTCGTTGCGCCACGTTTTGCCTTGAAGACGAGCGAAGGAGCGGCGGATTGATGCGACGCCGGGGACTGTTGGGCGGTGTCATCGGGCTCGGCCTGAGCGGCTGTGCTGCGGTCAACGCCGTCAATCGGCGACCGCCTGAGCTCTATGAGCTGACCCCCAAGAGCACCTATCCGAGCGATCTGGCGCGAACCGACGTCGAGCTGACGGTGGAACCGCCAACGGCCACGGCCGGCCTGAACTCCGCGCGCATCGCGTTGCGGCCGACGCCAACGCGCCTCGAATACTACGCCGACGCCACCTGGATCGACGTCGTGCCGGAAATGATCCACACCCTGCTGATCGAGAGCTTCGACAACAGCGGCGCGATCGATGTTCTGCCGAAAGACGTCATCGGCGTGCGCGCCGACTATGCGCTGATCCCGCACATTCGCGAATTCCAGGCGGAATACGCGGCGATCGACCAGCCGCCGACCGTGCGTGTGCGTCTGCAAAGCCGCTTGCTGCGCTTGCCCAAGCGCACGTCCCTGGCGTCAACGTCCAAGTTCGCCGAGATTAAGGCCCAAGCGACCGACTTGCCGACGATCGTTTCCGCGTTCGACGAGGCCTTCGGCCGGGTCGCCAAGGATCTGGTCATCTGGACCGTGGAAGAGGTGGTCGCCGCCGAGGGTGACGGTCGGGCGATCTGACCCTCTATTTGCTCACCAGCGTGTGCAGACCAAAGCGCCTGGCGAGCAGGCGATCGAGCAGCGCATCGGGCAAGAGCCTGGCGGCCAGCGGCAGTGTCAGGCTGTAGCGGCCGGCACGGATGCGGCTGGGCGGCGTTCGCCGGTCGAGAAGCCGCTTGACGACGATCTGCGCAAACTGGTCAGCCGGCGTCGGGTTGGTCTGCGAGATGCGTGCGCGCGCCAAAATGGCGTCACGCAGGCCGGCGTAGAGCCCGTTCGGATCGACCGCCGCCGCCGCCTCCTCGCGCGCCCGGTCGCCGAAGTGCGAACGGATCGCACCGGGCTCGACGGTGACAACACGGATGCCGAACGGCGCCAGTTCGACCCGCATGGCACCGGACGCGGCCGACAAGGCCGCCTTGGACGCCGAGTAGACACCGCCGAACGGCGTCGGCGCATGGCCGCTAATGCTCGAAATGTTGACGATCATGCCGTAGCCGCGTTGTGCCATGTGTGGCGCAAGCTGACGGGCCAGGCTCAAGGGCGCGGCAACATTGATGTCGAACTGTGCGTGCACAGCTGCGCGCCGGGCATCGCTGATCGGCGCCATGAGGCCATAGCCGGCATTGTTGATGAGCAGATCGATACCGCCGCGTCGCTCCAGCGCGGTGATCAGCGAAGCAATCGCGTCGTCGTCGCGCAGATCGAGCGCATGGCCAGCACCGCCGGCTTGAGCGAGCGCGGCAAGCGACGTCGCCGCGCGCGCCGTGCCATGCACCTCGATGCCGCGCGTGAGCAGCGCTTGCGCCAGCGCCAGGCCGATACCACTCGACGCTCCAGTGACCAGCGCGCGCCGGTAGGTCGTTGGCGGCGCCGGCATCAGCCCGTCAGGCCGGCTTGGCCGGGAGCTCGACGTTGATCTCGAGAATGGCCGTGCCGCTATCGTCGCGCATGGCCAGTTTCAGATGTTCGTCGTCGATGCGCACATATTTGCGCACCACGGCCAGAATATCACGCTGCATCTGCGGCAGAAATTCAGCCCGCTTTCGATCGGACCGCTCATGTGCAAGGATGATTTGCAGTCGCTCCTTGGCCGTGCCGGCCGTGGCCGGCGGCTGTTTTGCAGAGCGGAAGAAATCAAGGATACGCAGCATGGCGGCTATCCACCGAATATTTTCGCAAAGAAGCCCTTCTTCTCAGCCGTAATGAAGCGCAACTCACGTTCATGCCCGAGAAAGCGCGAGACCATGTCATCGTAAGCCTGCCCCGCATCACTCTCTTTGTCGAGAACAACCGGCATGCCAGTGTTCGAGGCTTTTAGAACGGCGTCGCTTTCAGGAATAACACCCAAGAGCGGTACGGCCAGAATGTCTTTGATATCCTCGAGCGACAACATCTCGCCTTTACCGACCCGACCCGGATCGTACCGGGTGATCAGCAAATGCTCCTTGACCGGGTCGAGGCCCAGCTCCGCGCGCCGCGACTTGCTGGCCAGCATGCCAATGATCCGGTCGCTGTCGCGAACACTGGAAACCTCGGGATTGGTCACCACGATCGCCTGGTCGGCGTAGTACAAAGCACTCACGGCGCCGTGTTCGATGCCGGCAGGACTGTCGCAAATGATGTAATCGAAACGCTCCTTCAGCTCATCGAGAATGCGGCCGACGCCCTGCAGTTCGAGCGCATGCTTGTCGCGCGTCTGAGACGTCGGAAAAATCGCGAGGTTCTCGATGCGCTTGTCCTTGATCAATGCCTGATTAATGGTCGCTTCGCCATTCAGCACATTAACAAAGTCGTATACGACCCGGCGCTCGACACCCATGATCAGATCAAGGTTACGCAAGCCGACATCGAAGTCGATGATGACCGTTTTTTTGCCTTTGAGCGCCAGGCCTGTGCCAAACGCAGCGGTTGTCGTGGTCTTGCCGACACCGCCTTTGCCGGACGTGACGACGATGACTTCTGCCAAAGTTCCGACCTTTATCTTGTTGGGTTAGGAATGAATGTATGCTGCACGGATCAAATCGGCTCGATGACCAGACGATCGCCGCGCCGCTGTACCATGACCGCTTTGCCTCGATACGCCCTGTCGATATCGTCGCTGACCAGATAACGGTCACCGACCACGATCAGCTCGGCCTGTAAATCACGACAAAACACGCGCGCATCATTGTCGCCGGTGACACCGGCGTGCGCACTGCCGCGTAACCTTCCGTAGATATGAATATGCCCGTCCGCCATCACTTCCGCACCAGAACTCACCGAGGCCGCGACGATGAGGTCGCCGCCCTGGGCGTAAAGGCGCATGCCCGAACGCACGGGCTTGTCGACCAGCATCGTGCCGCCGTTGAGTTCATGGGTTTCCACCTCTGCCGGTTCGTTAGGCTGAACCTTAGGCACGTTCGGCTGAACGCTGGCTGGCGCATTCGCCGGGCTGAGGCTGGGCAGATCGGCACCCAAGGCAGCGCGCTGCTGGCTCTCATCGCCATTGGTCACGCCGATCGGCAGAAGCCCGCTCGTGCGCGCAGCGGTCTTGAGCGCCTGAAACTCGGCCAGGGTCTCATAGCCGACACTATCGCGCAGGTCGAAAACGACGGCCGCGTGCCTATAGAAGCCGGGGCTCAGCTTGATCTGCTGTTGCACAGCCTTCATCGCCTCACCGTTGGCCTGATCGGCCAAACGGATCGTTAGCGCTGAGAACGTGCCGCCTCGGATGGGTTGGTTTTGCATCGATTCCGGATATCACCGACGGCGCTCACTACCCGACCGTTCAAGACGATGCGGCGTTGGAACGCAACCCGTTCTTGCATGCGCTGCAGCGCTTGCGCACCGCGAAACGTCGCCGCCTGACCCTGCCTGCGCGTACTCGCCTACGCCGCGAACGGGCCGGTTCATGACAGGCCGGTCAAAAGCATGGTTCGCTCCGCTCGAGATTGTCATGCTGGGAGTGACCATGCTGCGCACACAGGCGAAACGGGCTGGCGTTATCGCCATGGCCGTCATTGTTCTCTGCAGCCTGACGCTGTCATTGAGCGCTTGGGCGGAAATGCTCATCGAAACCAACGATGGCCGACGCATCGTCATTCCTGTCGAAGAGCGCGATATCGCCTCGATCACCTTTCGCCGCGCCAAGATCGACGCCCGTAGCGCCGAACAGGCCTTGGCCGACAACCGGGCGCGCGCCAGCGGGCGCATTCTCGAAGTCGGTCCGGACGGCCAGTTCACGAGGCCGAGCGAGGCCGCGCGTGCGGCCAAGGACGGCGACACGGTCACGATTGCCGCCGGCATCTATCCGGGTGACGTCGCCGTCTGGAAGGCCAATGATCTGACCATCCAGGGCGTCGGCGGCCTGGCCGATATCCGCGCCAATGGCCGTCATGCGCAAGGCAAAGGCATCTGGGTCATCCGTGGCAGCAATGTTGTCATCGAGAATGTCAAACTGAGCGGCGCGGTCGTCCCGGATCATAACGGCGCCGGTATTCGCTTCGAGGGCACCAATCTTACCCTGCGTCACAGCGTCTTCACCGGCAATCAGACCGGCCTTCTGACTGCTAACAATCCGAACAGTGACATCATCATCGAAAACTGCTTGTTCGACCGAAACTGGTTCGACTTCGAGGCTGTCAAAGCCAAAGGCGTGCACAATATGTATATCGGCAAGGCGAACAGTTTCACCTTGCGCGGTAGCCACATCGTCGGCAATCGATTTGGCCACAATGTCAAGAGCCGCGCCCGGCTGAACATCATTGAGTACAATTTGATTGAGGACGGCAGCGACGGTTTTGCCAGCTATCAGATCGATTTGCCGAATGGCGGCGATATTTTGCTTAAGGGCAATGTCATCCACCAGAGCGAGCGCGCAAAGAATTATTCGATTATTTCCATCGGGACGCGCCCTGATCAGGTCGACAGCAGCACCAAAATGGCGATCGTGTACAACACGCTCATCAACGATCTGGATCGCGGAACGTTCATCAACAATCGCGCCGGCCAACCGGTGCTGGTCGCTGGCAACATCTTTGTCGGCGCAGGCAAGCCGATCGACGGGCGTCACGAAGATGGCGGCAATGTCAGCGGCAACCGTCGGGACTTCATCGAAGCGGACGGCGGCATCTGGCGGCCACGGCCCGATGGCTCCTGGAGCGACCTGAGCGGCCTTCCGACCACCTACGGACCGTTCAGCCTCGTGCCCGAGTGGGAGTACGCCCATCCAAGCGCGCTCAAGCAGCGTGCGCGAAAGGACGAACACGCCGATGCCGGCGCCTTCGAAGCGCCAAGCTGACCGCCCCGGGCGAAGGTCGTCAGCGTGACAGCGCCATGGGGCACCGATCCGTCAGTCGTGTCACTGGTTTGGGTCGCAAACCCTGTCAACGAACCAACCACCGGAGCGAGCGTGCGGGCTTCTGCTGGCACGCTCATCGGGAAAGCCATGCCAGATCGTCCCGCCGGCGATCAGACATAGTCACGCACGATCATGTATTTGACCGACGACGGATGCGCGTTCACCTGCCCTGGCGGCTGGTGTTCGAGCCGGCGACGCACCTCTTCTGCACGCGTCACATTTTCATAAGGGCCGTGCTTCGTCTGCCCGGCGACCTCGATAGGCCCCATAGCCGGCGCAATCCCCGGAGGCCGTGCCACTACCCAATAGACCATTCCACATCTCCCTAGTACCCCGGCACGCTTCCCAGTTCGCACCGAGTCTGAAGCATGATGCGCCGCAAGTTGTTGGAAGAGGGGTCACGAAATATGGTTAACTACACACAAGAATACGCAAAACAGTCGCCTTGCAGAAAAAGCTCTTGATGACGGCACAACTCAGCGAGTTTCGCCAAATACTTTCAAAACACCTGGCGAATGCGCATCAAGCAAGGCTCAATACGGCGCTCTTGGATCACGGTCGTGACAAGGAGAATTGCGGCCGTCGAACCAACCGGGCATTGGCTTACCGCTGGCAGCGAGATCGAGCACACGCTCGAGCACCCAGGTCTGACGCACGAGCGCACTCTCGATCCGCACCAGATCATGATGCAGCTGCATGGAGCGCTTGGCGCGGTCCTGACGTTCGCGCTCATGCCAACGACCGAGATCGTAATCCCGGCCGGGCTCGGAACTCGTGCCCGCCTGGCGCGGCGCGGCCTGCGCTTGCGCGTCTGCTTCGTTGGCCGCTGCCCGTTTTTTGCGCTTATGCAGGGCGCTGATGACCCCGGCCAGCGCCGAGGCCAGACCGACGGCAAAGAAGGTCAACTCTTCAACGCTAAGATTGAATGGCGCCGCCATCACTCACATCCGCTCAACATCCGAACGTCAAGCGCACGACCCGCTGGCCGACGCGCGTCGACCTCTACAGCAAGTTCTCGCAGTTGATCGTCACCAGCGGCCCTTTGCTGGTCGAAAGCTGTGCGCGCAACGCCGCTCGCTCGGCATCACCCGCCTGACAGTAGTAGGCGATGACGTCTTTCGCCTGGGCCTTGACCTGATCGACCGGATCGCACGCGGTCGTGGCCAACAGGGTTAGCGCGATGAGAACCAGGGGCAGTCGAGGCATTTCGGCTATCCTTACCTTCGCCCGACGGGCGCTCGGCGACCGTCAGGCAGGAAAGGGGCGGATACGGGAGGAAACCGCATCCGCCCGTGCGTTATTAGGTCGTCAGCTTTCGGCGCAGTCGATGCGCACGACACCAACCTCATCGATCAGGCACGCGCCCTGCGACATGAAGTTGGCGACGAAGTGCGCTGCACGATCGCCGTGCCAGGTGATGTCGGTGATGACTTCCTGACCGATGGCGTGGCCGACGGCACTGCGGTGGTACCAGAAGCAGGAGCGTACACCGCTGTCGATCGGCAGGCCGGAGTGATACATCCACAGCGTTCCCAGCCAGACTTTCATCTGCGTGCCGCGCCACGGGAGCGCATCATCACCGATGTAATCGGCATTGGCGAACTCCTCGATATCGAGCAGCTCGCTCCATTGCGCCGGGCCAACCACGGCAAAGCGCTGGCCGTCATCTGGCACATCGGCCTCGTTGAGCTTGCGATAAGCCGCCATGACCTTGGCTTTGGTCAGGCCGGCATCGGCCGCCGGGCTCTCGCCGAACTGGACGCCAACCTGCTGCGCGGCGCCGACGCCATCCATGGCGGCGAAGATCAGCTCGTCGGTCTTCCGGCCAAGCGCGTAGGCCCCGGCGTTGGCGGTCACCTGACGCTCATCGATATTGGTCTTGAGCTCGTCGAGGTGATCGATCCAGTCACCGGCATAGTAGTCGGTCAGCGGACAATCGATCGGCGCGTGATCGATATTCATCACCGGCACCATGCCGTGACGGGCCTTGGTCGCCGCCGTGCCCTTGCCGACTTTCTGGAACACCGTGCTGGCACCCCGCACGCCGCTCTTGACACGCACGGAGTTGCGCAGCTTTGAGCCCATGCGCTGATAGGCTTCATGCACTTCGCGCTCGAACTGCTTGACGAACGCCTGGTCGATCGAGGTGGACACGCTTGTCCTCCAAAGAGATGGATTCTGATGGGATGGGGTGCGGTTGATCCGGGAACCGGGACCGCCGGCGTTGGTACGACCGAGACGAGCGGCTGGAGCCGCTCGCGACCGGGCCTCGAGCAAGGGTGTCCGATCTAGGTTTTCATTCCTAGCATGCGCGCCCGCTCAAGTCGATAGGACTCGGCAGTAAGGAGAACTTCGGACCTAGAGACGGCGACGGCAGGCTCAGCGCCGTCAAACCGGGCGTGCCGGCCGGTGCGGATCGGCGCAGGCTTCAGGCCCGCGCAGATCGATGAAACGGCGAAAAACGTGTCAGCGTCGAGACCATCTGGCCGGTCGACTTGCCGATTTTCAGCACCTCGTCGATGCGGCGGTGCAGGAAACTCTGCGTATCACGATGATCTTCCGAACGGTCATCGAGCCAGTACAGGAAGGTCGAGGTGTAGACGCCTGCCAGCAGGAAGCGCTTGGTGTAACGGTTGTAATCGGTGCTGTCGTCGCCGGCAGCATGCCAGATGGCATCGCAGGTGCGCCAAACCGCCGGTCCGGCAGCCAAAGCGTTGGTCGGAAAGAGCCGTGCCGGCAGCGCACGGCGCACCGCTTCCCGATGCGGCTCAAGAACCGCGAGCCGGGCGAGCACGCCCTGCGCCACACGCTCGCGCACTGGCATGCTGGCCAGATCGAGCTTCTCCAGGGATGCCAGCATTTTCCGATCCGCCCAGACCTCGAGATGCGCCAGAAGATCGTCGCCGCCACGCGGAAACAGCCGCTCGGCTTCATCGATCGACATATCCAGATCGCGTGCCGCCGCGCGCACGCTCGTCAGGCTCCAGCCATCGAAGGGTACATGCTGCAACGCGGCTTCGAGCAATGCGTCCTTCTTCTGCATGCGTGTCATCGCCGTTCTCTCAGCTGGTTGGCTCTCTGCCAAACCACGTAGCGCGCAGTGACGAATCCACAAGGCAGCCGTACGCAAGCCTTTGCGTTTCGCCGACCTCTGTGATACAGCCTCACGGCTTTCGAGGCGATGTCGTCTCGAACCCTTTTCTATTGCCTAGGAGACTGGACAACCGTGGAAGTTCAGGTTCGCGACAACAATGTCGATCAGGCGCTTCGCGCGCTCAAGAAGAAGATGCAGCGCGAGGGTCTCTATCGTGAGATGCGCATGCGCCGTCATTACGAGAAGCCGTCTGAGCGCCGCGCGCGCGAGAAGGCGGAGGCGATCCGCCGCTATCGCAAGCTGATGCGCAAGCGCGCCGAGCGCGACGAGCTCTAGGCCACCGCGCCACCTGACTGCCGGATCAGTCGCTTCTTGAGTTGGCGCTGCCAAGCAATGGCTGGCGACGGCTTGGTTCTATTCCAGAATACGCGGAATGCCGAGGCGATTGGCGATCTGGCGGAAGTTTTCGCGCAGTTCCTCGTTGCTCGGCGAATCGAAGTAGTGCGACGATGTGCTGGCGCAGGCTTCGTAAAGCTCGCGCGCCGTGTCGCTGCTCAATCGAAAGGTGATCGTGTAGATCGTGATGCCCGCCTCTTTGATGGCGGTACAGGTGCGCAGCATCCGCTCATTGATGCGCCGGGTCGCGGTCGACGTACTGGTTGTGCCCAGACGACCTTCCTGCAGACGGCCATAGCCTGTGTAATCACCCTGCGGATCGCCGTTCGGCCAGTCATACCAGCTGTTCTCTCCGTCAGTGAGCAGGATGACGACCTTGGTGTTGTGCCGGGCATCATAGTCGCGCGGATAGTCTGACGGCGTCGGCGCGCCCCACAAACCGCGCCAGTTCGGCGACAGCGTCCGCCAGCCCCAAACCAATCCCAGATTGGCCATCGTGCCGCCGCGATGCCAGGGCTCCATCTCATCGATCGCATCCTCGATGACCCGGCGCGAGTCGGTCAGCGGCGTGATCGCCGGGCCACAGCCGAGATTGGGCCCGTAGCCGTCATTTTGTGACGCGTTGCGCTCATCCACATCGCCCTCGTTTGGCCAACCGCGCACAGGCAAGCCAAGCGCTCGGCGCGTGTGGCGGTCGGGGATCCAGTCATTATCGCCGTTGGCGTAGGCCCAGTTGGTTGTCTCCCAGTAAAAGGCCTCGAACGCTGCGCTGCTGGGCGGCGCATCGTCTTCATCATGGGGCGATTGGCGAGCCATGACACAGCCCTTCCAGCTTGTCGGCCCCCAGATGTCCGGGCGAACGTTCTGCAGCCAGCTTTCACGGTCATCACCGATATTGACCGTTGCCACGTACGGCACCAGGGAAATGTACTGACCGGGGATTTTATCTTCATCGCCGTACAGCATTGCTATGAGTTCACTGGCGGCATCTTTCATGGCGTCGATTTTGCCGCCACCGCGCATCGAGCCGGTGTTGTCCATGACCAGGGCAAGTTCGAGATCGCCACGATCCCGGCCAATGACCGCGCGGGCTTCGACGATGGAAAAGGGCTCGCCGAACTTGTCCATGATCAGCGTCGGCACGATCACCCGGGCGAAGATGTCAAAACGGCGACCATCTTCCGAGACGTCGAGGTCGAGATCGTCGAGCACGACGTCACGATTGTCTTCGCGCCAGAAATTCATGCCGAAATATTGTGCAAGATCGTCGCCATAGCGATCGGGATTTGAGTAAAGCGCGAGGCCGATGGCGGCTTGATCGATCGCGAACTGCAAACGCACCTGCATCAACTTCACGCGTGTGTAGTCGACGCCAAAGCCCATCATCGCCACCATCGGCATGAGCACGAGGGCGAACAGGATCATGATCGCACCGCGCTCGCACCGGGCGAAACCGCTCAAGCGAGAGGAAGGAAACACACGCTGCATCGACAACCTTCTGGCCGAGCGCCGACACCACCCGATCGTCGGGCCGTGCAGGCTCATGCCGAGAAAGCTTGCCAGAGCGCGGTTAAGAAAAAGCTAACGCGAGGCCGGCAAGGGCACCGCGTCGCAACAACCATGCACCGGTTTCGTGAGAGGTCTGGCCGACCCTAGATCGATTCCATCGCCTTGACGATTTCCTCGGTCATTTTCTTGGCATCGCCGAACAGCATCATGGTGTTGTCCTTGTAGAACAACGTGTTGTCGATGCCGGCATAACCCGGGTTCATCGAGCGCTTGACGAACAGCACGGTGGTCGCCCGGTCAACGTCGAGGATCGGCATGCCATAGATCGGCGAGGCCGGATCTTCTTTCGCCGAAGGATTGGTGATGTCATTGGCACCGATGACATAGGCGACGTCGGCGGACTGGAAGTCGTTGTTGATCTCTTCCATTTCATGAACGATGTCGTAAGGTACGCTGGCTTCGGCCAACAAGACATTCATATGCCCCGGCATGCGCCCCGCAACCGGGTGGATGGCAAACTTCACGTCCACACCCGCAGCCGTCAGCTCGTCTGTCAGCTCGCGCACGGCATGCTGCGCTTGCGCCACGGCCATGCCGTAGCCCGGCACGATGATGACCGAGCGGGCGTTCTTCATGATGAAGGCGGCGTCATCGGCACTACCCGGCCGGACCGTGCGGTCGCTATCGTCCGCACCGGCAGCCGGGCCACTCTCACCGAACCCACCCAGAATCACCGAGATGAACGAGCGGTTCATCGCCGTACACATGATGTAGGACAAGATCGCACCCGCGCTGCCGACCAGCGCGCCGGTGATGATCAGCGCCTGGTTGTTCAGCGTGAAGCCGATACCCGCCGCGGCCCAACCGGAATAGCTGTTGAGCATCGAGATCACGACCGGCATGTCGGCACCGCCGATCGGAATGATCAGCAGAAAGCCGATGGCGAAGGCGAGAATGGTCATCAGCACGAACGGCATGCTGGCTTCGCTGGCGACGAACCAGATCATCAGCAGCACGATCGACGCAGCGATGACGATGTTGATGGTATGGCGTGCCGGCAGCATGATCGGCTTGCTGCTCATGGCGGTGGCGACGATGCCCTTGAGCGGACCAAGCGCGTTCTCGACGCTCTCCGGCAACTTTGCCTGCAACTTGCCGAACGCGATCACCGAACCCGAGAAGGTGATGGCGCCGATGATAATGCCCAGCCCCATCTCGATGAGCGAGACGGTCTTGATATGGCCGTCTTTCAGGATGCCGAATTCGTCGGGCACGGCATAAGCGGCAATCGCGACCAGCACCGCCGCCAAGCCGACCAGGCTATGGAAGGCGGCGACCAGCTGTGGCATGGCCGTCATCTGGATGCGCTTGGCGATCGTGACGCCGACAAAGCCGCCCAGGCCCAGGCCGACGACGATCAGCAAAAAGCCGAAAGCGTCCAGATGCTTGAGCGACAACAGTGTGAAAACGATGGCGATCGCCATGCCGACCATGCCGATGCGATTGCCGCGTCGCGACGTGGTCGGATGCGACAGGCCGCGCAAGGCAAGAATGAAGCAGATGGCCGCAGCGAGATAGCCAAGCGCGATGAAGTTGGCGCTCATAGGTTTCGTGCCTCCTAATTCGCGCTAGCTCAATCGCGCTTCTTGAACATGGCGAGCATGCGCTCGGTCACGGTAAAGCCGCCGAAAATGTTCACAGCCGCCAGGGTCACGGCAATGAAGCCGACAACGGTGGCGATGCCGGCATTGGCGCCTGTGGCGATCAGAGCACCGACAATGATGACGCTGGAAATGGCATTAGTGACCGACATCAGCGGTGTGTGCAGCGCCGGTGTCACGCTCCAGACAACGTAATAGCCGACGAAGATCGCAAGTACGAACACGATCAGGTTCAGGACGGTGGGATCAATTTCAGCCATGAGACGCGTCCCTCATTTAATTGGTCGATGCCGTTTCTTGGAAAGCCGCATGCACAATCTGACCGTTCTCGGTCAACAGGGTGCCTTTGATCAGGTCGTCTTCATGATTGACCTTGAGCGACTTGCTTTCCTTGTCGACGAGCAGATTGGTGAAGTTCAGCAGGTTCTTGGCAAACAGCAGGGATGTCGCCGGCGCCAACCGCGACGGCGTGTTGACATAACCCACCAGGGTCACGCCGTTGACATCGACCACCTTGGCCGGCTGCGTGCCCTCGACATTGCCGCCGGACTCAACCGCCAGATCGACGATCACCGAGCCGGGCTTCATGCTCTTCACCATGGCGCTGTCGACCAGGCGTGGCGCCGGGCGCCCTGGGATGGCGGCCGTGGTGATGACCAGATCCTGGCCCTTGATGTGCTCGGCGACCATTTCGGCCTGCTTGGCGCGCTCTTCATCGGTGAGCGCGCGGGCGTAGCCGCCCTCGGTCGCCGCATCTTCCGGCACAAAGCCGACAAAACGCGCGCCCAGGCTCTCGACCTCTTCTTTCGACGCCGGACGGACATCGGTGGCCGAGACGACCGCACCCAGACGCTTGGCCGTGGCGATCGCCTGCAAGCCGGCGACACCGGCACCCATGACAAACACTTTGGCCGGCGCCACGGTACCCGCGGCGGTCATCATCATCGGCATGACCTTGCTGTAATGGCTCAGCCCGTCGATCACCGCTTTGTAGCCGGACAGATTTGCCTGACTGGAAAGGATATCCATCGCCTGGGCCCGCGTCGTGCGCGGCAGAAGCTCGAGCGCAAACGCAATTAGACCGTGATCGGCGTAAGCTTTCACCTGCTCTTTATTGCGGTAGGGATCGAGCGCGCCGACCAGCATGGTGCCCGACTTGAGCAAGGCCATCTCGTCAACATCACCGTCTCCGGCCGCGAGCGGACGCTGCACCTTGAGCACGAGATCAGCGCCAAACACCTCGGCCGGATCGTTGGCGATGGTCGCACCGGCGTCGGTAAAGAGGGAATCCGCCAGACGAGCACCCTGTCCCGCACCGGCCTCAACGACAACCTCTGCGCCCAATGCGATCAGCTTCTTGACGGTCTCAGGCGAGGCCGCGACGCGCGCTTCGTAGGCGCGCCGCTCTTTCGGCACCCCGATCTTCATCGTTCGGTTTTCCTCCCAGGATCGGCCGGTTTGGAGATGTTCGTCGAGTCACCCCGGCATTCTGGCGACGGTCGTTCTGCCCGCTTCACACCCAAGCGGTCAAGCGGTTGTTGCCGCGCCGGCCCTCACGACGCAGCAATAAGCAGCAACACATGGCGCTTCAGTAAAGTGTTATATGACAAGTGCGCGCTAGCTCAGATCCTCATAGCAGCCATGGGCGAGTGCGGATGAGCCGCGCCGACCGGGCAAGGCCAGCACGCGCACCACGCGGATGGTTTCGGCTTGCGGGAAGGTCAAAACGTCGCCCGGCCGCAGCTTGTAATGGGCTTTGGTGACCACCTGGCTGTTGACGCGGATGCGCTTGTTTTCCGCCAGCTCAGCCGCCAGCGCGCGCCGTTTGAAGAAGCGTGCGTTGACCAGCCACTTGTCGAGGCGCAGCGACTCGCTGCATAGGGCCGCTTGCGACATCAGCCGAACCGCAGCTGTGCGAGGGCCGCAAAGGGTGAATCAGCGTCGACAGCGCTTTTGACGTTTACGCTCGATTTGTTGCGGTTACGCACAGGGCGGCGGTTCGGGCGGCTGAACACGATGACATCGTCCTCCAAGCTGGCTGCGTCTTGCCGGCGATAGCCCAGTTCATCGACGATCCCGGCGCAATCGTCGCGGGTCAGGCCGAGCAGCGAGGCGATCTCGCCGTCGAGCTCGAACGCTTCGGTGTTGCGCGCAAGCGCGCGCAATCGGGCGGCAACACGCTCGAGCATGTCGACACGCACCACATGAGATTTGAACGCGACATAGCCGCTGGCGTAGTAGGCCTCGGGCGCGATATCGCGCGCGCACTCGAGCGTAACGCGACCGACGGGCGGGTCGGCGAGACCGCGACCGCGCCGGTGCAAGCGCCACAGGCGTGTGCGCACCTGGATCGCCGCTGGTTTGAGACAGGCCGGCACATAGGTATGATGCACGCCGAAGCGAACGCCGAGGCGGCTCAGCGTCGTGCGATCGTGCTGGGAGAGTTCCTGGATCAGTTCGGCCGCGTCCTCGCTCTTGGCATTGCCCAAGCCTTCGAGCAGCAGGTAAGCCAGCCCGCGACCCGGTGCCTGCAGCGCAGCAGCCTGCAAGCGCATCAGCGGCCGGGTCGCCGCGGCGAGATAGCCGTCGAGGAAGCGGCGCAGACGCTGCAGCACGATGTCGCGATCGCTGGCGCCGAGGTGTGGGATCTCGCGCAAGACCAGGCGGGGCCGCAACACCGAGTCACCGCGTTTCAGATCGGCAATCGGCTCGCCGCGCCAGGTGACGACGAACTGTGGCGACACCGCGAACTGACTATCGTCGTCGTCGAGCAGGGCGCGGGCGCGCTTGCGCACCTCAGGGCCCAGCACCCGCCTTGCCGCTGCCAGCAGGACACGACGTTCATCCTGGCTGGCATCGCCATCGGCAACGAATTGCACGCCTTGCATGCGGCCGATGGCGTGGCCGTCGACAACGACCTCGCCATCAGCGTCGACCATGGCCGGCAGGTCCTTGTCCTCGCGCAGCGACCGCAGCAGCGCCGAGGTACGGCGATCGACAAAACGCTGCGTCAGGCGATCGTGCAGTGCATCGCCCAGACGATCCTCGACCCGACGCGCCAGACCCTGCCAGTGACCGGCGTCATCGAGCCAGGGTTCCCGGTGACTGACATAGCTCCAAGTGCGGATATGCGCGAGCCGGGTCATCAGGGTGTCGATGTCGCCGTCGACCCGGTCGAGACGCGCGATCTTGTCGGCGACCCAATCGGTCGGCAGACGGCCTTTTTCGCTCAGGAACTCATACAAGCGGCCGAGCAGATGCAGGTGGTTGTCACCGAGCGTCTTGGTGAAATCCGGTACCTGGCAGACGTCCCACAGCAGACGCACAAGATCACGACGTACGGCGCGTTTGCGCACGAATTTGCGCGCGCTCAGCATGCGGAAGGACAGATCGTCGACCGCGTCGCGCTTGCGGATCAGCTGCGGCAGCGGTGCCGGTGCCTCGAGTGATGCGCGCAAGGCATCAAGGCTGTCAAAGCACAAGCTGCTATTGCGCCAGTAGAGCTGTTTGATCGGGGCGAATGTGTGCGTTTCCACCGCTTCGACCATGCGCTCGTCAACGCCGCCGACGTCGATCGTCGTACCGAACGTGCCATCGCGCATGTGCCGCCCGGCACGCCCGGCAATCTGACCGAGCTCGGCAGCGGTCAGCATGCGGTTTTCCTTGCCGTCGAACTTGTGCAGGCCGGCGAAGGCGACATGGCCGAGATCCATGTTCAGGCCCATGCCGATGGCATCGGTGGCGACCAGATAGTCGACCTCGCCTTCCTGATAGAGCTGCACCTGGGCATTGCGTGTGCGCGGGCTGAGCGCACCGAGGACCACCGCAGCACCACCTTTCTGCCGGCGGATGACTTCCGCGAGGCGATAGACATCGGATGCGCTGAACGCGACCACGGCACTGCGCCGCGGCATGCGCGTCAGTTTCATCGGGCCGGCGTAGGACAGGGTGGAAAAGCGCGGCCGGGTGATCACTTCGGCCTGCGGCACGAGCTTGGTCAGCAGCGGCCGAGCGGTTTCCGCGCCAAGGAACACCGTTTCTTCCGCGCCGCGCGCATGCAACAAGCGATCGGTGAAAACGTGGCCACGTTCCGGATCGGCGCAGAGCTGGATTTCATCGATCGCCAGGAAAGCGACATCGAGCCCGCTCGGCATCGCTTCCGTCGTGGCGATGAAGTAACGCGCCGCCTCGGGCCAGCGTTTCTCTTCGCCGGTGATCAGCGCGACCTGCGATTCGCCGCGCAAGGCGACGATCCGATCGTAGATTTCCCGGGCGAGGAGGCGGAGAGGAAAGCCCATCAGACCGCTGCGATGGGCCAGCATTCGCTCGACAGCGAAATGGGTCTTTCCGGTATTGGTCGGACCCAGTACCGCCAGGACCCTGGAGCGTTCCAACGAGGACGCGTTCATATAGCGACTATGATCGCGCATGATCGTCATGGCAAGCGGCTCCCCACCCCCCGACGTCACATCTGCAGAACTTCATGTTCTACATGAAGAGACGTTTCCATCTCATGATGACAACAGTAAGGCAGCCGTATCATTTCTTTCATACGAGAAGCCTCGTAGCGGTGCCAGCAAGGTCGTTGCAACCGCACGCGCGTGCGCCTACATCCCCATCAGCTACCGCAACATCGGTGCCGTTGTTTCCACTGAGAGCAAGCTTAAGCCCATGTCAGAGGCCAATTTTCGCCCTTTCGAAGCCGAAGTCGGTCGCGTTCTCGATCTGGTCATCAACTCGCTCTACACCAACCGGGATATCTTCCTGCGCGAGCTGATTTCCAATGCCTCAGATGCGTGCGACAAGCTGCGCTATGCCGCAATCGCCGAAACGCACCTGCTCGAGGATGATCCCGAGCTCGCGATCTGGCTGAACGTCGACCAGGATGCCGGCCTCCTGACCGTGCGCGACAACGGCATCGGCATGAACCAGGACGAACTTGCGGAAAATCTCGGCACGATCGCCCGCTCCGGCACCGCCCGCTTTGTCGAGGCGGTGCAGGAAGCCCGCGCCCAGGGCGGCGATGCCGCGCTCAACCTGATCGGTCAGTTCGGCGTCGGTTTCTACGCCACCTTCATGGTCGCTGACGACGTCGTCGTCACTTCACGCAAGGCGGGTGACGAACAGGGCTGGATCTGGCGCAGCAACGGCAAGGACGGTTACAGCATCGCTGCCGCCGAGGGCGCGGTGCCCCGCGGCACGACGATCAGCCTGAGCCTGAAAGAGGATGCCAAGGACTACCTCGATGCGGATGCGCTGCGGCGCATTGTACGCACCTATTCCGATCACATCGGTTTGCCCATCCGACTTGAAGGTGCCGACGGCAAGGCCGACCAGCTCAATGAGGCCAGCGCGCTGTGGACGCGCGCCAAGAGCGACATCACCGACGAGCAGTATAATGAGTTCTACCACCATATCGCGCATGCCTTCGACGAGCCGTTCGCCCGCTGCCATTTCAAGGCCGAAGGCATCCTGAGTTACACCGGTCTGCTGTTCGTGCCCGGCATGCGCCCCTTCGACATTTACGACCCGCAGCGCAAGCACGGCGTGAAGCTCTATGTCCGGCGGGTCTTCATCACCGATCACGCCGAAGGGCTGCTGCCGAAATACCTGCGTTTCGTCGCCGGCGTGGTCGACAGTGAAGACCTGCAGTTGAATGTTTCCCGTGAAACATTGCAGCACAACGCCGTCATCGCCAAAATGCGCCGCGCGCTGGTCAGCCGCGTGCTCGGCGAGCTCAAGTCCAAGGCCAAAGACGATGCGGACGCCTACCTGACGTTTTGGGAGAATCTCGGCCCGATCCTGAAAGAGGGTCTTTATGAAGACAGCGACAATCGCGACAAGCTGCTCGAGCTGACCCGCTTTCGCTCGAGCGCCCGCGATGGCTGGATTTCGCTTGCCGACTATGTCGAAGCCATGCGGCCCGGTCAGAGCGAGATCTACTATCTCACCGGCGACGATATCGACATCTTGAAGCGCAGTCCGCAGCTCGAGGCCTGCCGGGCCAAGGGCGTCGAGGTTCTGCTGCTGACCGACCCGGTCGACGAGTTCTGGCTGCCGGAAGTCAGCGACCATGATGGCAAAAAGCTGGTCTCCTTGACCCGCGGCAAGGCCGATCTTAGCCAGGTCCAGGCGCCGGGAGACGCCGACGACGAGACGTCGGATGACGGTGGGGAAACGGCGGCGGAGAGTGACTTCGCCACCTTGATCGCCGCCTTCAAGACCGCGCTGGGCGACAATGTCAAAGATGTGCGCAAGTCCGATCGTTTGACGGAGAGTGCGGTGTGTCTGGTCGCTGACGAGTTCGGCCTCGACATGCGCATGGAACGCATCCTGCGCCAGACCAACCAGCTCGGTGCCCTGTCGGCCCGCATTCTGGAAATCAATCCCAAGCACCCGCTGATCGGCGCCCTGGCCAAGACGGCGGCAGCCGGCGGCCACAGCGAAGAGCTCGCCGACATGGCCCATCTGCTGCTCGATCAGGCACGTATCATCGAGGGCGAGCCACTGCCCGATCCGGCAGCGTTCTCCAAACGCATGAGCGCTGCGCTGGCCAAGGGTGTCGCCGTAAGCGCCGCTTGACCGTAGAGCAACCCTGACCAAGGGTGCAGGTTTCGTGATCAACCCGTGGAGAAGAGCGCCATGGTCTTTGGCAAGCTGTTCGGCGGCCTGTTTGGCGGGGGCGAGCCGGCCGGCGCCTCCGCGAGTGACGGCTCGACCGAGCACTACCAGGGTTTGAATATCACCGCGCGGCCCCAAGCCGAAAGCGGCCAGTGGCGGGTTGGCGGCGTCATCTGGCGCGGTGAGGGCGAGCAGCGCCAAGAAGTGACCTTTGTTCGGGCGGATCTGTTCCCGAGCCGTGACGAAGCCGATCGGTTCAGCATCGAAAAGGGGCGTAAGATCATCAATGAGCGCGGCGAGCGGGTCTTCGAGCACAAAAACGCTTGAGTGACGCGCCGGTGCGCCCCTCGCGGAGCACGTGTGCGCATGTTGTCGGCCTTGAAACCGGAACTGATTGCCCGTTTGCGCCTGATCAGCGGCTTAGTCCTGTTCACGTTTGTCACCAGCCACCTACTCACCCACGCGGTCGGCATCCGTTCACTGGCGGCGCTTGAGCAAGCGCTGCCAGTTTTTCAGACCGTATGGTACTGGCCGCCGCTGAGCGCGCTGTTGCTGCTGGCCATCCTCACGCACGTCGCCATCGCCATGCGCCGTCTCTACCGTGTGCGCAGCTGGCGCATGCCGATCTGGGAAGCCGCCCAGCTCGGGCTTGGTCTGGCCATTCCCCTGTTGCTGCTGGGCCACATCCTGGAAACACGCGTCACGTCGGCAACGCTCGGCTTCACCGACAGCTATACGCGCGTTCTCTTGCTGCTCTGGCCGGAGCAGGCACTGCAGCAGACGCTGCTCGTGGTGCTTGTCTGGGTCCATGGCTGCATCGGTCTGCATTTCTGGCTGGGCACGCGCGCCTGGTACCGGCAGGCAACCCCGCTGCTCGTGACCGTCGCCTTCATGGTCCCGGCTGCCGGTCTGGCAGGCTTTCTCGCTGCCGCGCGCGAAGCCAGCATGCTGGATCAAATGCCTGGCAAGGCTGAGGCGCTGGTCGCGCAAGCGGCGACCTGGCCGGATGCCGCGATGCGCGTCCCGTTCGAACGCGCCGAGACGATCGTTCTGGCTGTGTACGCAGCCCTGGTTGTCGCCATCCTGATCGCCCGTCAGATCCGCCAACTCCGGCACGCCCAGGGCACACGGATTTTCTATCCAGATGGCCGAAGCGTCGCCATCGAACCGGGCATGAGCGTGCTCGAAGCCTCGCGTAGCGCCGGCATTCCGCACACATCCGTCTGTGGCGGCCGCGGCCGCTGCTCGACCTGTCGTGTGCAGATCGTCGATGGCAAGGAGCACACCTCGGAACCGAGCGAGGCCGAATGCGCCGTCTTGCGCCGTGTCAAGGTACCGGAGGACGTCCGCCTCGCCTGTCAGCTCCGCCCACGCGGCAATATCAGCGTTCTACCGCTCATCCCGGCAACGGCTGCCACCACGCCGACGCCGTTCGTCGGCCAGCGCGCGCAAGGCGTCGAGCGGGAGATCGTCGTGCTGTTCAGCGATATTCGCGGTTTTACAAGGCTGTCCGAAGGCAAACTGCCTTTCGACGTCGTCTTCTTGCTTAACCAGTACTTTCAGGCCATGGGCGAGGCCATCGGCCAGGCCGGCGGACACATCGACAAGTTCATCGGTGACGGCATCATGGCGTTGTTTGGCACCGAGACCACGCCCGAGACCGCCGCAAGGCAAAGCCTCGAAGCCGCACGCGCCATGGCCCATGCCTTGGAACGCTTGAACACTTCGCTCGGCAGCGAACTCGCTGAGCCGCTGCGCATTGGCATCGGTTTGCACTGCGGCCCGGTCATCCTCGGTGAGATGGGTTACGCTAAGACCAAGAGCATGACCGCGATTGGCGATACCGTGAACACCGCCAGCCGATTGGAAAGCGCCAACAAGGAGCTCAAGAGCCAGCTGGTGTTCTCCGAAGACGTCGCCAACCGCGCTGGATTGGATGTTGAGGACCTGCGCACGGAATGCCTGCCGATCCGCGGTCGTGAGCAAACACTGAAGGTGTTTGCGGTGGACGATGCGCGCGCTCTGCCGGCCCTCGTCCCTGTGCCGGCCGCCAAGCCACGCGCAGGGCTCGGCTGGTTCGGTGATCGCAAGCCGACCGCCGCTGCCTGAGCGGCCATGCAGGCCTAGGCCGTGCCGCGGAAAATCGGGAACACCGTGCGGATGGCGCTGTCATCCGGGCTGGTGTGCAACACGACATCATACCGCACACCGTGAATCGTCGCCGGGCGCTCGCCCTCGCCGCCCTGCAAGTAGCGCAGCGTGCCGAGCGCGATCATGCCGGCCGGGCTCGGCCCGATCCAGAAACCGCCGATCTCCTGGAACAGCCGCGTGCGGCCGCCAGCGCCATCAGGTGCAAACCAGGCATAAGCCAGTGTGCCGACCTGGGGCGTGGCCCGACCCGCGCGCTCGAGCGCATCGTCGCGGCCATAACGATAGCCGGCGAAGTCGATACGATCGGCGCCCAGAATGACGCTGTCGTACAGGTAATAGCCGTACCAGAAATGCTGCCCGCCCAGCTCGTCGCGGCCGCTTTGTTCGCCGAGCATGACGTGCTCAAAGCCGCTCAAGCCTTCTTTGCGGCCGAGTGCGAACGGCTTGAACCAGATGGTAAAGACCAGCTCGCGCAGCGCGTCACGGCTGAGCCGCTGCCCGCTCTCGATCTCGGCAAAGCGGGCCACCGCGGCCAAAGCTGGATGGTCGACACAATAGTCGATGAAGCTGAGCGTCTCGCGCGCTTCGTCCGCCGTGGTCGTTTCGCCATCGAAGCCGTCGGCGTGGTAGTTGTCCATGAGCGCCTTGAAGGCCGCATAGCCAGGGCGCTTGCCGGCCGGTAGGTGCACCTCGGCGATCAGCCGATGATCGACACCGTCGCCGCGCTCATCGACCAGAACATAGCCCGTTTCATCGCGACCACGCTGGCCAAGCGGCAAGGCCGGCAGGCCGTCGGCTTCCAGGTCAGCATCCCAGACGGCCTGATACGGTTCGATAGCCACCGCCGGGCGCAGGATAAAGGGCATCGCCAGCGCCGAGGCGCCAGCGGACAACACCGCACGGCGCTGCAGCCTGGGTGCTCGTGCCATGATCGACTCCGCGCGCGGCCGGTTCAGGCGGCGCGCTCGTCCAGACCATCGACGATCAAAGCGATGTCATTCATGATGTCGGCCAGTGAAAAGTCCTTCGGCGTGTAGACCTTGGCGACGCCCATGGCGAGCAATTGCTGGGCATCTTCCGGCGGGATGATGCCACCGACCACGACCGGCACATCGCCGACCCCCAGAGCGCGCATCTTCTCCAGAACATCGCGCACCAGCGGCATGTGCGAACCGGACAGGATCGACAGGCCGACAACATGGACGCCCTCTTCCAGCGCCGCATTGGCGATGCGCGCCGGCGTCAGACGAATGCCCTCGTAGACCACCTCCATGCCGGCATCGCGCGCTGACACGGCGATCTGTTCGGCCCCGTTGGAGTGACCATCGAGGCCAGGCTTGCCGACGAGCATCTTGATACGCCGGCCGAGCTTCGCCGAGATTGCATCGACCTTCTCGCGAACAGCGACAAACGCGTCGGTTTCGGTTGCAGCACTGATCGCACCGCCAACACCTGTTGGCGCGCGGTACTCGCCAAACACGTCGCGCAACACCTGCGCCCACTCGCCCGTGGTCACGCCGGCATGGGCACAGGCAATCGACGGCTCCATGACATTGCGCTCTTCCTGAGCGGCCGCGCGAAGCTCGGCCAGCGCCGCGGCGACGGCATCAGAGTCGCGGGCCTGTTTGTGCGCCTGCAGCCGCTCGATTTGCGCCGCCTCCACGGCTTGGTCGACGACCTGGATGGCATCTTCACCGGTTCCGAGCGGTGAGGGTGCGCTTTCGGTGTATTTGTTGACGCCGACGACGACTTGATCACCAGCCATGATCGCCGCGATGCGCGCCGAATTGCTCTCGACCAGGCGCTGCTTCATGTAGCCGGCCTCGACCGCCGCGATCGCGCCGCCCATGGCATCGATGCGCGTCAGTTCCTCGCGCGCTTCGGCCTTCAACTCCTCGACACGGCGCTCGACCTCGTGGCTGCCATCGAATAGGTCGCCGTACTCGAGCAGATCGGTCTCGAAGGCCAAAATCTGCTGCAGGCGCAGTGACCATTGCTGGTCCCAGGGCCGCGGCAGCCCCATGGCCTCGTTCCAAGCCGGCAATTGCAGAGCACGGCAGCGCGCTTTCTTGGACAGCGTCACCGCAAGCGCTTCGAGCAGGATGCGATACACGTTGTTTTCGGGCTGCTGCTCGGTCAGGCCGAGCGAATTGACCTGCACGCCATAGCGGAATCGGCGCAGTTTCGGGTCATCAACACCATAACGCTGTGCGCAGATCTCATCCCAGAGATCGACGAAGGCGCGCATCTTGCACATCTCGGTGATGAAGCGGATGCCGGCGTTGACGAAGAATGAGATACGGCCGACCACGGTCGGGAAGTCCTCGGGCGGCACCTGACCACTATCACGCACCGTATCCAGCACGGCGATGCCGGTCGCCAGTGCAAACGCCAGCTCTTGCACGGGCGTCGCACCAGCTTCCTGCAAGTGATACGAGCAGACATTGGTCGGATTCCACTTGGGAATCTCGTTGTAGGTAAAGGCGACGACATCGCCGATCAGGCGCATGGACGGCTTCGGCGGGAAGATATATGTGCCCCGCGAAAGATATTCTTTGATCAGATCGTTTTGCACCGTGCCCTGAAGCTTATCGCGCGCAGCGCCCTGCGCTTCGGCCACGGCGACGTAGAGCGCCAGCAGCCAAGGTGCCGTGGCGTTGATGGTCATCGAGGTGTTCATCTGCTCGAGCGGGATCTGGTCGAACAGATCGCGCATGTCGGCGATCGAGCAGATCGGCACGCCGACCTTGCCGACCTCGCCGCGCGCCAGAATGTGATCGGCGTCATAGCCGGTCTGGGTCGGCAGATCGAACGCGACCGACAGACCGGTCTGACCGCGTGAGAGATTGGTGCGGAACAGCGCGTTGGATTCGCGCGCGGAGCTGTGCCCGGCATAGGTGCGAAACAGCCAGGGACGGTCGCGCTGTGCGGTTTCTTTGGATGCCATGGCTGGCCTCTCTCGCTCGACAAACTCATTGGACCCTATTGCAGTGCGCCTAACACGGATCGCGTTAGTTCGCAAATGCGAAGACGTGTTGACAGCCAACACATGCGCACCTAGGGTCCGGCCGGCGTCAAGGTGAGATTCGGTGGGATGGACAGAAATTCAGTAGAACATGTCATCCGCAAGTTTGGTTCGCAGCAACGCGTCGCAGAGATGCTCGGCATCTGGCAAACCGCGGTCAGTGGCTGGGTGCGGCGCGGGGCGATACCGGCTCGTCGTCAGGAACAGCTCCTGACGGTGGCAAGGGAGAACGGTATTGATTTGAAACCAAACGATTTTTTCCACTCACCCGAGATTTCTTCAGCGACAATTGCCCAGCCTGCGGCGGGCGTGAAAAGTGAGGGACACATCGTGAGCAGCGACTTGGCCAACGTCATCCCGATGAATGGCGATGCCTCCAAGCCCGCGGACGGCAGAGGTGAGATCAAGGACCTCTACGAGGTTGGCGAAATCCCGCCGCTCGGCCACGTGCCGGCGAACATGTATGCCTGGGTGATCCGGCGCGAACGGCACAGCGAGCCGAACACGGCGATGCAGCAGGAGGTGGTTAATACCCCCGAGATCGGCGACCAGGACGTGTTAGTGTTGGTCATGGCTGCAGGTGTTAACTACAATGGTGTTTGGGCGGCGCTCGGCAAACCGGTGACGCCGTTCGACATCCACAAGGCCGAATACCACATCGCCGGCTCGGATGCCGCCGGTGTCGTCTGGAAGGTCGGCTCGAAGGTCACCCGCTGGAAGGTCGGCGACGAGGTCGTCATTCACTGCAACCAGGACGATGGCGACGACGAAGAGTGCAATGGCGGCGATCCGATGTACTCGCCGAGCCAGCGCATCTGGGGCTACGAAACACCGGACGGCTCGTTCGCGCAGTTCTGCCGCGTGCAGTCGCGCCAGCTCATGCCGCGGCCGCGCCACCTCACCTGGGAAGAGTCTGGCTGCTACGTCCTGACCCTGGCGACCGCCTACAGCATGCTGTTCGGCCACCCGCCGCATGATCTGAAGCCAGGCCATAACGTGTTGGTCTGGGGTGCGTCAGGCGGCCTCGGCTCGATGGCGATCCAGATCATCGCCGGTTCGGGCGCTAACGCAATCGGTGTTATTTCCGATCCGACCAAGCATGATTTCGTCATGTCGCTCGGCGCCAAAGGCGTGCTCAACCGTCGCGACTACGACTGCTGGGGCCAGCTGCCGGACGTCGACGACGCCGACACCTACAAGGACTACATGAAAAAGGTGCGCGAGTTCGGCAAGGCCATCTGGGGCATCACTGGCAAGGGTAACGACGTCGACACCGTGTTCGAGCACCCGGGTGAGTCGACCTTCCCGGTCTCGGCGTTCGTCGTCAAGCGTGGCGGCATGGTCGTCCTGTGCGCCGGCACCACCGGCTACAACCTGACGTTGGACGCCCGCTTCTTCTGGATGCGGCAAAAGCGTATGCAGGGCAGCCACTTCGCCAATCTGAAGCAGGCCAGCGCGGCCAACCAGATGGTCATCAACCGCATGGTCGACCCGTGCATGTCCGAAGTGTTCAGCTGGAACGACATCCCCCGCGCGCACATGAAGATGCTCAAGAACGAGCATAAGCCTGGCAACATGGCCGTTCTGGTCAGCGCCAAGCGCCCGGGCATGCGGACCGTTGAGGAAGCGCGCGAAGACTGATCGCGCCAAATGCGCGCCGCATCTCGACACCGGGGTGCGGCGCACAACTTTCTCAATCAACGAGACAGGTGGCATCAGGCGTGTCGCCTGTCTCAACACTTCATTGCATAGGAGGTCCGATCGTGGCCGTTTCCATCGCTGAATTGCGCGCGGACGACTCGTCCCTGGTGGATCGCACCCGTCAGGCCGTTGGTTCGGCCGAGACCTTGTTCAATGCAGCCAAGGCCGCCATTCGCGCCAAGGTTGTGTCCGATGGCAAGATCGACGCCGGTCTACTTGAACGCGAGCAGTTCGCCGCGCATGGCCTCGCCTGGCTGGCCGTCTATGTCGAGGCGCTGCGGCAGATGCACGGCTGGGCCGAACGTCTGATCGTGCACGACAAGTTCGGCGAGCTGGAAACCCTCATCTTGCGCGCCGCGTTCGGCGAGTATCTCGCGCGCATGGCGGGCGGCATACCGATGTCGCAGGGCGAGATCGTCCGTCCGGGTGACATGTATCTGGCCGAAGATGATGTCAGCCGGTTCCTCAGCCCTGTGGTGCGCGAGCTCATCGCCAGCGGCAACACTGCCGAGGTGCGGGCCGGTCTCGCCGAGCAGATCAAGGACGGCAATTTCGGCGAATGGGGCCTCAGCGACGACTCCCTGGAGATGATTCGCGAGCAGTTCCAGCGCTTTACCGAGGACAAGGTGATCCCGCACGCCCATGGCTGGCACGAACGCGACGAGCTCATTCCGATCGAGATCATCGAGCAGGTTGCCGAGCTTGGCGTGTTCGGGCTGACCATCCCGGAAGCCTATGACGGCCTTGGCATGAGCAAAGAGGCCATGTGCGTCGTCACCGAGGAGCTTTCGCGCGGCTATATCGGTGTCGGCAGCCTCAGTACGCGCGCTGAAATCGCTGCCGAGCTGATCCGTCTTGGTGGTACGGAGGAACAAAAGAACCACTATCTGCCCAAGCTTGCGTCGGGCGAAATCTTGCCAACCGCCGTCTTCACCGAGCCCAACACCGGTTCTGATCTGGGTTCGTTGCAAACCCGCGCGGTCGTGCACGGCGATGACTATATCATTACTGGCCAGAAAACCTGGATTACGCATGCTGCCCGTGCGGACATGATGACCGTGCTCGCGCGCACCGATCCGAGCCAAAAGGGCTATAAGGGCCTATCTATGTTCCTGGCCGAGAAGACCCGTGGCACGGACGAGCAGCCTTTTCCGGATCAGGGCATCGACGGCGGCGAGATCGAGGTCCTCGGATATCGCGGCATGAAGGAGTACACGCTGTCGCTCGACGGGTTCCGCCTGCCAAAAAGTCAGCTTCTGGGCGGCGTCGAGGGCCAGGGCTTCAAGCAACTGATGGAGACGTTCGAGAGCGCCCGCATCCAGACCGCCGCGCGCGCCGTCGGTGTCGCCCGTAACGCGCTTGAGTTGGGTCTGCAGTATGCCCATGACCGTGTGCAGTTCGGCCAGCCCATCTACAACTTCCCGCGCGTCTTCGGCAAGCTCGCCTGGATGGCCGTGGAAATCATGATCGCGCGGCAGATCACGTTGTTTTCCGCGCGAGAGAAGGACAGCGAACGGCGCTGCGACCTTGAAGCCGGTCTCGCCAAACTGCTTGGCGCCCAGGTGGCATGGGCCTGTGCCGACAACGCCGTCCAGGTGCACGGCGGCAACGGTTATGCCATCGAATACCCAATCTCGCGCGTCTTGTGCGACGCGCGCATCCTGAACGTGTTCGAGGGTGCTGCTGAGATCCAGGCACAAGTCATCGCGCGGCGTCTGCTGTCTGAATAACCGTCGTTCGTTAAGGAACAAATAAAGAGCCGCACGGGTGTACTCGCGCGGCTCTTTTTCTATGCCTTGTCCGTCTCGCGTTCAGCGTCAGGCCAAACCAACCTGAACCAGGCCGTCGTGTTGACGCTGGCTTAGCTGTTCAACATCGAATGTGTCGATCATGTCGAGAAACACGCGGTGCCAGTTGATTTCCGCGTTGAGATGCATGAAAACGGCGCCCAGGCCGATGGCAGCACGATCCATGAACACGAATTCGCGCGGCACCTGAACGCCCCCAACACGCCGCAGCTCGGCATGGGTTTTCTCGGCAACCTGACGGCCCAGCGCGCCGGAGTTGGTTTCCTGAATGCGGCGCACACGATCTTCAAGCAGCGGGCCGTAGATGAACCGTGCCCAGATGTTCAACACCTCGATAAGCTCTTTGCTCAACTTGTCAAAGCCCCACAAGCGGTAGGCGTGTACGGCGCGCTCGTGTTCGTCGTTCAGCAGCGCCCAGAAAAGCTCAATGACGCCTTCGACAAAGGTCGGTGGAAAGACGCGAATACAGCCAAAGTCGAGTAGGTTAACCGTGTTGTCGTCACGGATTGTGTAATTGCCCAGATGCGGGTCACCGTGGATGACACCGTAGTAATAGAACGGTGTGTACCAGGCGCGAAACATATTCAGGGCGATCTCGTTGCGCGCCTCGACCGGTTCTTCCTTGACGTCCAACAGCTTGCGCCCCTCAAGCCAGGACATGGTCAGCAAACGACCGGTCGAAAGGTCACCGATGACATCCGGCACATGCACATGCGGCTCATCCGCCAACATGCGGCTGTAAAGCCGAATGTTCTTGGCCTCACGGGCATAATCGAGTTCCTCGCGCAGACGCTCGGAAACTTCCTCGGCGATCTTGCTGGTATCAATGGTACTGTCATAGCGCCGATACAACGCCAGAATGATGCTCAACTGATTGAGGTCAGCTTCCACTGCCGCAGAAATGTTGGGGTATTGCAGCTTGCAGGCAAGCGTCTGACCGTCCTTTGCAGCCTTGTGCACCTGACCGAGCGACGCTGCCGCGGCGGCCTCCATGGGGAAATGATCGAACCGGCTTTGCCAGTCGGGGCCCAGTTCCGTTTTCATGCGCCGGCGCACGAAGGACGGACCCATTGGCGGTGCGCTCGATTGCAACTGCGCCAGCTCGGCGGCGTATTCCGCCGGCAACGCATCCGGAATGGTCGCCAGCATCTGGGCGACCTTCATCAGCGGGCCTTTGAGGCCGCCCAAGGCTTCGCGCAGCTCCGAAGCCTGACGGTCCTTGTCGACAGTCAGACCGAAGACGCGCTGGCCGGCCATACGCGCAGCGATGCCGCCGACGGTGCCGGAGACCTGTGCATAGCGGCGGACACGCCCGACATAACTGTTTTCGTTGGCCAAAATCGCCTCGTTGCTCATCGACGCTACCTCGAGAATGGCGCACATGCGCGCCGCTCAAGGAGGTAAGTCGCGTTCAGGCCACTTCCAGATCGCGCTCGAGTTCGTCGATCATGCCTTCGATCAAGCCCAGACCTTGCGACCAGAAGGCCGGGTCGGATGCGTCCAGACCGAACGGGGCCAGGAGTTCCTTATGGCGCAGCGTCCCGCCGGCGCGCAGCATTTCGAGATATTTGGCCTCGAACCCGTCCGGCTCAGCCTGATAACGCGCATAGAGCGAGTTCACCAGGCAGTCACCAAACGCATAGGCATAAACGTAGAACGGTGCGTGGATGAAGTGCGGGATATAGCTCCAAAAGTGTTGATACGCGTCGTCATAATCGAAAACCGGCCCAAGGCTTTCGCGCTGCACGCCCATCCAGATCTCGCCGAGTTCGACCGCGGTCAGCTCGCCCTCCTTGCGCCGATCATGCACGCGGCGCTCGAACTCACAGAAGGCGATCTGGCGCACGACCGTGTTGATGGCGTCCTCGATTTTGCCGGCGAGGAGCACGCGGCGCCGGCCGGGATCACTTTCCGCGTTGAGCAGGGCGCGGAAGGTGAGCTGTTCGCCGAACACCGATGCCGTTTCCGCCAGGGTCAGCGGTGTACCGGCCATGAGCGGTCCCTGTTCGGCCGCCAGGCGCTGGTGCACGCCGTGGCCGAGCTCATGCGCCAGGGTCATCACATCGCGCGCCTTGCCCTGGAAGTTCATTAGCACATAAGGATGCACGCTGGTCACGGTCGGGTGACAAAAGGCACCCGAATCCTTGCCCGCCTTGACCTGGGCATCGATCCACGCGCGCGCGAAAAAATCATCCACAAGATCGGCCAGCTTAGGTGAAAAACCGCGATAGGCGTCGAGCACAACCACCTTGGCCTCATCCCAGACGATCTGCCGATCGTCGTCATCCGGCAACGGCGCGTTGCGATCGTAAGGCGCGAGCTTGTCCAGGCCCATCCAGCGTGCCTTGAGCGTGTAATAGCGGTGCGACAAGCGTGGATAGGCGTCGCGCACGGCGTCGACCAGGGCCTGCACGACCTCATCCTCAACCGCGTTGGCCTTGTTGCGGAAAGAAATCGGCCTGTCGTAGTGGCGCCAGCCGTCTTCGATCGCCTTGTCCTTGGCCAAGGTGTTAGTGACCAGCGCGAACAGCCGGGCGTTGTCGGCCAGAACACCGGCGATCGAGTCGTACGCCGCAGCGCGCTTGGCGCGATTGGTATCGGACAAGATGTTGAAGATTTCCGCGGCCGTCAGGTCTTTGCCGTCCAGCTTGAAACGCAGCGCTGCCATGGTTTCATCGAACAGACGCACCCAGGCCGCCCGGCCGGTCACATGCTTTTCATGCAGCACACGCTCGACTTCGTCGCTGAGCTGGTGCGGCCGGAACACGCGGACATCGCGCAACCAGGGCTGATAGCCGGCCAGCGCGGTGCTGCCGGCAATCTTGGCGTGCAGGCTGTCCTCTTCGATGCGGTTGATCTCGAGCGTGACGAACAGAAGGCGCGTGTAGATGTCGTTCGCGCGCTCGTTGATCGTCTGATAAAAGCGGCTGACCTCCGGATCCTCGAGATGCGTCGCGTGCAACAGCTGCGCATAGGAGCCGACGCGGCCAAGACGCTCACTCAATACCTCATAGCGCCGGATCAGCTCGACGAGCTGTTCACCACTGAGATCCGCAACATGCCCTTGGTACGTGCGTTCTAAGGCAACGGCCTCATCGGCGCACAGATCGAGGTCACCTTGGATCGCCGGCGCGTCCCGCCCGGAATAGAGGTCACTCAGATCCCATTCCGGTGCCTCGCCAGTCACTTCAGCGGCCTGCGCAGCGGCCGAACGCACATGGGTCATGATGCTTGATGCTCCCAATCAAGGGGTTCTTTGGCGAGAGCTACTGGTCATTTGCCGCCCGGCTCCGTATGTCAAGCACAAGGCTGGCCGGGCCGCCTAAAGAGGAAATGCGCGCAGACCAGCATATGTTGCGAGGGAAGCTTTATGACCGAGCCCGTCTCAGGCACCAATTGGAGCGAGATCTTCGATAAAGTCGCCAAGCGTGAAGGCGACAAGCCGTTCCTGTGGGAAAAACATGACGAGGCTTGGCATTCGCTGTCGTGGGCCGAGGTGCATGAGCGGGTGCGCAAGGCGGCCGCTGGACTGATCGCACAAGGCATCCAGCCCGGCGATCGCGTTGGTCTGATTGCGGAAAACCGGCCGGAATGGGCGATTGCCGATCTGGCGATCATGGCCGCTGGCGCCATCACCGTGCCGGCCTTCACTACCTACACGAGCGATGTCTTCGCCCATGTCCTTAACCACGCCGAGTGCAGCGGGCTGATCTTTTCCGGCGGCAAGCTCGCGAAAACGCTCATGGCGGCCGTGGAGCGCGCGCCGTCGATAACGTTCTTGAGCACGTTCGATGATCTCGATGACGGGATCGAGAGCGCCATCCCGATCACACGCTTTGCGGATCTGGGCGACAACGCACCGGAATTGACGGACTTGCCCGGCTACTCGCGGGGCGGCGACGAGGCCGCCTGCTTCATCTTCACGTCAGGCACCGGCGGCACGCCGAAGGCGGTTGTCCTGACCCATCGCAACCTGATTGCCAATGTCCAGTCGGGGATAGCGCTTCTGGAAAAAGAAGCGCCGTCGAGACACCACGTCTTTTTATCTTTCCTGCCTTTGTCCCACTCATATGAGCATACGGCGGGGTTTCTTCTGCCGATTTCCATCGGTGCCGAGATCTATTACGCAGAGAGCGTCGAGCGCCTGGCTGAGAACATCAAGGAAACCAGGCCGACGATCCTGCCTTGCGTACCGCGGTTGCACGAAGTCATGCGCCAGAAAATCACAGCGCGCGTCAACCGCGTCGGCGGCTTCAAGGCCAAGCTGTTTTACAAGGCTGTCGAACTGGGCAGAAAGGACTACGAGACACCAGAAAAGATGAACCTCGTCGATCGGCTCGCCAATATGGCGCTCGATCGCCTGGTGCGCAAACAGGTGCATGAGCAGTTCGGCGGCCGGATGCTCGCGCTCGTTTCCGGCGGCGCACCGCTCCATTACGATGTCGGTGTGTTTTTCAAGGCCCTGGGCCTGCCACTGTTGCAGGGCTACGGCCAGACCGAGACCTCGCCGCTGGTCGCGATCAATCCGCCGAGCCGGATCAAGATGGCCACGGTCGGCCCGCCGCTCGAAGGCGTGGAAGTCAAGATCGCCGAGGACGGGGAAATCCTCGTGCGCGGTGACAATGTCATGCAAGGCTATTGGCGTGACCCGGAAGAAACCGCCAAGGCGATCAAAGATGGCTGGTTGCATACCGGTGACGTCGGTGAGTTCGACGAAGACGGTTACCTGCGCATCACGGATCGCAAGAAAGATCTGATCGTGAATTCCGGTGGCGACAATATTTCACCGCAACGCGTTGAAGGGGTCATCAGTCTCGAACCGGAGGTGCATCAGGTGCTCGTCTATGGCGACCAGCGGCCGCATCTGGTGGCGCTGATCGTGCCCGACCAGGAGTTCGCCAGGAAACTTGCGCGTGAGCAGGGCTTGGATGCCGATCTCAAGGCGCTGGTGCAGGAAGAAGCGATGCAAAAGGCCATGCGCGCGGCCATCAATCGCGCCAACCTTCGGCTGTCGGCCATCGAAAAGGTCCGCCGGTTCCACGTTATGGACGAACCCTTTACGGTGGAGAATGGCTACATGACGCCGACGCTGAAACTGCGCCGGCCATTGATCAACAAGGCCTATCACGAGCTTCTCGAGGGTCTGTACAAGACCGGTCAGGGCCGCGCCGCCTAGACGCTAGACGCGTTCTGGACCTGACGGGCGCTGCGCGCGCCCAACCACGATGGCGAGGATGGCAAATCCGGCCATGCCCAACGAGATCAGGGCGTTCCAACCGGCCATGGAGATGCCGAACAGGCTCCACAACACCTCATCGCAAGGCGGCGGCGCGTTCGCCAGCAAACGCCGGAGTTCTTCCACGCTCTCGGCTTTTGGCAGGCCGCCGCAGAACGCCGGCAGCGGGTACCAACCCCATTCGACACCGACCTGAAAGGCGGCGATGCCCATGCCGATCAACGAGGCTACGGCCATCATCGCCAAGCCGGCGCGCGCCGGCAGCCCGAGGGCCACGGCGACGCCGACGCCGATGACCGCCAGATGGGCGTAGCGCTGGAACACGCATAGCGGACAGGGGTGCATGTCGGCCAGATACTCGAAGCCGAACGCCGCAAGCAGCAGGCCGGCGCAGGCGAACGCGAGCAAAGTGGCGGCAACGCCCGGCCGCAGCGCCCAGCGCCAGAGCTCAAAGACAAGACCCATGAGCGTTTCGCACCCTGCCAAGTGTCACCCGAAGTCGCCGCGACAGTCGTCTTGGGCGCGGCTCAATGCAAGAGCTTCAACGCCACAAAGCCGCCGAACAGCAAGACGACAAAGACGACCGTCAACCAGCCCAGATTCCGCTCGATGAACGCCTTGATCGGCGGACCGAACGCATAGAGCAGGCCGGCGACGATGAAAAAGCGCAGACCACGCGACAGGATCGATGCCACCGCAAAGGTGACCAGATCCAGCCCGGTGACACCGGATGCGATGGTGATGACCTTGTAGGGAAACGGCGTCAGGCCGGCGGTGAACACGATCCAGGCGCCGAAATCATTGTACCAGCCGGTGAACGTGCTGAACTTGTCGGCAT
>JBHJHH010000097.1:0-9434 GCA_050331015.1 Geminicoccaceae bacterium
CCGGTCGTGGCAGCCGCGCCGGCGGCACCAGCCGTGGCAGCGGCGGCGCCGGCCGCCACGGCAGCACCGGCCGCGCTGTCCTCATCATCGTCGTCTGGCTCGACCGGCTGGGTAACGTCGTCGGTGGTCACCGCCGCCAGGGCCTCTTCATCGGCCGGCGCCACCGCGTCGTCGTTGTCAAGCTGCTCGGCGCTCATCGGCTCGACGGCATCGAGCTCGGCCTTGGTCATGCCGACGCGCTGCAGGATCTCGCTCTCGAGGTCGGGGCGCAGACGCACCGCCTGGACGGCAATGCCGCCCTTCATGTCGGGATTGGCGGCGACAGCGCGGTCGAGTTCATCCAGGAAGCGCTCGGGCGCGCTCTCCTGGTTGATATAGAGCTCGACGAACACCTCCGGCGGCACGTAGAGCTGGCCGTAGGACTGGCTGACAGAACCGAAAAACAAGCCTGCAGCAGCAACGGATGACAGTAGTTTACGCGAATGGCGGCGCATTACAGCCTCAGCATTTTCACTAAAATTTGTCTCAATGTGTCGTTATTTACGGCGATCCTGTCAATTCACCGACGGGCAGTTCGGGCTGGCAACTGCCCTTGAGTGCGCCTTGATAACACGTCTCGATCGCATACCAAGCAAAACCCGCGGGTATTTTTCGCAAACGCTGTTTCGTGTGTCACGCGAAAGTCGCACCGGCTATGCAACCGTCTGCGCAAGCCCTGGCGGCGGCCGCCGGCCGGCCGCGTCGTATGCGACGGATGGCAGCGAGGCACCGGCGTGCTACAGTCGGGCAAATCTTTGTGAGGGCGACAGCGACATGGCCGGACGCAAGACGGTGTTCATAACCGGGGCAAGCCGCGGGATCGGTCATGCCACGGCGAAGTATTTTGTCGATCAGGGCTGGCGGGCGATCACCTGCTCACGCGATCGGGTGCCGGAAAACTGCCCGCGCACCGACACGCATCAGCACATCACCGCCGATCTGGCACGTGTTGACCAGCTCGATCACGCCATCGACAGCCTGAACGCGCTGCTCGAGGGCGAGCCGCTGCACGCGCTGGTCAACAATGCCGGCTTTTCGCCCAAGGGCGAGAACGGTGCGCGGCTGGGCTGCCTGGATGGCGATCTGGCCGTCTGGCAGGAGACCTTCGCCATCAATTTCTTCGCCCCGGTGTTCTTCGCCCGCTCGCTGGCGAAAAGCCTTGAGCGCGGTGATGGCGCGATCGTCAACATCACCTCGATTGCCGGCCATCGCGTGCACCCGTTCGCGGGCTCGGCCTACAGCACCTCGAAAGCCGCGCTCTGGGCGCTTACCCGCGAGCTGGCGGCCGATCTGGCCCATATGGGCCTGCGCGTGAACGCCGTCTGCCCGGGCGAGATCAACACCGCCATCCTGTCGCCCGGCACCGAGCATCTGGTCGAACGCATCCCGCTGCGACGCCTGGGCTCGCCGACCGAGGTTGCCAGCGTGGTCTACTACCTGATCACCGACGCCGCTTCGTATATCACCGGCGCGGAAATCCCGGTGAACGGCGGCCAGGACGTGTTCTGAGCCGGCCGGTCAGGCGCGCAGGAACGCCAGCGTGTGGTTCAAGAACGCCTCGCGCTGCTCGATCGGCAGCATGTGCGAGGCATCCGGCACGACGACCAGCCTGGCATCGGGAACGGCGGCCTGAATCGCCTGGGCCGCGCTGACCGGCGTGCCCTGGTCCTGCTCGCCGACCATGACCAGGGTCGGCCCGCGCAGGCCCTTGAGCTGGCCGGTGACATCCAGCTCCATGATGGCATCACAGGCGCCCAGATAGCCGGTCTGGCTGGTCTTGCCGATCATCTCACCGATCTGCGCGAACACGTTCGGTGCGGTCTTGGCGTAGCCGTCGGTGAACCAGCGCGCCAGGGTCGGCTCGATCTGGCTGGCGACACCGTGCGCGCTCACCGTGTCCATGCGCTCCTGCCACACCGGTCGGGCCTCGAGCGGCGTGCGTGACGTCGTGCTCACCAGGACAAGCCGCTCGATGCGCTCCGGTGCGATCAGGCCCAGATGCTGGGCGATCATGCCGCCGAGCGACACGCCGAGCACATGAGTGCGCGCGATGCCGAGATGATCGAGCACGCCCAGAAGATCGGCGACATAGGCCTTGAACGCATACGGCCGTGGTGGCGCCTCGCTCAGGCCATGGCCGCGCAGATCCACGCGGATACAGCGGAAATGCCGCGCCAGCTCGGCGATGGCGTCGTCGAACATGTGGCCATTCGTGGCCAGCGCGTGCAAAAGCAGGAGCGGCGGCGCCTTGGGCGATCCATCGACGACCAGGTTGAGCTCGTAACCACTGACCCGAAGTTTCATGGACGAGGTCTCCCCAATACCAATGCGCGCCGCGCGCCGCGCCGTCAGGCGGCTTGGGCCTGCAGTCCGACGTAGACTTCGTCGAGCGCGTCAGCGACGACATCGAACAGATCGTGGATCTGCTCGGGCTCGATGATCATCGGCGGGCAGAAGGCGACATTGTCGCCGATGGCGCGCACGAGCACGCCGCGCTTTTGCGCCGCCAACTGCACCTTCATGCCCATCATATCCTTGGCATCGAACGGCACGCGCTTGGCACCATCGGCCATGACCTCGACCGCACCGATCAGCCCCTTGGCACGCGTATCGCCGACCAGCGGCTTTTCCGCGAGCCTGGCGACCCGCTCCTCGAACACCGGCGCCAGCTTGCGCACGCGCGCGACGACATCGATCTCGTCGTAGATCTTCAGGGTTTCCAAAGCGACCGCGGCGCAGACCGGATGACCGGAATAGGTGTAGCCATGGCCAAAAGTGCCGAGCTCGCCCGAGCGCTCGGTGATGACCTCGCCGATGCGCTTGTTCACGAGCACGGCCGCGATCGGCAGGTAGGCCGCCGATAGCTGCTTGGCGATCGAGATCGAGTCCGGCTGGATGCCGTAGGTTTCGCTGCCGAACATGTTGCCGGTGCGGCCGAAGCCGCAGATGACCTCATCGGCGATGAACAGCAGGTCGTATTTGCGCGTCACGGCCTGGATCTTCTCGAAATAGCCCGCGGCCGGCGGGATCACGCCACCGGCGCCGATGATCGGCTCGGCGATGAAAGCGCCGACCGTCTCCGGGCCTTCCGCCAGGATCATCTTTTCCAGCTCTTCGGCGCAGCGCGTGGCGAACGCGTCCTCGCTCTCGCCGTCCAGATGCTCGCGGTAGTAGTGCGGGCTCATGGTGTGGCGGATGTCTTCGATCGGTAGCTGGAAGCCGGCATGGACATAAGGCAGGCCGGTCAGGCTCGCGGACGCCATGGTGACACCGTGATAGGCGCGCGTGCGGGCGATGATCTTGCGCTTTTCCGGCTTGCCCAGCGCGCCCCAGTAATAGCGCACGATCTTGACCTGGGTGTCGTTGGCTTCCGAGCCGGAATTGACGAAGAACACCTTGGCCATGTCGCCCGGCGCCATCTCGACCAGACGTTCGGCCAGCTCGATGCCCGGCTGGTGTGAGCGGCCGGCAAAAATGTGGTAGAACGGCAGCTTCTTGAGCTGGTCATAGGCCGCTTCGGCCAGGCGCGGCTCGGAAAAGCCGAGGCCGGCGCACCACAAGCCGGCCATGGCCTCCATATAGCGATTGCCCGCCTCGTCGATGACGTAGATGCCGTCACCACCGCTGATGATCAGCGGTCCATCCTGGGCGTGCTTCACCAGATTGGTGTACGGGTGGATCATGGTGCGCACGTCGCGCGCGCCCAGCGTAACCTCGTTGTCCATCAACTCGTCTCCAAAGGCGCGCCGAGGTCTGCCCTGCCGCAACGCGCATTGCGCCTCAGGCTACGCGTCTGCCGCGGGAAATGCCAGTGCCCGCCCTTTTTGCAGCGCAACCAACGCGTGCCCTCAACCGACTGCCCGCTCGGCCGGATCGAGCAGGCCTTTGACCGCTTCGAGCGTGTCCGCCTGCGCCGGCGTCTTGTCATGGCGCCAGCGCTTGATGCGTGGAAAGCGCAAGGCCACGCCGGACTTGTGCCGGCTGGAGCGATTGATGCCTTCAAACGCCAGTTCGAAGACATGCACCGGCTCGACCGAGCGCACCGGGCCGAACTTCTCCCGGGTATGCCGGCGGATCCAGCGATCGAGCGTGGCAATCTCGCTGTCGTCCAGGCCGGAATAGGCCTTGGCGACCGGCACCAGTTCGCCGTCGCGCCAGCAGGCGAAGGTGTAGTCGGTAAACAGGTTGGAGCGGCGCCCGGAACCGGCCTGGGCGTAGATCAGCACGGCATCGATGGTCAGCGGCTCGATTTTCCATTTCCACCAGTCGCCGCGCTTGCGCCCGACGCCATAGACCGAGTCCACGCGCTTGAGCATCAGCCCCTCGGTGCGTTCCTGACGGGCGCGCGCCCGCAGGCCGCCGGCCGCGTGCCAGCTGGGTACCGCCAACACGGGCGATGGCTTGATCGCCGCGGCCGCCGGCGCGATCGCGGTCTCGAGCGCCGCGCGGCGTTCGCGCATCGGCCGCGCGCGCCAATCGTCGCCGTTCAGCTCGAGCAGGTCATAGGCGAGCAGGCGCACCGGCACGTCGTTCAGCAGTTTCGCGCCCGGCTTGAGCTTGCCGATGCGCCGCTGCATGGCGGCAAACGGCATGACGCCGCTGGCATCCTCCCAGGCGAGCAGTTCACCATCGATCACCGTGCCGTCGGCCAGGCGGGCGGCGGCGCTGGCCACCTCCGGATAGCGTTCGACGACCATTTCCTCGCCGCGCGACCAGATGAACACCTCGCCGTGACGCTTGAGGACCTGGGCGCGAATGCCGTCCCATTTCCATTCGATCAGCCAGTCCTCGACCGGGCCGAGCCTAGCCAGATCGCCTTCTTCCAATGGGCTGGCCAGGAAGAACGGATAGGGCCGCGAACGATCCTCGCTGGCGCTTTCCGCGGCGCACAGGCCCCGGAAGAAGCCCGGCGTCGGCTGCCAGTTGCCCATTAGCCGGTGTGCGACCACCGCCGGCTCGAGCCCGGCGCTCTCGGCCAGCGCGCGGGTGACCAGGGTCTGGGAAACGCCCACACGCAAGGCGCCGGTCAGTAACTTATTGAGAATGAACACATCTTCCATCGGCAGGGCCTGCCACCAGGCGGCGATCTGGGCACGCGCTGTCCGCTCATCGACATCGCGCAAGGGTAGCAGGCGCTGCTCGACCCAGACATGCAACGGTGTCGTCTCCCGCGTGGCCTCGCTGGCGCACAGGCCGGCGGCGTCCAGCAGCAAGGCGGTGGTTTCCGCGCTGTCGCCGACGGCGGCGTGGGCATCCTCGACCAGCCAGGGCGTCAGTCCGCATAAGTCCATAGCGTACTGGCGTAAGGTTCGGCCGGCGATGAAGCGTTTGAAGCGCTGACCTGTGAGAAAAAACACCGCCCAGGCGCCATCGGCCGGCGGGACGTCCGCGAAATAGCCGCGCATCGCCGCGACCTTGGCATTGGTCTTTGTTGTCGCGTCCAGGGCGCGGTACAAGGCGGCAAAGGCGTGCATGCGCTTGATATGGGCCCGTGCGCGCCGGCGGCCAGCTTGCTAGGGGCGCAGCCTGGCGCCGACCAGACGGTGCGGACATGAGCCCGACGGGCTCGGTGAGGAAAGGATAGCGTGCGATGGGTGCGGTGAAGGCCCAGACGGAACCCTTGAACGACGATCAGGCCCAAGACGGGGGCGTCGTGCCGCTCGAGATCGTCTGCTATCCGGTTGGTGCGCAGGCCGTTGACATCCAGCCCGGCCGGCCGACGCGCACCTGGATGGACGAGACCAGCGAGCGCTACGCCTATCGCTGCCTGCCCTTGTCGATCGCCAATGGCCATGGCTGGGAAGTGCGCTGCCCGGAAACCTTCGCCGCGCGCTGGAATGGCGGCAACGCCAAGGAAGACATCGAGCTGGCCTGTGCCAGCGGCCGCGATCACGTGCCGGCGGTCAGCCATTTCGGCTTCGGCGTGCTCACCTTTCACGTCAACGGCATCATCCGCACGCCGCCCGGCTTCGATCTCTTCGTCACCGGCCCGATCAACGAGCCGAAAGACGGCATCTACGGCCTCACCGGCGTGATCGAGACCGACTGGTCGCCTTACAGCTTCACCATGAACTGGAAGTTCACCCGGCCGAACCACACCATCCGCTTCGAAAAAGGCGAGCCGTTCTGCCATTTCTTCCCGGTACCGCGCGGTTTGATCGAGGCGTGCGCACCGCGCTACGCACCGTTTGAAGAAAACGCCGAGACCAAGCGGCTGAACGACATCTGGAGCCAGTCGCGCTCCAAGTTCATCAAAGATCTCGATGCCAACGACCCGGAGGCCAAGAAGCAGAAATGGCAGCGGACTTATTTCCACGGCCGTAATCCGGACGGCTCGATCCCCGATGTCGAGCATCGCACCAAGCTGCGCGCGCCGGGCTTCAAGAAACCGTAAGCCGAACCGCCCGTTCTCCGGCTACGCGTGTTGCGCCATTCCTGCCGCTGCGTTAGGTGAGCGGGATGTCGAAGTGCAGCACGCGCGCGCGAACGCCGACCGTGTCATACAGGGCAATCGCCGGCCCATCGTCGCCATCGGCCTGAACGAACAGGACATGGGCGGCGCAGTCTCGGGCGATCGGCTTGAGCGCTTCGATCAGTTCAGTGGCGACGCCTTGGCGGCGACAGGCTTCGCGTACGGCCAAATCGTAGATATAGACTTCGCTGCGTTCTTGTTCGAACTTGTGCAGGACATAAGCGACCAGTCCGCCAACAACCCTGCCCTCATGCAACGCGGCCAGGAAAATGAAATTCGGATCACGCAAGCGGTTCTTTAAGTAGCTATCCCGCGGCGGGTGATCGGTATACTCGCTTGCGCAGTCGAAAGCGTGTCCGAGCATCGCGACCGTCTCGCGACATAGTGCGATATCATTTCCCTGAAGTCGATGGATGCTAAGTTTTGACATGCTTCGCGCCGTTGGCACTCGCTGTGACCACACAAACCATGCCAGGCGTCAGTCTTGCGCGCGCTCGGCAAGCAGGTCAACATCGCCAAGACGCCAGTAATGCACCTCGCGCGCCAGACGAATGCTTGGCTTGAGCGCGAAGAACACGCTACCGATCAGAAACATCCAGGTACCGAGGGTCACGGTCTGTTCACGGAAAAACAAAATACTGCCGATAATGAACAGAAACGCCGCGCTGAAATCGGCGATCGTGAAGAGTATCTCGTAAAGCGCATAAAGTCTGGCGTGCCGCGCCGAGCGCGACGCGTGGGCGGGATCAAAAAGGCGAAACATCGGCGTCTCCCGGCGGCAAGTTCAACGCAAACCTGAGCGCTTGTTGATCAACCGGCAATGCGACAGGATCATGCCCGTTGGACGTAGACAAGGCGCGACGGTGCCGCAACACGTCGGCGCCGCGCGACAACGTCGGTGCGGCGGACGGTAATGGCGATATCTGGTTCAGGAAAAGCGATTATGATTGACCTGCCGGAATATTTCAAACTGCTTGTCGCACTCATCGCGATTATTGATGTGCCTGGCAGCATTCCGATTTTCTTACAACAGACCGCAAGGCTCAGCCAAACCGATCAGCGCATCACGGCATTGAGCGCCGGCATCGCCACGGCCATGATCCTCACGCTCTTTGCGCTGCTCGGCCAAAGTCTTCTGGGCCTTTTCGGCATTACCCTGGCCGCCTTCAAAATACTTGGCGGCATCGTCGTACTACTGATCGCTCTCGACATGCTCGGCCTGATCGGCGAGCCCGACTCGGCGTCCGAGCCGCGCCCTGGCGCACAGCATCCGGTGGCGATCGGCATCTTTCCGCTCGCCGTGCCGCTGTTCGCCGGCCCGGGGGCAATCACGGCCGTGATGGTTTTCGGCGTCGAAGAGTTCTCCGATCACGATGTCCTGCACCATGATCTCGTCGTGCTTTCCGTGATTGCCATTGCCGCCCTGACAGTCGGCGTGGGTCTGACCATTGCGACAACACTCAGCCGTTTCATCGGCCCGGTGACACAGATCGTGTTGAACCGCTTGCTCGGCATGATCGTCTGCGCGCTCGGCGTCGAGTTTATCTTGGAAGGTCTGGCGGAATTCTTTCCGGCACTTGCCGCTTGATTTGCCGGCGACCAAGCCGTTGACGGCCAGGAAATGGTGCCCAGGGGCGGATTCGAACCACCGACACGCGGATTTTCAGTCCGCTGCTCTACCAACTGAGCTACCTGGGCGTGCCTTGACTGGGCGCGTTGTATAGGGGGCGCGTGGGGCCGGCGCAAGCCCGTTTGCGCTCACGTCAGAGCGGCATCGACCTGCAAAATCACCTTGCCGATATTGGCGTTGGCCTCGACCAGATCATGGGCCGCGCGCACGTCGTCGAGCGGCATGACCGTATGGATCACCGGCTTGAGCCTGCCGGCGTCGAACAAGGGCAGGACGTTTGCGCTGAAATCGGCGGTGAGCCTGGCTTTTTCCGCCACCGGGCGCGCGCGCAAGACCGAGCCGATGACCCGCTGGCGCTTGATCATGAGTTTGCCGATCGGCAGTTCCGCCTTGGCGCCGCCGAGCAGGCCGATGATCACCAAACGGCCGTAAGTTGCAAGGCAATCGATGTTTTTTGCCAGATAGGCGCCACCGATGTGATCCAGAATGACGTCGACACCGCGCTTGTCCGTGGCCGCCTGGACCGCCGCAACGAAGTCGTCGTCCTTGTAGCGGATGGCCAGGTCGGCGCCGAGTGCTGTGCACGCCTCGGCCTTGTCGGCACTGCCGACGGTGACCAGGCACAAGCCGCCGCCGAGCGCCTTGACGAGCTGGATGCCGGCCGTGCCGACGCCGGAAGCACCGCCGTGAATGAGCACGGAGTCGCCTTGTTTCAAAGCGGCTTCCTGGAAAATATTAAGGTACGCTGTGAGGAAGACTTCGCTGATCCCGGCGGCCTCGAGCAACGGCATGCCGGCCGGCACGGCCATCAAGGTCGAGGCCGGCGCCACGGCATAGTCGGCATAACCGCCCCCGCCGACCAGGCTCATCACCCGATCACCGACCCGCCAGCCGGTGACGCCTGTGCCGAGCGCCTCGATGACGCCAGCGACCTCGAGGCCGAGGATGTCGCTTTCGCCCGGCGGCGGCGGATAATGGCCCTCGCGCTGGGCCAGATCGGCCCGGTTGACCGAGGTCGCCGCAACCTTGATGCGCACCTCATCGGCCGACGGTTCCGGCAGCGCACACGCGCCGAGCTGCAAGACCTCGCTGCCGCCGAAACCGTCCATGATGATCGCGCGCATATCGCCAAACGCTCCCCAATGGCGTTAACAAAAGTCTACAGCCGGTGACCGAACACCGCAGCCGGTGACCGAACACCGCAGCCGGTGACCGAACACCGCAGCCGGTGACCGAACACCGCAGCCGGTGACCGAACACTGCAGCCGGTGACCGAACACCGCAGCCGGTGAC